>KL571236.1:0-9103 GCA_000715855.1 Actinoplanes liguriensis
ACCCGGTGCTCCGCGAGCTGCGCGCCGAGCTGGGCGGCTACCCCGGTGGCGAGCTCGCCGGCGGGCCGCTCGGGGTCGTCGTTCCGTTGCGGTACGCCGGTCTGAGCTTCTTCACCATCACCTCGGTGCTCGGCACGCCGCGTGACGTGACCCTCTCCGAGCTGGCGATCGAGGCCTTCCTCCCGGCGGACGCGGCCACCGCCGCCGCTCTGGGAAGATAGACCGCATGGATCTCGGGCTGGCCGATCGTGTCTTCATCCTCACCGGCGCCTCGCGGGGGCTGGGCTTCGCCACCGCGCAGGCGCTGGTTGCCGACGGCGCCCGCGTGGTGATCTCGTCGCGCGACGAGGAGAAGGTCGCCGACGCCGTCGACCAGCTCGGTGCGAACGCCGTCGGGGTGACCGCCGACCTGTCCGACCCCGACGCCCCGCGCGAGCTGGTGGACACGGCGGCCGAGCGGTTCGGCCGGCTGGACGGCGCGCTGGTCTCGGTGGGCGGGCCGGCGCCGGGCACGGCCGCGAGCATGACCGACGACCAGTGGCGCACGGCGTTCGAGACGGTGTTCCTGGGCTCGCTGCGCGCGGTGCGGACGTTCGCGGCGGCGCTGCCCGAGGGCGGCGGGATCGGGCTGGTGCTGTCCACGTCGGTGAAGTCGCCGCTGAGCGGGCTGGGGCTCTCCAACGGGCTGCGGCCGGGCCTGGCGATGGCGGCGAAGGACATGGCCGACGAGTACGGTCCGCGCGGCATCCGGGTGTTCGGGATCATGCCGGGGCGGTTCATGACCGACCGCAATCGTGAGCTGTTCCAGATGACCGGCGACCCGGCGACCGCCGCGGCCGAGGTGTCCGAGCGCATCCCGGTGCGGCGGATCGGCGAGCCGGCGGAGTTCGGCAGTGTCGCGGCGTTCCTGCTGTCCCCGGCGGCGAGCTACGTGACGGGCTGCGTGGTTCCGGTCGACGGCGGCGTCCTGCGCGCGCTGTGACGGTCTTCGCGAAGCCGACGGCCGAGGAGGTCGCGGCGGCCGGCAACCGGACCATTCCCGACCTCGTCGGGCCGGGCCTGCGCATCCTGTTCTCCGGGATCAACCCGAGCCTCTACTCGGCCGCGACCGGCCACCATTTCGCCCGCCCCGGCAACCGTTTCTGGCCCACCCTGCACGGCGCCGGCTTCACCGAGCGGCTGCTGCACCCCGCCGAGCAGCACCTGCTGCCGGCGCTGGGGCTCGGCATCACGAACGTCGTCGCCCGCGCCACCGCCCGGGCCGACGAGCTCGCCCCGGAGGAGCTGGTCACCGGCGGCGCGATCCTGGCCGGGCTGGCCCGCCGGCATCAGCCCCGTTTCCTGGCCGTGCTGGGCGTCACCGCGTATCGTGCCGCGTTCGCCCGCCCCAAGGCCCGGATCGGCCGCCAGCCGGACACGGTCGGCGACGTCCCGGTCTGGGTCCTGCCGAACCCGAGCGGCCTGAACGCCCACTTCCAGCTCCCGGACCTGGTCCGCGAGTTCACCGCCCTGCGAGAGGCCGCGGACCACCATGCAGCGTGAGTGGTTCACCGAGCAGCAGCTCACGCCGGGCACGGTCGTGTTCGGCTGGGAGCGGGAGTTCACGCTGTGGGGCTACACCGCGAGCCACAGCGTCGTGCTGTTCCGCAGCCCCAAGGCGGAGAACGGACCGCGCACCCGCATCGACCTGGTCTTCAAGCCGGTCCGCGAACTCCAGATCCGGACCCGCTATCCGGCGCTGTCCGTCCGGGTGGCCGCGCCGGGCGTGCTGGAACTCCTCGGCCCGGACGGGATCGCCGACCGGATCAGCTGCCTCGCGGTCGGCTGCCACGAGGACGACGGCGAGTTCTGGGAGCCCAGCCCGTTCGCGATCGACCTGGCCGACGGCCGTCTCCCCCCGTGGCGGGCGCGCGTGCTCGGCGGCGGCCCGGACGGCGAGATGACGGCGGCCATGGCCTCGCGGGACGAGGTCGGTCAGAAGGGCCGCTACCTCTTCGTGGTCATGGCCGGGACGGTGGCGGCGGGCGCTTACCTGAGCCGGGCCGAGGCAGAAGCCGCCGTGACCGGCGACGAGCAGCGGATCGAGGTCGTGCCGCTCACCCTGTGAACGAGTCGTCGCCGGGGCGGGGTGGGAGGACGCGCTGCTCGTGGATCGCGGTCTCGCGGCGGAACCTGTCCGCGGACGGGTGCCAGGCCTCGTCGATCGGGCCCATCAGGCCACCGCCGATGCCCTTGCGCCTCACCCACACGCCGAACCGCGCGAACGCCCACAGCAGGGCGGCCAGTACCACCGCGAAGACCAGGAAGCCCGTCACGGCTCCACGGTACCGGCCGGAACGGTGACGATCTCCACATCCTCCTCGGGGAAGAACGTTGCGGACGTGGCGAACTGGGTGCGGTAGAGATCCGCGTAGAGCCCGCCGGCCGCGACCAGCGCCTCGTGCGTGCCCCGCTCGACGACCCGGCCGTGGTCGAGCACCACGATCAGGTCCGCCTCCCGGATCGTGGAGAGCCGGTGCGCGATGACCAGCGCCGTCCGGCCGCGCAACGCCGTCGTCAGCGCCCGCTGCACGGCCGCCTCCGACTCGCTGTCCAGGTGGGCGGTGGCCTCGTCGAGGATCACGATCGACGGCTGCTTGAGCAGGAGCCGGGCGATCGCGATGCGCTGCTTCTCACCACCGGAGAACCGGTAGCCCCGCTCGCCGACCACCGTGTCCAGACCGTCGGGCAGCGCCCTGACGAGATCGCCGACCTGGGCGCCCTCCAACGCGGCCCACATCTCGTCCTCGGTGGCGCCGGGACGGGCGTACGCCAAATTCTCTTTGATCGTCTCGTGGAACAGATGTGAGTCCTGCGTGACCACGCCGACGGTGTCCCGCAGCGAGTCCAGGGTCGCGTCGCGGACGTCGACGCCGCCGACCAGGACCGCGCCATCGGTGACGTCGTAGACCCGGGAGAGCAGCATGGACGTGGTGGACTTGCCGGCGCCGGACGGGCCGACGAGCGCGACCAGCTGCCCCGGCTCGACGGTGAAATCGACGCCGTGCAGGACCGGGGCACTCTCCGTCCGGTCCAGGGTCGCCACGTCCTCCAGGGTCGCCAGCGACACCTCGGCCGCGCTCGGATAGCGGAACCGCACGTCCCGGAACTCGACCCGCCCCGACCCGGCCGGGATCGGTGTCGCGTCCGGCTTCTCGGCGATGCCCGGCTTCAGGTCGAGCACCTCGAACACCCGGTCGAACGAGACCAGGGCGCTCATCACGTCGACCCGCACGTTGCTGAGCGCGGTGAGCGGGCCGTAGAGACGGGTGAGCAGCAGAGCCAGCGTCACCACGGTGCCGGCCGACACGTCGCCACGGACGGCCAGCCAGCCGCCCAGGCCGTACGTCAGAGCCTGCGCGAGCGACGCGACCAGCAGCATCGCGACGAAGAAGGTGCGGGAGAACATCGCCTGCTGCACCCCGATGTCGCGGACCCGCTCGGCCCGCTCGCCGAACTTGGCCGCCTCCGCGTCGGGCCGGCCGAAGAGCTTGACCAGCAGCGCGCCGGAGACGTTGAACCGCTCGGTCATCGTCGCGTTCATCTTGGCGTCGAGGTTGTACGACTCCCGGGTGATCTCGGCGAGCCGCTTGCCGACCCGCCGCGCCGGGATGATGAAGACCGGCAGCAGCGCCAGCGACAGCACGGTGATCGGCCAGGAGAGGCTGAACATCACCACGGCGGTGAGCACCAGCTGGATGACGTTGCTGAGCACGCCGGAGAGCGTCGACGTGAACGCGCGCTGCGCACCGACCACGTCGTTGTTGAGCCGGCTGACCAGGGCGCCGGTCTGGGTACGGGTGAAGAACTGCAACGGCATGCGCTGCACGTGGTCGTAGACCCGGGTACGCAGGCTGAGGATGATGCCCTCGCCGATGCGCGCCGAATACCACCGCTGGGCCAGGGACAGCAGCGCGTCGGCGACCGCCAGCCCGGCGATGACCAGGGCGATCCGGATGACCGTCGCGGATGCTCCCGACCCGCCGCGGGTGATCGCGTTGACCACGTCGCCGGCGAGCAGCGGGGTGGCCACGCCGATGACCGCGTCGAAGACGACAGCGATCAGGAACACCACGATGTCGCGCCGATAGGGCCGGGCGAAACGCATGATCCGTTTCGTCGTGCCGGGTGTGATCTCGTGTTTCGCTACCTTGTCCGCGCTCTGGATCGAGCGCAGCATGTTCCAGCTGGTCATGCTCATGCCATTCACCTCCCGGGTGCCGCAAAGGACGACAACCCGGGAGGCGAAGGCGCTATTCCTGAGACCGCTCCGCTGCCCTGAGCGGTCCCTTCTATTCTCCGGACCCGAGCAGCTCCGCGAGCCGGCGGGTCTGCGCTTCCCGCTCGGCACGGTCCTGCTCCGCGTACGACCGGCCGGAAGCTCCGGCCAGCAGGCCCTTGATCTCGGCGACCGCGTTCGCGTCCCCGGCCAGCACGGCGGCTGTCAGGTCGGCGACCGCGTCGTCCAGCTCGGTCCGCGGGACCACGGCGGTGGCGAGGCCGATCCGGTCCGCCTCGTCAGCCGGGATCCGCCGGCCGGTGACACAGATCTCCAGTGCCCGGGACGGCCCGACCAGCTCGGTGAGCCGCTTCGTCCCGCCCAGATCGGGCACCAGGCCGAGTGTCACCTCGGCCATCGAGAACCGTGCGTCGTCGGCGAGCACTCGCATGTCACAGTTCAACGCCAACTGGAAGCCGGCGCCAATGGCATGTCCCTGCACCGCCGCGATGGACACGATGGACGGACTTCGCAACCACGTGAACGAGGTCTGGAAGCCCGCAATCCGATCGGCACAGTCGGCGGCTGACAACTGCGCCAAGCGAGCCAGTGAGGAATCGCCGTCGCCCTTGGCAACAGACAGATCCAGGCCGGCAGAAAACGCGCGACCTTCGGCTCGCACAATGACGACGCGGACGTCGCCGGGCAATTTCCGGGAAATGTTGCTGAGCTCCGCCCACATGGCCGGAGTCTGTGCATTGAGAACGTCGGGCCGGCACAACGTGACCGTCGCGACCGGCCCAGCCTGTTCGTAGCGAACGCCTACTTCGTCGGCGGTTGACGTTGTTACCGGCCCGGCGTCGGCCGCTGTCACGCCTTCTTGCGGCGGCGGGCGCCGCCACGCTGGCGCAACTGCACACCCGATTCGGTGAGCACGCGGTGGACGAATCCATAGGACCGGCCGGTCGAAGCGGCAAGCGCCCGGATGCTCTCACCGGAGGTGTAACGCTTCACCAGGTCCTTGGCGAGCGACTGCCGCTCGCTACCGACGATTCGACGACCCTTCTCAGTACTGGTAGCTGTGCCAGTGGCTGCCATCTTGAATCCTCACGTCGCAGACAGTGCGGTCAGATACGGTCCCACCTATTACACCGCCTCCAACGATCATGCGCCAGGCATCTCGCGTCGAGGAACGTGCCCATTTATTACTGTCAGGAACTTGACGGTTACCACGGGCATCAATGTCAGACCGTTTGCTGACTGCGTCGCGAGCGACATTTACGGCGTGTCCCAGGTCACTCAACGGGCTCTCCAAGACCATCGATCACCTGCAGAAACACTCGATCGAGGCGCGACCGTCCGAGACCGCCCGGACACGCTGTGCATGGGCCGTGGAGGGCCTGTGCGGGATGGTCGGCACGTACGGGCGCAAGTCCGACGTGCCCGCAAACGCCCGAACATCGCACTGTCTGTGTGGGCACCAGTTGACAACTGACGATGCCGATGATCCTTGGATCATCGGCATCGGGCGGAACAGGGGTCAGGCCAGCTCGACGAGCTCCAGCAGGTCGTCGCTCCACGCGTCCTCGTCGCCGTCCGGCAGCAGGATCGCGCGGTCCGGCTTCAGCGCCTGCACACAGCCGGCATCGTGGGTGACCAGCACGATCGCGCCCGGATAGTTGGCGATCGCGTCCAGCACCTGCTCCCGGCTGACCGGGTCGAGGTTGTTCGTCGGCTCGTCGAGCAGCAGCACGTTCGCCCCGGAGCAGACCAGGGTGGCCAGCGCCAGCCGGGTCTTCTCCCCACCGGAGAGCACGCCGGCCGGCTTGTCCACGTCGTCACCGGAGAAGAGGAACGCGCCCAGGATCTTCCGCAGCTCGGTGTCGGTCTGCTCGGAGCCGGCGCTGCGCATGTGGTCCAGGATCGTCCGGTCCACGTCCAGGGTCTCGTGCTCCTGGGCGTAGTAGCCGAGCCGCAGGCCGTGCCCCGCGCGCACCTCGCCGGTGTCCGACTCCAGCATGCCGCCGAGGATGCGCAGCAGGGTGGTCTTGCCGGCGCCGTTCAGGCCGAGGATCGCGACCCGGGAGCCGCGGTCCACCGCCACGTCGACATCGGCGAAGATCTCCAGCGACCCGTACGACTTCGACAGGCCGTGCCCGGTCAGCGGGGTCTTGCCGCAGGGGGCCGGGCTCGGGAAGCGGACCTTCGCCACCTTGTCCGAGGAACGGACCTCCTCCAGGCCGCCGAGCAGCTTCTCGGCACGCTTCGCCATGTTCTGCGCGGCCACCGTCTTGGTCGCCTTGGCCCGCATCTTGTCGGCCTGGGCCATCAGGGCGCCGGCCTTCTTCTCCGCGTTGGCGCGCTCCCGGCGACGGCGGCGCTCGTCGGTCTCGCGCGCCTCGAGATACGTCTTCCAGCCCATGTTGTACATGTCGACGACCGAGCGGTTCGCGTCCAGATACCAGACCTTGTTCACCGCGGCGTCGAGCAGCTCGACGTCGTGGCTGATCACGATCAGGCCGCCCTTGTGCTGCGCCATGTAACCGCGCAGCCAGGCGATCGAGTCCTGGTCGAGGTGGTTGGTCGGCTCGTCGAGAAGCAGAATGCCCTTGCCGTTCTGCCCCGAGTTGGCGAACAGGATGCGGGCCAGCTCGATCCGGCGGCGCTGACCGCCGGAGAGGGTGCCGATCGTCTGGGCCAGCGCGCGGTCGGGCAGCCCCAGGTTCGCACAGATGCGGGCGGCCTCGGCCTCGGCGCCGTAGCCACCGAGCGCGGAGAACTGGTCCTCCAGCTGCCCGTAGCGCCGGACGAGCTTGTCCTCGGAGCTCTCCTCCAGCTGGATCTCGAGCTTCTGCATCTCGGCGAGGATGGTGTCCAGCCCGCGGGCGGAGAGCACCCGGTCGCGGCCGGTCACGTTCAGGTCGCCGGTACGCGGGTCCTGCGGAAGGTAACCGATCTCACTGGTCCGCTCGACCTGACCCGCATACGGGATGCCCTCGCCGGCCAGCACCTTGAGCGTGGTGGTCTTGCCCGCGCCATTGCGGCCGACAAGGCCGATCCGGTCACCGGGCTGCACCCGTAGGGTGGTCGGGGAGATCAGGATTCGTGCGCCGGCGCGGAGTTCCAGTCCGGTGGCGGTGATCATTTAAGGCTTCTCGCTCTCGGGGATCGGGCTGACTCGGACGCAACTGGGAAATCGGCAGGTCAGCCTTCGCGGAGCAGCACCGCGCCATATTACCCGGGCCTCAGCGGCACCTCCCAATCGATTAGGCAGCAAGATCATCGGGTACACGCGTGGCAACCGTGGCGAAGTGAGGACGGCATGGAACTCAATGAGAACGCCGAGATCGACACCAGTCAGGTCGAGGACGGGCGCGGATCAGGTGGTGGCGGAGGTGGCCTCGGCGGTCTGCCGATCGGCGGCGGCGGCCTGACCGGCATCATCGTCACGGTCCTGCTGGCGCTGGTCGGAGGCTACTTCGGCATCAACAACCTGGGCGGCGGCAGCGGCGACTCGGGCAGCGGCGACAACGCGAAGATCGAACAGGAGTGCAAGCAGGCCGACGCCAAGAAGCAGCTGGACTGCCGCAACGTGCTCTACGTCAACTCGATCCAGGCGTACTGGGCGACCGAGCTGCCCGACGCGTTCGGCAAGCAGTACACGAAATCGGTCACGCACGTCTTCTCCGGTCAGGTCAGCACCGGCTGCGGCGCGGCGGACTCCGGCGTCGGCCCGTTCTACTGTCCCTCGGACAACAAGGTCTACATCGATCTGACCTTCTACCAGCAGCTCGCCAAGGAGCTGGGCGCGCCGGGCGAGTTCGCGCAGCCCTACGTGCTCGCGCATGAGTACGGTCACCACGTGCAGGACCTGCTCGGCACCGAGGCGGAGATGCGCCAGGCGCAGAACTCGAACCCCGACCAGGCGAACCTGGAGTCGGTCAAGCTGGAACTGCAGGCCGACTGCTACGCCGGGGCGTGGGCGAAGGGCGCGACCGGCACGGCCGACGCCAAGGGCAACAAGATCTTCAAGAGCCTGACCGCCACCGACATCCAGGAAGGCATCCAGACGGCCGGCCAGATCGGTGACGACACACTCCAGCAACGCAACGGTGGGAGCATCAACCCCGCCGAGTTCACCCACGGCACGTCGGCGGACCGGCAGAAGTGGTTCAGCACCGGCTACAACTCGGGCGATCCCAAGCAGTGCGACACCTTCGCTCCGGGCGCTGTCAAAGAGGGAGACTGACCGCTTCCGGCCATGGTGACCTCCGGCCGCCGACCCGCACCTGGCGCGGGACGGCGGCCGGATCCACGCTCAGGACCCGCGGATCAGGATCGGGACCGCCCGCGCCATCGGAATCGCGCTCAGCAGGACGGCGTGGCGTGGCTCGGGCACGTCCAGCAGGCGGCCGGCCCGCAGCGCGGCCAGTGGCGCCAGCCGGCGTTCCGCCAGGATCGCGTCGATCGCGGCCCGATCTCCGCCGGTGACCAGGGCGGTCATCGTCCGTACCTCGGGAAGAAGAATGCGCCCGGCGATGCCGGCGCTGTCCGCGGTCGCCGCCTTCGCCTGGTTGTCCCGCCGCCGCGCGAAACGCTGCTGCGACCAGCCGCCCGCCGCCGTCCGGCCCTGCACGTAGTGGGTGTCCACCTTGGAGGCGACCAGCTCGGTCCCATCGGCGACGCCGGCCGCGACCGCGCCCTTGCGCGCGAGCAGCAGCCCCAGCCTGCGCGGCGTCCGCGCGGCGGCGATGAGCTCCGTCACGGTCGCCGGCTCACCCGCGCCGGGCGGGGCCTGCAGCGTCGCCTCCGCACCGTCCTCGGCGACCAGGAGCAGACCCTCTT
>KL571236.1:9330-10675 GCA_000715855.1 Actinoplanes liguriensis
CCAGCGTTCGAGCCGCTCCGGTGCGACGTCCACCCATTTGCCGCCGCCGGCGGCCGGCCGTTCACCCATTCTTGTCAGACTACGGTGGCAGGATCCGCGGCATGAGCTTGAGCACGGTGCTTCTGGGGCGGCTGACGAACGACTTCGAGGCCGGCCGGGACGACGCCCGGGCACCGGCCATGGAGGCGTACATGCGGGACAGGTTCCCGTTCCTCGGCCTGAGCGCCACCGCCCGCCGGTCCGCCGCGCGCGCCGCCCTCACCGGCCTGCCGAAACCCACCGAGGCGGAGCTCGCCGAGATCGTCCGCGGGTGCTGGGCGCGCGACGAGAGGGAATATCAGCAGTTCGCCTGCGACTACCTCGTCGCCCACCGCACGGTCCCGGGCGCCGGGTTCCTCGACGTCGCCGAGGAGCTGATCACCACGAAGTCCTGGTGGGACACGGTCGACCCGCTCGCCACCCGGTTCGTCGGCGGTCTGGTCCGGCGCCACCCCGCCCTGGTGACGCGGATGGACGAGTGGTCCGGGTCCGGCGAGCTGTGGCTGATCCGCACGGCGATCCTGCATCAGCTCCACTACGGCGCGTCGACGGACACCGCCCGGCTCTTCGACTACTGCACCCGGCAGGCGGCTCACCAGGACTTCTTTGTCCGCAAGGCGATCGGGTGGGCGCTGCGTCACTACGCTCGGACCGATCCGGAGGCGGTGCGCGCTTACCTGGCGTCCCACGCCGCCGCCCTGTCCCCGTTGTCAAAGCGAGAGGCATCAAAACACCTATAAACCCCAATTGGGTACGCCATGAGCCGCCCCACCCAGCTCCCGCCGGATCGCGCGTCCACGCGGCAGCACCGGTTGCCCCGGCAGTTCCCCGCCCGCCGGCGGCTGGCACTCACGGCTCAATCCGAGCCCGAAACGAGCCCTCAGTGCCAGCTGGGGGTGGGGGCGGCGGGGTCAGGTGTTCAGGAGGAGGCGGGCGGCCAGGACGGCTATTACCAGGCTGGACGTCAGGGCAGTGGTGAGGCGGCCTTGGGGGCTGGTCAGCAGGCGGCCTATCAGGGAACCGCCGCCGGCCAGGAAGAGCTGCCACGTGGCCGAGGCCAGGAACGCTCCGAGCACGAACCACGGGCCGCCGCCCACGCCGCCGTTGGCCAGGACCAGGGCCGCGAAATAGATCACGGTGGCCGGGTTGAGCAGCGTCAGGGCGAGGACCGCGGCGTAGGCGCGGAACGGCGTGGCCGGGCGTTCGTCTCGCGGGTTCGCGGACGGGGCGCGGAGCGCTGACCAGGCGGTCCATGCCGCGAAGGCCAGCAGGACGGTGGCGCCGACCCAGCGCCTGTCTCTTATAC
>KL571236.1:10870-11281 GCA_000715855.1 Actinoplanes liguriensis
ATGTGTATAAGAGACAGGGCGTAGATGCCGTCGGCGGTGGCCGCGCCCATTCCGGCGGCGGCGCCGACCCGCAGCGACGTGCGGGCGCTCAGGCTCGCGATCAGGGCGCCGATCGCCCCGACGGGCACCGCGATCCCGTACCCGGCGACGACCCCGGCCAGGAACGCCGCGGTCATGACGGCTGCTTCGGCACCGCCGTTCCGCGGACGGCCTGCTGCTGTCGCCCGGGCCGTTCGGCCGAGGGGACTGGTGCGGCGGCATGGGTCGTCAGGTCGGTCACGCCGTCATCATGCTGGGCGTCCCCTGCCGCGGCCAGCGAATTACGGCCGGCCCGGGGCGGGTGCGGTGGACGGCGTCGAGTCCGTCGGTGGCTTCGGCGACGACGGCCGCGTGGGGTCATGGGTGGTGGGG
>KL571236.1:11510-13708 GCA_000715855.1 Actinoplanes liguriensis
CAGCGGAGATGGGACATGAAGATCTTGAATTTGATCGTCACCGCGAGCGTCTTCCCGGCGACGGATCGTGACAGATAGGGTCCGATCATGGCTGTCGCGGAACTGATCCTGATCCGGCACGGGCAGAGCCTGGCCAACGTCCTCTTCCCGGAGGCGGATGCGCAGGAACTGCTGGAGGTCGCGCTGAGCGGGCGGGATGCCGACGTTCCCCTGACCGATCTCGGTCAGGAGCAGGCTCGTGCGGTGGGCGGCTGGCTGGCGTCGCTGCCGGCGGATCGCCGCCCGGAGGTCGTTGTCACGTCGCCATACCTGCGGGCGAGGGAGACCTGGCGGCTCGCGGCGGAGGCCTCCGGGCTGGACACTCCCCCACCGAGCACCGACGATCGCCTGGTGGACCGGTTGCTCGGCGAGCTGGAGATGATGACCCGAGCGGCCGTCCTGGCCCGTTTCCCCTGCGAGCCGGCGCGACGCGACGAGGCCGGCATCTGGGAGTACCGGCCGCCGGGCGGGGAGTCATTCGCGGACATCCGGACGAGACTGACCTCCTTTCTGGAGGATCTGCACCGGGAGCATTCCGGGCGGCGGGTCGTGATCGTGGCGCACGACGCGGTGGTGCTGATGTTCCGCGCGGTGATCGAGGATCTGGACTGGGACGGGCTGGCCGCGGTGGAGGAGTCCGTGGGGGCCGTGCGGAATGCGTCGATCAGCCGGTTCGTGAGTGATGGAAACAGTCTGAAACTTGACTGCTACAACGTGATCGACCACCTGCCACCGGCCTGAACACCCGAAAACGTATCGACGAGCGTCTTCCAAAGATTTCTTTGCATGGATAGGTTGGGTCGATGCCCGCACCCTCCGGCGCGCTCGGCCCGCAATCGTTGCGTGGTCTGGCGCATCCGCTCCGCGTTCGCATTCTCGGTCTTCTCCGCGAGCACGGCGCCTCCACCGCCACGCGGCTCGCGGACCGGCTCGGTGAGTCGTCCGGGGCGACCAGCTACCACCTGCGTCAGCTCGCCGCCTACGGCTTCGTCGAGGACGTGCCCGGGCGTGGCGCCGGCCGGGAGCGCTGGTGGCGCACGGTGGCGCGGCGCAACGACAGCGCGGAGCACCTGCGCGCGGCCGCGGCGGACGGCTTCCATCGGCTGCACGAGTTCTTCGGGTCGGCCGCCGAGATGCCACCCGAGTGGCTGGCCGGGGTGGCGATCGAGGACGTGACGCTGCGGCTGTCCCCCGCACAGGCCGTGGAGCTGGCGTCCCGGATCCGCGCGTTCCTGGGCGATCTTCCCGGCGAGACGCCCCCGGGCAGCGAAGACGTCGTCGTGCAATGGCAGATGTTCCCGCGGTTCCGTGAGAAAAGGAGAAATCAGCGGTGAGACGCGGACTGGCCGGCCTGCTCACGGCCGAGGCGATCTCCCTGCTCGGCAGCCGGATCACCTTCGTGGCGCTGCCATGGCTGGTGCTGACCAGCACCGGCTCGGCGCTGATGGCCGGGGTCGCCGGTTTCGCCGAGATGCTTCCGTACGTGCTGGCGGGCGTGCTCGGCGGCCCGATCGTGGACCGGGTCGGCCCGCGGTCGACGGCGGTCGCGGCGGACGTGGCGAGCCTGCTCGCGGTCAGCGGCATCCCGCTGATGGCGGCGACCGAGAACATCTCCTACCACACGCTGCTCGCCCTGATCGCCCTGGCCGGAGCGCTGCGCGGGTTCGGTGACACGGCGAAACGGGCGCTGCTGCCACGGGTGATCGCGGAGGCCGGGCTGACCACCGAGCGCGGCACCACGCTCTACGACGGGATCAGCCGGGTGGCGACGCTGATCGGGCTGCCGCTGGCCGGGGTGCTGGTCGCGGCGGCCGGCCCGGCCCGGGTGCTGCTGGTGGACGCGGCGTCGTTCGGGGTGTGCGCGCTGCTGATCTCGCTCTACGTGCGGACCGGCGCGACCGGGCCGGGCCCGGCCGAGGAGGACGAGGGTGGCTACGCGGCGGCGCTGCGCTGCGGTTTCCGCTACGTGCGCGAGGATCGCCTGATCATCGGCATCATGTCGCTGCTGTTCGTGACGAACCTCTTCGACCAGGCGTTCGCGACCGTGTTCGTGCCGGTCTGGGTGCGCGAGGGTCCGCACGGGCCGGCCGCGCTCGGCGTGCTGGGCAGCGCGTTCGGGGTCGGCGCGGTGGCCGGGAACATCCTGTGGACGATCGTCG
>KL571236.1:13951-16307 GCA_000715855.1 Actinoplanes liguriensis
ATGTGTATAAGAGACAGCCGCGCAGTTGTTCGCGCTGGCGCTCAGCGACCGGTTGTGGCTGGTCCTGGCCGTGGCGGCGGTGGCCGGAGCGCTGATGTCCACGATCAATCCGATCCTGCTCGCGGCGGTCTACGAGCGGATTCCGGTACGGGTCCAGGGGCGGGTCATGAGTGTGCTGATCGCGTTCTCCTGGGCGGGCATCCCGCTCGGCGGCGTGCTCGGCGGGTGGGCCGCGGACGAGCTGGGGCTGCGGACCGGGGCGCTGCTGGCCGGGATCGGCTACCTCGCGGTGACGCTCGCGCCGTTCGTCTCCTCCGCCTGGCACGCGCTCGACGAGCACCGCGTCCTGCCGGTGAAGCAGAAGACCTTGGTCGCCGCCAAGTAGGGTTCGACGGATGACGATTGCTCACGAGGTGACCGGTGACGGGCCGGACGTGCTGCTGCTCCACTCGACCGTCGGCGACCGCCGGATGTGGGATCCACAGGTTCCCGCGCTGACCGCGGCCGGTTTCCGGGTCACCCGCTGCGACCTGCGCGGCTTCGGTGACTCGCCGCTGCCCGGCAAGCCGTGGAACGACGCGGACGACGTCGCGGAGCTGTTCGGCGACGGGCCGGTCGCGCTCGTCGGCTCATCCGGTGGCGGTTACGTCGCGCTGGAGCTCGCGGCCCGCCGGCCGGACCGGATTCCCGCGCTCGTCCTGCTCTGCGGCGCGCTCGCGGGCCATCCGAAGAGCCCAGAGCGGCAGGCCTACGCCGAACGGGAGGACGCGCTGCTCGACGCCGGTGACCTGGATGCCGCGGTGGAGCTGAACGTGGCGACGTGGCTCGGGCCGGCCGCGAGCCCCGAGGTGCGGGACGCGCTGCGCGTCATGCAGCGCCGCGTCTTCGAGCTGCAGCCGCCGGAGGACCCGGAGCCGGAGCAGATCGAGGTCGACTGGGACCTGTCCACGATCACCGCCCGGACGCTGCTCTTCTCCGGGGCGCACGATCTGCCCGACTTCCGGGAGATCGCGGAGCATCTGGCCGGGGTGCTGCCGGACGCGCGCCACGTCCCCCTGGACTGGGCCGGGCATTTCCCGAGTCTGGAGCGGCCCGATGTGATCAACCCACTGCTGATCGCGTTCTTGCGAAACCGATGACCCGCTGGACGAACCCGTCGGCATCGTCGAGCCACGCGAAGTGCCCGCCACCGGGGACCATCACGAGCTCCGCCTGGGGGAACAGGCCCGCGTAATCGGCGGCGTGCTTCGGCGGCAGTTGCAGGTCGGCCGCCCCCGCGATCAGCAGCACGGGGGCGGCGAGGCGGGCGAGGCCCGCTCGTACCTCATCGGGGTTGAAATCCCCCTCGGCGTAGTAGGCCGCGGCTGCCACCCGGTTCTTCTGCTCGGCCTCGCGGGCCGAATAGGCCTGCGTCTCCGCATCCCAGCGCCCGTAGATGAACGGCGCGAGCGCCCGCCCGTCGGCCGGGGTGGCCTGGCCGGTCTGCACGCGTTCGAGCGCGGCGAACGCCTCCGGGAACCAGGGCTCGCCGCGGCGCTCCTCGGCGACCGCGCGCCGGTCCGCGTCGGTGATCTCCAGGTGGACCGCGCGCGGGCTCGGGTTGACCAGGATCAGCCGGCGCACCCGCTCCGGACGGGCCACCGCGTAGAGCAGCGCGAGCGTCGCGCCGGCCGAGTGCCCGAGCAGGTCGAACCGGTCCAGCCGGAGGTGCTCGCGCAGGGCCTCGACGTCGGCGACCTGGCGGTCGCACCGGTAGCTCGCGGGATCGGCCGGCACCGCGGAGTCACCGGTGCCGCGCAGATCCGGGACGAGCAGCAGGCGGTGCGCGGCGAGGCCGCCGAGATCACCGAGGTAGGCCGAGGCCTGCATCGGGCCGCCGGGCAGGCAGACCAGTGGATCGCCGCGACCCGTCCGGTGCAGTGCGAGCCGGAGACCGTCGGGAGCGATGAAGTTTTCCACGCCCGAATCTTATGCGTGAACGTCGATCTGTTGGAGGAATTGTCGGATGGCCGGGCTACGCTCCCGGCCGTGAAGGAGATAACCGGGGACTTCGAGATCCACGTGACGGTGGCGGCCCGGCAGGCGGCGGAACTGGCCGTGTTCGCGGGCGAGCACGGGCTCACGTTCCTGCAGATCGAGCTCGATCGTGGGGCTGAGCCGTCGCAGCCGATGCTGACCCTGCGCGGCAGCGGCACCCTGACCGAGCAGCTCGCCGCGGTGGACGACTGGTGCGGGAGACTGCGCGCCGCGGGGATCGAGCCGGTGCGGAGCAAGATCGAGGCGACGCCGTGGGCCACCGGGGTGCCGCTGGGCGACAGCGATCTGGCCGGCGAGCCCGCGGGGCGCTACTGGGAGC
>KL571236.1:16534-17159 GCA_000715855.1 Actinoplanes liguriensis
CTGCGCCTGCCGGTGTCCCGGCCGGAAGATCTGGCGTCGCTCACCGAGCTGGCCGAGTCGCACGGCGCCCGGCTGTCCCGCAACGCGCGGAAACGATCCGCGGACGGCACCGAGATCCGCTTCGTCAACCAGCGCTGCCACGGTGTCACCCGGACCGCCGCGACAATGCATCTCGACCGCTTGACCGCTGACCTGCGTGCGGCCGGTCATCCCCCGGTCTCCGCCGAACAGGAGTATGTGGTGTCCGACAGCAACCTGAATCTCGACCGGGGCTGGCTGCCCAGGATGATGTCGCGCCGGTTACCGCCCACCTATCGGACCGTGCGCGGCACCCGGCAGGGGCTGGTCTTCGATCCGGCGCTCAAACAGCACGCCGACGCGTTCCGGGCAGGCGAGCCGATCTTCAAGGACCCGGGCGTCGGGGAGCGCTGGCGGGCCGCCCGGCGAGCGGCCGCGAATCACGTGCTGTCCGTGCTCGCCGGGACCGTCCTGCCGGGGAATCTGGTGCTGCGCGGCAGCATGGCGATGCCGGCCTGGGTCGGCGCGGCCGCCCGCGAGCCCGGCGACCTCGACTTCGTGGTCGCCCCGGCGAGCCTGACCAGTGACAGCGCGGCCGCCCGTGAGC
>KL571236.1:17349-18747 GCA_000715855.1 Actinoplanes liguriensis
CCGGGCTGCGGCCGGAGCGGGTCGCCGAGACCGCCATCTGGACGTACGAGCGGGCCGACGGCCGCCGTCTGGTGATCCCGTTCCAGGTCCCGGGCGTTCCGGAGGGGATCGTGCAGGTCGACGTCGTGTTCGGCGAGGAGCTGCCGATCCCACCGTCGCCGATCACGCTGCCCGGCGTCCGCGAGCCGGTGCCGGCCGCCACCGCCGGGCTGTCGCTGGCGTGGAAACTGCTCTGGCTGTTCACCGACTGGTATCCGCAGGGCAAGGACCTCTACGACGCGGTGCTGCTGGCCGAGCACACCACTGTCGACCTGGCGCTGGTCCGCGACCTGATGCGGCCGGAGCTGGGCTCCGACGCCGACGAGTTCACCGGGCAGACCGTGCTCGGCTTGGACGACGTGCAGTGGGCCAACTTCGCGCTGGACTATCCGGAGCTGGTCGACGACCCGGACGAGCAGCCGTGGCTGCGGCGGCTCGCCCTCGCGCTGGACCGTGCGTGGACTAGTTGACCTGGGACCACTCCCGGAGCTGGGTGGCCACCTCGCGGTCGCCGTCGATGCGGACGGCGTCCAGGGGAATCCGGCGGTAGAGGAGCAGGATCAGGTCGCTGGCCGTGCCCTGGATCCGGGTGACCGGGTCACCGCTGGCGGCCGGATCGGCGACGGCCCCGGCCGGGGACAGGTCGACGGTCCAGGACGGGCCCTCGATCGCCTGGTACTGCACCCGGGCCGGGCGGTGCGGCCAGGCGCCGAGCGAGCCGAGGCAGGTGCTGAGGAACTCGCTGACGCCGTCGACGGCCACCCCGGCGGGCAGCGGCTCCGGTTTGCCGAGGGCTTCCAGGGCGTCGTACGCGTGAACCGCCGCCTCCTGCACCTGGTGACGGGCCACCGCGCCGGCCGTCAGCGGGGCCGCCGACGGCTGCCACCACGCCCAGCACGGCGCGTCCGGCCCGGCCGCGAGCAGGGCCGCGGCGAGCAGCCGGGTCGACTCGCCGAACCATTCGAGCAGGTCACTCTGCGGGGACGTGCTGCCGTGCCGCTCCCGGGACGGCGGGCCGGACGGATCCGCCTCGGTGACCGTGAGCGCCCAGAAACGCTGCACCCCGCCGAGGTGGGCGACCAGGTCGCGCAGCGCCCAGCCGGGACAGCCGGGAACCGGGGCGGCCAGATCGGGCGCGCTCGCGGCGGCCGCCCGCAGGGTCGCGGAACGCTCCTCGACGAGAGCGACCAGCTCGGGGAAGGGCGGAGTCGGAGTCATGTCCGGTTTCTACCATCGGAAAATGACAAAAGGCGGCACGCTTCGCGCGCACCGCCCTTTGGATGTACGTCTTTACACGTTGAAGCCGAGCGCCCGGAGCTGCTCCCGGCCGTCGTCGGTGATCTTGTCGGGGCCCCACGG
>KL571236.1:18988-19328 GCA_000715855.1 Actinoplanes liguriensis
ATGTGTATAAGAGACAGGCCACACCCAGTTGATCCGGAAGTCCTGCACCAGGCCGCCGCCCGGCCCGGTGGTCAGGGCCTGCCGGGTCTGGTCCTCGATCACGTCGGTCAGCGGGCAGGCCGCGGACGTCAGCGTCATGTCCAGGGTGACCACGTTCTCGTCGTCGACGTGGACGCCGTAGACGAGGCCGAGGTCGACGACGTTGATGCCGAGCTCGGGGTCGACGACGTCCTTCATCGCCTCTTCGACGTCGTCGACGGACGCCTTCTTCACCGGGCCGGTCTTCTCCACAGCGGCCGAGACCCCCGCCTCGGGGACCTCCTGTCTCTTATACACATCT
>KL571236.1:19528-30529 GCA_000715855.1 Actinoplanes liguriensis
ACCGCGGCCCGCTCCTCGGCCAGCCAGTTCGGAACCTCGTCGTCGGCGGAGGAGGTGTCGCCGGCCGGCACCGCCGCCACGGTCGTCACGGACTCACCCGCGTGACCGTGATCGTGGTGGTGGTGCCCGTGGTCGTGTCCATGCTCGTGATCGTGGTGATGTCCGTGGTCGTGGGCCACGGTCTGCAGGGATTCGGTCTCGCTGCTCATGCCTTCACCTCCGGGCTCGCGCCCACCTCGACACCGGCGCGCGCCGCCGCGTCCTTGAATGCCATCCACGGGAGCAGGGCGCACTTCACCCGGGCCGGGAACTTGGCCACACCGGCGAAAGCAATGCCGTCGCCGAGCACGTCCTCGTCCGGCTCGACGGCGCCACGGCTCTGCATCAGCTCCACGAACGCGCGGTGGACCTCGGCGATGGTCGCCGAATCCTTGCCCTCGAGCAGCTCGTGCAGCACCGATGCGGAGGCCTGGCTGATCGAGCAGCCCAGGCCGTCATACGAAATATCGCTCATGTCCGCGTTGACCCGGACGGTGATCTCGTCGCCGCAGGTCGGGTTGACGTGGTGCGCCTCGCCGTCGAACTGCTCGCGCAGGCCACGCCCGTGGGGGTGCTTGTAGTGGTCCAGGATGATCTCCTGGTACAGACCGTCGAGCATCAGCCGAACACCTTCCGCACCTGGTCGAGACCGCGCGCCAGGGCGTCGATCTCCTCCGTGGTCGTGTAGAGGTAGAACGAGGCCCGGGTCATCGCCGGGACCGAGAACCGCTGGCACACCGGCCGGGCGCAGTGGTGGCCGACCCGCACCTCGACGCCGAGCGCATCCAGGACCTGCCCGACGTCATGAGGGTGTACCCCGTCGACACCGAACGACACCGTGCCACCCCGGCTGACGGGTGAGGCCGGGCCGTAGATGCGGACGCCGGGGACCGCCGCGAGCTGCTCCAGCGCGTACGCCGTGATCTCCTGCTCGTGGCGGTGGATCTCGTCCATGCCGATGCCGGTGAGGTAGTCGACCGCCGCCCCGAGCCCGATCGCCTCGGTGATCGGCGGGGTGCCGGCCTCGAAGCGGGCCGGCGGCGGCGCATACGTCGTCTTCCCCATCGTCACGGTCTCGATCATCGAGCCGCCGGCCAGGAACGGCGGCATCTCGGAGAGCAGGCCGAACCGGCCCCAGAGAACGCCGATGCCGGTCGGGCCGAGCATCTTGTGACCGGTGAACGCGATGAAGTCCACGCCCAGCGCCCGCACGTCGACCGCGAAGTGCGGCACCGACTGCGAGGCGTCCAGCATGACCAGCGCGCCGACCTGACGGGCCCGCTCGACCAGCCGCGCCGGGTCGTTGATCGTGCCGAGCACGTTGGACATGTGCGCGACCGAGACCAGCTTCGTCCGCTCGTTGACCAGCTCGTCGAGCTGGGACTCGTCGAGGCGGCCCTCGTCGGTGATGCCGAACCAGCGCAGGGTCGCGCCGGTCCGCTCGCAGAGCAGCTGCCACGGCACCAGGTTCGAGTGGTGCTCCATCTCGGAGATCACGATCTCGTCGCCCTCCTTCAGGGCGAGGAACTGCCCTGCGGAGTGCGCGACCAGGTTGATCGCCTCGGTGGAGTTCTTGGTGAAGATCACTTCATCGGGGCTGCCCGCACCGATGAAGCTCGCGATCCTCGCCCGCGCGCCCTCGTACATCTCGGTCGACTCGGTGCCCAGGGTGTGCACCGAGCGCGACACGTTGCCGTTGTGCCTCTCCTGGTGCGCGCGCATGACGTCGAGCACCTGCACCGGCTTCTGCGAGGTGTTGGCGCTGTCCAGGTAGACCAGCGGGTGGCCGTTCACCTCCCGCTCGAAGATCGGGAAGTCCTTGCGCACCCGCGCGACGTCGAAGCTCATCTTTACCCCTAGGCCTTGGCGAGGAACTTCTCGTAGCCGGACACCTCGAGCTCCTCGGCCAGCTCCGAGCCACCCTCCTCGACGATCTTGCCGCCGACGAAGACGTGCACGAAGTCCGGCTTGATGTAGCGCAGGATCCGCGTGTAGTGGGTGATCAGCAGAAAGCCGGTCTCGCCGGTCTCGCGGACCCGGTTGACGCCCTCGCTGACCACCCGCAGCGCGTCGATGTCCAGGCCGGAGTCGGTCTCGTCGAGGATCGCCATCTTCGGCTTGAGCAGCTCGAGCTGCATGATCTCGTGCCGCTTCTTCTCACCGCCGGAGAAGCCCTCGTTGACGTTGCGCTGCGCGAACGCCGGGTCCATCTGCAGCTTCTCCATGGCGCCGCGCAGCTCGCCGGCCCACGTCCGCAGCTTGGGCGCCTCGCCGTCGATCGCGGTCTTCGCCGTACGCAGGAAGTTCGCCACCGAGACGCCGGGGACCTCGACGGGATACTGCATCGCGAGGAAGAGGCCGGCGCGGGCGCGCTCGTCGACGGTCAGGGCGAGCACGTCCTGCCCGTCGAGAGTCACCGAGCCGCCGGTGATCTCGTACTTCGGGTGGCCGGCGATGGAGTAGGCGAGCGTCGACTTGCCGGAGCCGTTCGGGCCCATGATGGCGTGCGTCTCGCCCGACTTGATGGTGAGGTCGACCCCGGCGAGGATCGGCTTCAGCTCGCCATCCGGCAGCTTCACCGAAACCTGCAGGTCGCGGATCTCCAGGGTGCTCACGGGTTTACTCCATTGCTCGTCTGTGTCGAAACGTAGATGTCTCCGTCGCGGATCTCGACGGGGTAGACCGCCACCGGGTCGATGGCGGGCGGACCGGAGGGCTCACCGGTACGCAGGTCGAAGCGCGAGCCGTGCAGCCAGCACTCCAGGGTGCAGCCGTCGACCTCGCCCTCGGAGAGCGCCACCGAGGCGTGGCTGCACTCATCGCGTACCGCGTAGAAGTTGTCGTCGTCGGCGTGCACGATCGCGACCTCGACACCGTCGACCTCCACCTGGAGGGCGGTGCCTTTCGCGATGTCCGACACCGGCCCGACGTTCTCGAAAGCCATTAAGCCCCGGCCTCCACCAGCCGGGCCTCGATGGCGTCGCCCAGGCGCTCGCGCAGCTCCTCGACCGGGATCTTGTTGATCAGCTCGGCGAAGAAGCCACGCACGACCAGCTTGCGCGCCTCGCTCTCCGGGATGCCGCGGGCCATCAGGTAGAAGAGCTGCTCGTCGTCGAAACGACCGGTGGCGCTCGCGTGCCCGGCCCCGGCCACCTCGCCGGTCTCGATTTCCAGATTTGGTACGGAGTCAGCCCGCGCCCCGTCGGTCAGGACGAGGTTCCGGTTGATCTCGTACGTGTCCGTGCCGGTGGCAGTCGCCCGGATCAGCACGTCGCCGACCCAGACCGTGTGCGCGGACGCGCCCTGCAGCGCGCCGCGGTAGCCCACGTAGCTGCGGCAGTCCGGCACCGAGTGGTCGACCAGCTGGCGGTGCTCCTGGTGCTGGCCGGCGTCGGCGAAGTACAGCCCCCACAGCTCGGCGTCGCCGCCGCGCCCGGTGTACTCCACGCTGGTGAACTGGCGGACCAGGTCACCGCCGAGCGTGACCTGCACGTGCTGGACGCGGGCGTCCTTGCCGACCCGGAACTTCACGTGCTGCGCCTGCACGGCGTCGCTCGCCCAGTCGGCCACCGTCACGAAGGTGAGCTGGGCGCTGTCGCCGATGATCACCTCGATGTTGTCGGCCAGGGTGACCGTGCCGGTCTGCTCCAGCACGACCGTGGCCTTGGCGAAGTTGCCGACCTTGACCACGGTGCGCGCGGCCGCGGCCTCGCCGCCCTTGCCGACCAGGTGGATCACGGCCGCCTCGGTGGGCTCGGCCTCGGCCGCCACCTCGATCACGGTGACGCCGGCGGCCGAGCCGTACGCGAGCGCGCTGATCCGGTCGAACGGGGTGAGCACCGGGTCGACGTCGTCGGCGTTGGACACCGTCACCCCGGCGGGCAGGTCGTCGTGCTCCACCGCCGGGGCCGCGCCAGACAGCGACGTGGCCTTGACCAGGTCACCCAGGCGCTTGAGGGGGGTGAAACGCCACTCCTCCTCCAGGCCGTTGAGGGCCGGGAAGTCGGCGACGTCGAAGGAGCGCAGCACCTGCGACTTGGTGCTCGGCGGGGCGATGGCCTCGGTAGTCATTTCTTCCTTAGTCAGCTTCTTTGCGACGGCCGGGCTGATTAACCCACGGCCCCTTCCATCTGCAGCTCGATCAGGCGGTTCAGCTCCAGGGCGTACTCCATGGGGAGTTCCTTGGCGATCGGCTCGATGAAGCCACGCACGATCATGGCCATCGCCTCGTCCTCGGTCAGACCGCGGCTCATCAGGTAGAAGAGCTGGTCCTCGCTGACCTTGGAGACGGTCGCCTCGTGGCCCATGTTCACGTCGTCCTCGCGGATGTCCACGTACGGGTACGTGTCCGAGCGGGAGATCGTGTCGACCAGCAGCGCGTCGCACTTGACCGTGCTCTTGGAGTGCGCGGAGCCCTCCAGGACCTGGACCAGACCGCGGTACGACGTACGCCCGCCGCCCCGCGCGATCGACTTGGAGATGATCGTCGAGGAGGTGTGCGGCGCGGCGTGCACCATCTTGGCGCCCGAGTCCTGGTGCTGGCCGGCACCGGCCATCGCGATCGACAGCACCTCGCCCTTGGCGTGCGGGCCGGTCATGTAGACCGCCGGGTACTTCATGGTCACCTTGGAGCCGATGTTGCCGTCGACCCACTCCATGGTCGCGCCCTCTTCGCAGGTGGCGCGCTTGGTGACCAGGTTGTAGACGTTGTTCGACCAGTTCTGGATGGTCGTGTAGCGCACCCGGGCGTTCTTCTTCACGACGATCTCGACGACCGCGGAGTGCAGCGAGTCGGAGGAGTAGATCGGCGCCGTGCAGCCCTCGACGTAGTGCACGTAGCTGCCCTCGTCGGCGATGATCAGGGTCCGCTCGAACTGGCCCATGTTCTCCGTGTTGATCCGGAAGTAGGCCTGCAGCGGGATGTCGACGTGCACACCCTTCGGCACGTAGATGAACGAGCCGCCGGACCAGGTCGCGGTGTTCAGCGCGGCGAACTTGTTGTCGCCGACCGGGATCACCGTGCCGAAGTACTCCTTGAAGACGTCCTCGTGCTCGCGGAGGGCCGTGTCGGTGTCCAGGAACAGGACGCCCTGGGCCTCCAGGTCCTCACGGATCGCGTGGTAGACGACCTCGGACTCGTACTGCGCGGCGACGCCGGCGACCAGGCGCTGCTTCTCCGCCTCAGGGATGCCGAGCTTGTCGTACGTCGCCTTGATGTCCTCCGGCAGGTCCTCCCAGGAAGCGGCCTGCTTCTCGGTGGACCGGACGAAGTACTTGATGTTCTGGAAGTCGATGCCGGTGAGGTCGGCGCCCCACGACGGCATCGGCTTGCGGCCGAACAGGCGCAGGCCCTTGAGACGCAGGTCCAGCATCCACTGCGGCTCGTTCTTCAGCGCGGAGATGTTGCGGACCACGGACTCGGACAGGCCACGCTGCGCGGTGGCACCGGCGACGTCGGCATCGGCCCAGCCGTACTCGTACCTACCAAGAGCGGCCAGGTGCTCTTCCTGAGTGACGATCTGGTCAGTCATGTATCTGTCCTAACCGTGATTGCGGCGGTTGTTACGGGCGCCGGACGGGCCGGGATGTGCGTGGTGCACACTCCGTCGCCGTGCGCGATGGTGGCGAGGCGCTGCACGTGAGTGCCGATGAGCCGGGAGATGACTTCGGTCTCGGCGTCGCACAGCTGAGGGAACTCGGCAGCCACGTGGGCCACCGGGCAGTGGTGCTGGCACAACTGTCCGCCGGACGCGATCGTGGTCGCGCTGGCAGCGTAGCCCTCCGCGGTCAGCGCGTCGGCGAGCGCCTCCGCCCGGGCGATCGGGTCCGGCCCGGCCTCTTCGAGAGCGGCACGGCAGCGGTCCTCCAGCGCCTGGATCTGCGAACCGGCGAACGCGGTGACCGCCTCCGGCCCGTTGTGCTGGGCGATCCACCGCAGGGCCGCGGCGGCGATGTTGTCGTAGTGATGCGGAAGACTCTCCCGCGCGGCGGCGGTGAGCACGAACGCCTTGGCCGGGCGGCCACGGCCACGCGGGCCGGTGCGACGGACCTCCCGGGTCTCGACGAGCTGGTCGGCGAGCATCGCGTCGAGGTGCTTGCGGATCGCCGCCGGGCTCAGGCTCAGGCAGGCGCCGAGCTCGGCCGCGGTGGCCGCGCCACGCTCCAGCAGCAGCTGGGCGACCCGATCCCGGGTGCGGCCGTCCGACGCGGCGGCTGTTGCCACCGCACCGTCTCTCAGCTGCACCTGGGTTTTCACTACGCCAACGTTACGTATTTCATCCCGGGGCTGCAAACCGGTCCCCCGGTGATCCATCACACCGGGCCTTTCTTTCAAGATCAATTTCGCGCGTACGATGCCACGGGTGAAGTCCTTCGAGCCGCTCTACCGTCCGTTCGCCGCCTGGTTGCGCCCGCTGGCCCTCGCGTCACTGGTCGCCAACATCGCGCTGATCGTCACCGGCGCGGCCGTCCGGCTCACCGACTCCGGGCTCGGCTGCCCCACGTGGCCCAAGTGCACCGACGGGTCGTACACGACGACGTCCGCGATGGGCGTCCACGGCGTCATCGAGTTCGGCAACCGGCTCCTCACGTTCGTGCTGGCCGGGCTCGCCATCGCCTGCTTCCTCGGCGCCTTGGGCCGGCCGCGCCGCCGCTCGCTGGTCCGGCTCTCGATCGTCGTCGGGCTCGGCATCCCGATGCAGGGCGTGATGGGCGGCATCACCGTCCTCACCCACCTCAACCCGTGGGTCGTCGGGATGCACTTCCTGCTGTCGATCGCGCTGATCACCCTGGCGTTCGCGTTCTGGCGCCGGATCGACGAGGGCGACGGCGCGCCCGTGCTCCTGGTCCCCGCCCCGATCCGCGCCCTGGCCGCGCTCACCACGCTGGCCAGTCTCGCCGTCGTCGCCGCGGGCGTGGTCGTCACCGGCAGCGGGCCGCACTCCGGCGACCGCGGCGCCAAACGCAACGGCCTCGACCCGGCCGCGGTCTCCCAGGTCCACGCCGACCTGGTGTTCCTGCTGATCGGCCTCTCGGTCGCGCTGTGGTTCGCGCTCCGCGCCGTCCCGGCCCCGCCGGCCGCGGTCAGGGCCGCGCTGACACTCGTCGTGGTCGAGCTCGCGCAGGGCCTGATCGGCTTCGTGCAGTACTTCACGCACCTGCCGGTCCTTCTGGTCGCCGCCCACATGCTCGGCGCCGGCCTGGTCTGGACCGCGACGCTGGCCGTCCTCTGGTCCCTGCGCACCCGCCCGGTCACGGTGCCGGCCCCCGCACCGCCGATCCCGGCCGTGCAGCCGGTCGCCGAGTCGGCCCCGGCTCACTGACCGAGGAACTCGGCCAGGTCCACCACGCAGCGGAAGCCGTCGTGGACCGTGCGGAACAGCGGGTGCGCGAAATCCCGCGCCCCGGTGCGCAGCAGCACCGGGTGGTGGTGGAACGCCCCGCCCCGCAGCACGTGGTACTTCTCCCCGTAGTGCTCCGACTTGTCCGGCGCCCCGGGGTAGGCCCGGTACCAGTCGGACGTGCGCTCGCAGACGTTCCCGGCGCAGTCCAGCAAGCCGAAGGGGCTGGCCCCGGCCGGGAACATGCCGACCGGTGTGGTCATCGGCCCGTCACGCACCTGGTCGTACCCGGCCCACCAGCGTGACCAGCTCTCCTCCCGGACGATCGAGATGTCCGAGTGCCGCAGCGCCGAGTTGCAGCGCTCCGGATCCCAGACGTCGCCCCACGGCCAGATCCGCCCGTCGTCGCCCCGGGCCGCCCGCTCCCACTGCGGCTCGGTCGGCAGGGTCTTGCCGGCCCAGTCGGCGTACGCCTGCACGTCCGGCCAGCAGAGCAGCACCACTGGGTGGTCCGGGATCGCCTCCCAGCTCGTCCCGGGGCCGCGCGGGTGGGCCCAGTCGGCGCCGGGCAGTTCGACCAGGTCCGGTTGCGAACCGAGCTTGACGTGGCCGCTGCCCTCCCGCTCGGCGACCGTCCGGTACCCGGTGGTGGCGGTGAACACCGCGAACGCCGCGTTGGTGACCAGCGTCCGGTCGATGAAGTACTCCTTGAGCTCGACCGTGCGGGCGGGCATCTCGCTGACCGCCCAGGAGGCGCTCCAGCCGTACTGCTTGAGCAGGTAGCCGGCCTTCTCCTGGGACGTGCCCATGATGAACTCACCGGCCGGGATTCGGACCATGCCGAGCTCCTGCTCGTGACCGAGCGCCAGCATCGCGTTACGCGCGGCGATCCGCACCGCGGGTACCCCGTCGGTGCTCATCGTCCGCCGTAGCGCGGTGAGCGTGGTCTGGTCGGCCTTCTTCAAGCGGGCCAGCCCGCGGGCCGCGCGGACCCGCACCTCCGGGTCGGCCGCCTCCAGGTCCGCCCGCAACGGCACCACGGCCGCCTGGTCGGCGCCGGCCTGGGCGAGCAACTGGGCCGCCTCGGACCGGACCGCGGCGTCCTGCACCTGCAGGGTGCCCTTGAGCCGGTCGGTCATCAGCCTGTGTGTATAAGAGACAGGCTCCACGTAGTTCTCCACGCCCCGGCCGGTGATCAGCTTGAGCAGCCGGATGCCCTCCTCGCGGGCCTCGTCGGCCGCGTGCGGCAGCGCGGTGAACAGCCCGTCGCAGAGCTCGGTCCGCAGCCGCCCGTTGTCGCGCACGCTGGTCGCCTCGTGCAGGCAGCGGGCGGCCAGCAGCAGCCCGCGGTCGCTGAGCGTGCCGTCGGCCTGCCAGATCGCCCGGATCAGCGGGGCCGCGTCGGAGGCCCGGCCGGCGTAGAACAGGGCGACCATCTCCCACCGGTCGCGCACCTCGCCCTGCAGATTCTTCAGCAGCGTGCTGAGTCCGTCGGCCTGGTCGACCAGGCGGAGCGCGGTGAAGTACTCACGGAGCGTCTTGTGCGAGAAGTCGTACGTGTTGATCGCCTTCTCGTACAGCACGCCACTGCCCTCGGCGATCTCCCAGACGAACCGGCGGGCCTTGGTCCCGAAGTACTCGTCGGTCTCCTCGGCGTCGGTCTTGCCGTCCTCGGTCATGAACCGCTGCACCCGGTCGGTCAGCTCGTTCTGCGAGATCAGCGACCGGGCGGTGGAGTTCAGCTCCAGGGCCAGCTGCTTCAGGAACCGCTCCTTGGCCGGTTGGGTGAACTTGAAGTTGCGGCGCACCTTGCGGACGCTGTCCCACTCCCAGAACCGCACATTCACCAGTTGCGCGAACAGCTCGGTGCGCTGCGCGGTGTCCAGCTCGTCCCGGACGTCGAAGGACTCCACGATCAGGCTCAGCAGCAGCGGGTTGCCGCCCAGCTCCAGCAGCGAGCGGTCGCGGCGGACGATCTCCCAGAGCCGATCGGCGCGCTGCGGCTCACCCATGAACCAGTTGACGATGAAGTCGTGGATCTGGGCCGGTTCGAAGTCGAGCAGCTCGACGGTCTGGAAGTTGAGCGTGCCGGCCGCGATCTCGTAACTCTGCGGGCGGGACGAGACCACGATCCAGTTCGGATGCTGCTTGTTGCTGTACCGGTTGGCGAAGCGGGTGACCAGGTCGATCACCACCGGCAACTTCTCCGGCTCGTCCACCTCGTCCAGCCCGTCGAGCAGGAACAGGAAGTGCCCGGCCTCCAGTTTGGACCGGATGAACCGCTGCGCGCTGGGGAAGTTGCGCTCGGCGAAGTACGTGGTCAGGTGCTCGGCGAGATCGGTGACGCCGGTCAGATCCTTGAGCGACAGGTAGATCGGGACCCGTCGGCCGGGCTGCCAACCGGCGTACTTCGTACGGCTGCTCCGCCTGGTCTTGCCGTTGGCCTCGGCCCGCAGGAAGGTCTTCGCCGGCACCGGCGTGGCACTCGCCGGGGCCGCCGGCAGCGCCGGGCCGGGCCGCACGCGGTCGAGCAGGCGGCGGCCGGACGTCGGCGGCGCCTCGTTCTCCTCGACCGCCTTGTCCTGGGCGTAGAGGTAGCAGAGGTAACGCAGCAGGGTGGTCTTGCCCATCCCGGGCTCGCCGACCACGGCCAGCCGCTTGTACTGCGACAGCGCCGCACGCGGCTCCATCTTGGTCGAACCGCCCAGCCGGGCCCGCTCGGGTGCCTGGTCCCGCTGGCTGTCCGGGCTGCGCAGATGGCTCGGGACCCCGGTGATCTGGACCATCACGTAGAACTGGTCCATGTCGACCGGCCGGGTCCGGGAGAACTGCCAGCGGTTCGTCTCCTGGTCCAGCACGGCGACGTAGTTCTGGTAGAGGCGGCGGCGGAAGATCGTCCAGTCGGCGAAGGTCCGGCTGATCCAGGACAGGCCCTTGCCCGCCCGGGTGGCGATCGACTCGGAGATCTTGCGCAGGAAGACGCCGATCAGAATCAGCGTGACCACACTGAGCAGGATCTCGAACTTCTTCGTGTTCCAGAACGTCTGGAGCAGGGGGCCGACGGGTGGTGTCGATCCGCTCGGGCTCGGCAGCGGCACGGCGGGGGCGTGCACCACGTCGAACCAGAACGACGTGACGAGATCATGAATCGGCAGGAGCGGCAAATGTCCTCCTCCCGGTCGAACAGACGCGAACGGCTGCGGCTTCCGGGGCAAGCGTAGGAGATGAACATTCGCCCGTACAGATATGGAATGGTGCGCGAATCGGCGCGCTTTCCGGTCAGGCCGGGTCGGCGTCGGCACAGGCGGCCGCGAGGATCGCGGCACCGGTGGTCACCTGTTCGTCCGTGATGTTGAGGGGCGGCAGCAGTCGCAGCACCGCGTCGCCGCGGCCACCACATTCGACGATCAAGCCCCGGGACAGCGCCGCACGCTGGACCTCAGCGGCCCGCTCGGAGGCGGACCGGCCGGTCAGCTCGACGGCCCACATCAATCCCAGGCCTCGGACGTCGGCCACCCAGGGGAACCGGTCGCGCAACTCGCCGAGCAAGGTGCCGAGCCGGTGTCCCTGACGCCGCACATTGTCGAGAATCGCGTCGCGGCGCATCATCTCGGCGGCCGCG
>KL571236.1:30742-31054 GCA_000715855.1 Actinoplanes liguriensis
GATGTGTATAAGAGACAGCCCCGGAAGGTACCGATGTGCGCACCCGGAAGCCATCGATCGAGTTCACTTTTATAGATCATTATCGAGATCGGGAGACCGATACCGGAGAGAGCTTTCGAGGCGAGAATGACGTCCGGTTCGATATCGTATTGCTCGAAAGCGAACCAGGTGCCGGTCCGACCGCATCCGGTCTGGATCTCGTCGACCACCAGCGGAATTCCCAGCTCGGTGGTGAGGGCACGGATCCGCCGGACGAATTCCCGGGTCGCCGGAATGCCACCGCCCTCGCCCTGCACCGGCTCCAGCACCACC
>KL571236.1:31304-31830 GCA_000715855.1 Actinoplanes liguriensis
CTGCCGCTCCAGGACGGTCGCGCAGTTGGTGGCGCAACCGTCCGGGGTCAGCCCGACCGGGCAGCGCAGGCAGTAGGAGAACGGCGCGAAGTGCACCCCCGGCATCCCCGGCGGCAGCGAGCGGCGCAGGCCGACGTTGCCGGACAGGCTCATCGCACCGAGCGTGCTGCCGTGGAACGCACCCTGGAAGGTGACCACATCGGAGCGACCGGTGGCGGTCTGGCACAGCTTGATCGCGGCCTCCACCGCGTTCGCGCCGGTCGGCCCGCAGAAGTGCACCCGCATCCGGTCCCGCATCGCCGGCGGCAGCATGTCCAGCTGCAGCTGGATGAACTGGTCCTTCGCCGGGGTGGGCAGGTCCAGCCCGTGCACGAAAGTGCGCAGCTGGGCCTCGACCGCGGCGACCACCGGCTCCGGCGAGTGGCCGAGCGACAGGACGCCCGCGCCGCTGAGGAAGTCCAGGAAGACGTTGCCGTCCACGTCCTCGATGTAGGAGCCGGCGGCCCGGCGGACCGCTATCGGCAGC
>KL571236.1:31998-34363 GCA_000715855.1 Actinoplanes liguriensis
ACCGCGGATAGGTCCGGGCATTGGACTCCCGGTCCGCCTGCCGTTTCAGGTAGTGGACGCTCAGCGGCCCGGGGATCCCGGTCCGTACCAGCGGGCCGGTCATGGTGGTCACGACAACGCCTCCAGCGGTCTCCGGCCGGCCGGGGCGGCGGCCCGCAGCCGAGCGGTCAGGCCCCGCCGGATCTTCTCGGCCCGCAGCGAGAGCAGGCTGAACGACCCGGCGTCCCCGATACCGTGGCTGCTCTCGCAGAGGCCGTTGAGGAACAGCACGGGCTCCCGCTCGTCGCGCGGCGCCAGACCGTAGTCGGCGCCGACCAGCAGCCGGCCGGTCGCGTCGACGTGGAACCGCTCGGCCACCTTGTCCAGCAGCGGCGGCCAGCGCTCGCTCAGCGGGCCGGGCCCCAGGTCGCGGAACCCGGTGGCCAGCACCACCCAGTCCGCCGCCAGCGTGCCGGTCACCCCGGTATGCACGTCGCGGACTCGCAGCCGGACCGCGCCGGCCTCCGGCTCGACAGCTGTCACATCCGTGTTGTTGCGCAGGAACAGCCGCTGGCGTCCGTCCAGCCGCTGCTCGTAGACGGTCGTGTAGAGACGCTCCAGCACGTCGCCGTCGACCGACGAGTAGTTCGTCGGGCGCAGCTCCCGGTCCAGCCGGTCCTTGCTCGCCTGCGGCGCCCGGTGGTAGTAGTCGACGAACTCCGGGAAGAACGCCTCCTCGCTGAACGGGCTGGTGTCCTTGAGCCGCGGGCCGAACGAGCGCTGCAAGCCGGTCACCGTCGCCTCCGGGAACCGGGCCCCGAGGTCCAGCAGGATCTCCACGGCGCTCTGGCTGCCGCCGATCACCACGACCGCGGCCGGGGCCGGGCGCGCGGCGACCTGGTAGAGGTACTGCGTGGCGTGGAAGATCCGGTCGTCCGGCACCCGGGCGAACACGTCCGGAACGTACGGCGTCCGGCCCGGCGCCAGCACCAGCGCCCGGCCCAGATGCTCGGCGCCGGACTCGGTGCGGACCCGGTAGGCCGGCGCCCCGTCGTGCTGGACCAGGTCGATCTCGGTGGCCGTGCAGCCGTACTCGACCTGATCGTCGAAGTGGTGGGCCACCCAGGCGACGTACTGGGCGTACTCCTTGCGCAGCGGGAACCGCAGCGGCAGGTTCAGATGCTGGACCAGCCGCCCCATCTCGAAGAGGTAGTTGAGGAACGTGTACCGGCTCCGCGGGTTGCGCAGGGTGGCCAGGTCCCGGGCCGGATGGTTCTGGATGTCCGAGCCGTCCAGCAGCATCCCGCCCTGCCAGACCGGCGCCGCCTGGCGCTCCAGGAACCGCACGCGCAGTGGCTCACCGGACTCCTCGATCGCCACCGCCAGCGCGATGTTGGCCGGCCCGAAGCCGATGCCGAGCACGTCGTGACACTCTCGCACTTGCCTACCGCCGATCACTGGGAGGCCGACTGGACGGAGGGAACGGCGGATCAGAACGGCGGGTCCGGCAACCGGATCGGTCCGCTTGGCACCGGCGGCCACATCACCTCTCGCCGCGGGGTGCCGGACAGGCCGAGCGCCCGCCAGAGTGCGCCCGCGTAACCGGGCAGCACCGGCCAGGCCAGCGCCGCGAACGCGCGGAGCGCCAGATAGTCCAGCGCCACACTGGTCCGGCGTTCCTCGGCCCGGGTGACGATCGGCCGATCCGGCAGCTCGGCGAGGTGGAACGCGACGGCCGTGCGGATCAGGCCGGTGAGCAGGTCGAGGTATCCGGCACCCGTGAACGTCGCGGCGCTGAGCAGCGCGTCGGCGCGGCCGGCGGCGAGGGACAGCTCGCGGTAGAACTCGCGGTGCGCGACGGTCCACGCGCCGATCTCCGGCACCGGCTCCGGGCCGGCCGCGGTGAGCAGGGCGTGCCAGCCGTGCAGGGCGGTCAGCAGCGGGTCGGCACCGAGATCGGCGGCCTCGGCACGGCTGATACTGCGGACGCCGAGCTCCGGGGCGTGCCGCAGGGCGACCACCCGGACCGCGTCGGCGGACGACCGGGCCAGCACGTCGTCCGCCCAGATCACATGGTTGCGGCTGGTGGAGAACTTGCTGCCGTCCAGGTGCAGGAAGAAGTTGGTGACGAACCCGGCGGGCAGCAGCTCCTCGCGGCCCAGCGCGATGGCGATCCCGGGCAGCAGCACCGCGTAGAAGTAGCTGTTGTCGAAGCCGAGGAAGGTCACCACGTGCGGGTCCGGGCCGCCGTGCCGGGCGGTCAGCACCAGCTGGGTGAGACAGAGCTCGACCCACGGGTCGATCACCTCGCCGGGCCGCCCGGAGTCGCCGAGCCCGATGCCCCAGCCGGCCCGCCGGCTGATCCGGTAGTCGGCCAGGCCGGCGC
>KL571236.1:34583-35174 GCA_000715855.1 Actinoplanes liguriensis
GCTGGTCGCCGATCGCCGGCAGGTCCAGCACCAGCGTGTCCTCGGTGCGCAGCCCGATCGGCTGGCCGCACGCCTCGCAGACCGGCTCGATCAGGTCGGTGACCCGGTTCGGGCGGGCGCAGTTCTCGCAGATGTCGCCCTCGCTCCGGGCCGCGCAGAACGGGCAGGTGCCACGGACGTACGCCTGGTGCAGTGACCGGTCGCAGCCGGAGCAGTAGGCCGCCGCCCGGGTGTCCGGCCGGACCAGCGCCGACCCGGACAACTCGGCGAACAGGTCCCGGACCGCGCGCTGGAGCTCCGGATCGCTCTCCGGCCGGTAGAAGACCTCGGCGTCGATCGCCGCCGCCTTCAGGGTCGCGGCGATCTGCTCGCCGGCCGTCCAGGCCAGCTGGTACGGCGACTCGCCGGCATGCCCGGCCGCGGTCGCCACGAAGGTCTGGTGGTCGTCGGTCCCGGTGATCAGCAGCGCCTCGCGACCGGTCGAGGCCAGCGCCCGGACGTGCAGGTCGGCCCGAAGGTAGGGCCCGGCGAGGTGGCCCAGGTGCAGGCCGCCGTTCGGGGTCGGCGGCGGGCAGAACACCAGGGTCCGTG
>KL571236.1:35404-35786 GCA_000715855.1 Actinoplanes liguriensis
CAGAGATGTGTATAAGAGACAGACGCTCGGCGGCCGGCTGGTCGAACCAGTAGCAGGAGACGATGTCGAACGGCTCGGCGCCGTCGTTGCGCACCCCGTGCCGGCTGAACGGCTCCAGGTAGACCACGTCGCCGGCCCGGAGCACCCGCTCCTCGGCGTCGGCGAGCACCGCGGCCCGCCCGGCCAGCACGAAGAAGATCTCGCCGTCCGGGTGGCCGTGCCGCTTCGACGACCACCGCGGCGGGACCGATCCGAAGACCAGTCCTGGCACCAGCCCGGGCAGACTGCCGGTGTCGAAGAGATCACCCAGATCCATCTCGTACGACCAGGACATCGCGGCCCGGTCGAACCGGCGGACCTGGACCTGTCTCTTATACACATC
>KL571236.1:36034-37093 GCA_000715855.1 Actinoplanes liguriensis
GCCCAGCCGAGCGTCCACAACGTGGCCGGGCCCGCGTCGTCCGCGCGCAGCGTCCCGGGCTCGCCGGCCGGAATGTGCACCACCGTCCCGGCGGTCAGCGGCTCGGCACCGCCGGCCAGGCTCAGGCGGGCGGCCCCGCTCAGCGTGACGAGCACGGCCGCCGTGGATTCGGGAAGGCTCAGGGTCTCACCAGCCGGAATCCGGACCGCTCCGATCCGCACCGGGATCTCGCCCGCGTTCGCGGAGAATACCGTTTCTGTCCCCCGGGAAAGCACCTCGCTGAGACTTTCGACAAGCACAACGGACCCCCACGTGATGCGGCCAGCATCGGATGAACCGTTAATAGAAAAGAAAGGATAATTGACCCGCGCCGCAGTGGCGCGGCATTCAAGATCGATGACTCCGCATCCTCGTCGTAGGTTAGAACCCACTCACGCGGAGCGTCAAGGACCGATTACAGTCGATCAATAAAACGCCGGGCACCACTTGTCGGCGGCGATACACCCGCCCTGACGGGCGCCCGCGGGATGGCCGATCATCCGAGGAAACAGCAGTGCCGCCGCCCGGACGGGACGACGGCACACCGCACGACGATCACCACTATTGGCTGAACGAAAAAACCCGGGCCGGCCCGCCAGAACCGCCCGCGTGCTTCATCGGCGCCACCACAATCCACGCGCCTGACGGTGGCAACTCGTCGAGATTCGCGAGATTTTCCACGATCCACCGGCCCGATCCGAGAACCGCGTGGTGCGCCGGAAAAGTCTCGGACAATCCCGCGTCCAGACTCAGCGCGTCGATACCGACACCATTGACGTCACGATTGGCGACGAGCCACTCGGCGCATTCCCCGGACACTCCTGGAAAGTGGTAAAGCCCGTCGCGGACGTTACGGTACCGAGCCGGGTCGTCCCACCGCGCGGACCACCCGGTCCATGCCACCACCATCGCGGCCGGCGGAATCCGGCCGTACCGCTCCTCCCACGCCTTCACATCAGCGACCGTCACCTGGTAGTCGGCGGAGCCGGCCACCGCGGACCGGACGTCGACGACCACCGC
>KL571236.1:37306-45987 GCA_000715855.1 Actinoplanes liguriensis
GGCACGACCAGATCCGCTGCCCGGATCCGGTCGATCGTCGCGGCTCCGGCCCCGCCGAGGTGACTGGGCGCGTCCAGATGCGTGCCCAGGTGCTCGGCGAGCTCGAGCCGGTGCTCGCACCAGCCACCCGTCTCGGCCGGGTCGACCCGGGACATGACGAAGGAGTCACCCGGCAGGAAGCCGGGGACTCCGGGGGCCAGGGTGTGCGTGTGGTCGAGAACGCGGCGTCCCGCGCCGACGATGCTCATGAGGGGCCGGCCGGGCCGGTCAGCCGGCCCGGGTGCCGTTCGGCACGTGGTTCTCCGGGAGCGCGAGCACCGGGGTCACCTTGTCGGCGTACCCGATGTCGAACATCATGCCCTCGGACAGCTCACCCATCATCTTGCGCGGCTCGAGGTTGACCACGAACAGCGCCTGGCGGCCCTCGATCTCGGCCGGGTTGTCCCGCTCCTTCTTCATGCCGACCAGAATCTTGCGCTGGTGGTCACCGAAATCCACGATGAGCCGGACCAGCTTGTCCGACTTCTCCACGTCCTCGACCTTCAGGATCTCGCCGACCCGGATGTCGATTTTCTCCAGGTCGCTGAAAGACATGCTCGGCTTGATCGGCGCCGGCGTGAAGGCATTCTCAGCCATGACTTCTCCTCGCATTCGGAATTCCGTTTGCTTATCGCATCGATCGATGAGGGACAGGCACCGGACCGGGGCCGACATGAATAACTGTCGCGATCGCACGGTGACCGGCCCAGGAACCTACCAACACGCCCCAAGAATCGCAAGCGAACCCGGGCGGGGCAAGGTTTTCCCGGTGTCTTCTTGCGACACCTTCCCACGACCAGGGGCCTAAGATCCGCTCGCCACCCCCGGGTCACTCTACAAAGGATCTTGAAGGGCGGGGCACGGAGCCCGGTGTTACCAGCGCGTACGCGGCAACTCGCAGCTCCGTCCAACGCATCCTGTAAAAACGCACAACTACCGATTATTGCGACCACAACGTATCCACAACGAGCCCCCGGGGCTAGCGTGAGGCCCGAGGATCACTCCCTCCGACGCCCGGCGAATATGCGTTCTAGATTGGATCAGAAATGCGTCCACGCCATTTCATCGCCGATGACGACCTCACTCCCCAAGAGCAGGAAGAAGTCCTTTCGACCGCCCTGAGAATGAAGGGCGACCGATTCGCTTTCCGCCCGCTCGACGGACCCCGGACGGTCGCCGTGCTGTTCGACAAACACTCCACCCGGACCCGGGTGTCGTTCGCGATCGGGATCGCCGAGCTGGGCGGCCACCCGCTGGTGCTGGACCGTGACACCACCCAGATGGCCCGCGGCGAGTCGGTCGAGGACACCGCCCGGGTGCTGGACCGGCAGTGCGCCGCGATCGTGTGGCGCACCTTCGGGCAGGACCTGCTGGAACGGATGGCCGGGTTGAGCGCGGTGCCGGTGATCAACGCACTGAGCGATCTGCTGCACCCGTGCCAGATGCTGGCCGACCTGCTGACCGTCCGGGAACGACTCGGCTCACCGGCCGGGCGGACCCTCGCCTACCTGGGCGACAGCAACAACAACATGGCGCACTCCTACCTGCTCGGCGGCGTCAACGCCGGCATGCACGTCCGGATCTGCGGGCCGGCCGCCTACCAGCCGGACCCGGGGATCGTCGAGCGGTCCCGGGAGCTGGCCGCCCGGACCGGCGGCTCGGTCACCCTCACCGGCGACCCGGTGGCTGCGGTGACCGGCGCCGACGTGCTGGCCACCGACACCTGGGTGTCACTGGGCATGGAAAACGACGGCCGGGACCGGGAGACCGCGTTCAAGGGTTACCAGATCGACCGGGACGCGCTGGCCGCGGCGGCGCCGCACGCGATCGTCCTGCACTGCCTGCCGGCCTACCGGGGCAAGGAGATCGAGGCCGAGGTGCTGGACGGGCCGCAGTCCGCGGTCTGGGACGAGGCGGAGAACCGCCTGCACGTGCAGAAGGCGCTGATCGCCTGGCTGCTGGCCAAGGGGGAATGAGATGGCCGATCGCATCGTGCTCGCCTACTCCGGCGGACTGGACACCTCGGTGGCGGTCGCCTGGCTGACCGAGAAGATGTCGGCCGAGGTGGTCGCGGTCACCGTGGACGTCGGGCAGGGCGGCGAGGACCTGGACGTGGTCCGGCAACGGGCGCTGGCCTGCGGCGCCGCCGAGACCGTGGTGGTCGACGTCCGGGACCAGTACGCCGAGCGGTACTGCATGCCGGCGCTGCTGGCCAACGGCCTCTACATGGACCGCTACCCGCTGATCTCGGCGCTGTCCCGGCCGCTGATCGCCGAGCACCTGATCCAGGTTGCCCGGCGGACCGGGGCCGGCACCCTCGCGCACGGGTGCACCGGGAAGGGCAACGATCAGGCCCGTTTCGAGATCAGCCTGGCCGCGCTCGGTGACGAGATGGAGATCATCGCGCCGACCCGGGACACCCCGATCTCCCGGGACTTCGCGATCGGGTTCGCCGCCGAGCGAGGGCTGCCGATCGAGGCGTCACGGCGCTCGCCGTACTCCATCGACCAGAACATGTGGGGCCGCACCATCGAGGCCGGCCCGCTGGAGGACACCTGGGCCGCGCCGATGCCCGACATCTGGAACTACACCCGCGACCCGGACCCGGCGGCCGAACCGGACGAGGTGACCATCACCTTCGAGGCCGGGCTGCCGACCGCGCTCGACGATCGGCCGGTCACCCCTCGGGAGGCGATCGAGCAGCTGAACGTCCGGGCCGGGCGGCACGGCGTGGGCCGGCTCGACATGATGGAGGACCGGCTGGTCGGCATCAAGACCCGGGAGTGCTACGAGGCCCCGGGGGCGATCACCCTGATCACCGCGCACCGGGAGCTGGAGAGCCTGACCCTGGAGAAGGAACTGCTGCGCTACAAGCGTGGGGTCGACCAGCGCTGGGCCGAGCTGGTCTACGACGGTCTGTGGTTCTCCCCGCTGAAGGGGTGCCTGGACGATTTCGTGGCCGGTGCGAACCGGGTGGTGACCGGCCGGGTCCGGCTGCGCCTGCACGCCGGCCAGGCGGTGGTGGTGGGCCGCGACGGCGAGGGGTCGCTCTACGACCTGAGTCTTGCCTCCTACGGCGCCGAGGACCGGTTCGACCAGTCCCAGGCGCGGGGCTTCCTGGCCCTCTGGGGCCTGCCCACCCGGCTGGCCGCGCGCCGGGACGCCCGGCTCAAGTCCTAAGGGGTCGCGGGGCCGGTGCCGGCACCGCCGTCGTGAACGTCCGGCTGGACCCGGGCGTTCACGACGCGACGGTCGTACCGGGTCAGCGGGCCATGCTCCGGCGGGCCATGGAGCGCCAGAGGTCGTTGCTGGGCCGCATCTGCTCCAGCAGCTCGCGCTCCCACTCGTTCTCGATCTGCACGCCGGCACCCTCGCACGCCTGTCGCGCAACGCCGGTGTCCTGGGCGAACTGGTCGGACCACTCGCCGTCCTCACCAACGAGGACGATGCGGGCGCCGCGCTTGCCGACGTACTCGATGACCGCCTTCGCGCCGCCGTGACCGGCGGCGAAAGTCTTGATCTCGGATGTCAGCGTCGTTACGGAACCTTCTGCCATGACTCGCAGCCTAAGCAGTCAGAGACGCTTCGCGGGGTACTCCCGTTGCCTTTTGTGACTCCCGTTACCTGCAAGTTTACCTTTTGGAGGTATAGTTTCGCACCAATTCCGCCCGATTTGTCGGGTCAACAGAATCCGCCTATCGAGTGACGGACAGTAGTTGACACGCATCACAATCCGGGCATCCTGTGCGACTTGTCCGTTGCGCGATCACCTAGTGCGATCTCAGACGAGCGCATCCACCGCGATCGCCATGAAGAGCACCGTCAGATAGGTGATCGAGAGCTGGAACAGGCGCATCGGCTTCACCGCGCCGCCGTTGCGGCTCTGGTACGCCAGCCGGACCGCCTCGCCGAGGAACAGCGCGCCGGTGATGATCGCGGCCGCGCCGTAGATCCAGCCCAGCCCGAGGCCGAGCCCGAGCGGCCACGCGGCGAACGACGACGCCAGGGTGAGCACGGTGTAGAGGATGATCTCGAAGTTCACCCGGCCCATCGAGCGCACCACCGGGAGCATCGGGATGCCGGCCCGCTTGTAGTCGTCCTTGTATTTGATGGCGAGCGCGTAGAAATGCGGCATCTGCCAGAAGAAGACGACTGCGAACAGGGCCCAGCCCATCGCGGAGATCGAACCGGTGACCGCTGCCCAGCCGATGACGACCGGCGCGGCGCCGCAGACGCCGCCCCAGAACGTGTTCGCCGGGGTGCGCCGCTTCAGCCAGAGCGTGTAGATCACGTCGTAGTAGAAGATCGAGAACGCGGTGAGCGCGGTCGCCAGCCAGTTCGTCAGCAGCGCCATCAGCACCACCGACACCACCGACAGCGTCAGCCCGAAGATCAGCACCGCGCGCGGGCTGATCTGGTGGGTGGGCAGTGGCCGCCGCTTGGTCCGCTTCATCAGCACGTCGATGTCGCGGTCGATGTAGCAGTTGAGCGCGCTCGCCGCGCCGCCCGCCAAAGCGCCCCCGACCAGCACCGCGAAGAAGGTGACCAGGTCCGGCCAGCCCCCCGCGGCCAGCATCATCGTCGGCACCGTGGTGACCAGCAGCAGCTCGACGATCGCCGGCTTGGTCAGCGCCAGGTAGGCCCGGAACACCGCCATCCGGTCACGACGCGCTTCCTCGGCGCGTGGCGCAGGCTCCGCCACGCCGGGCGACCGTCGCTGGACGGAACGCTCGGTGATCATGCTCACGGACAGCCACCTTCCGGCATTTGGACCAACTCGCGGCCGCTTATCGGGTGTAGATCAACCCGGCCCAGCCGCCCGGACAGCCTACGCGCCGCCGTCTCCGCTGCTCGGGGCACCCGGCAAGGATGGAGGCCATCACACCGTTCAACCGTGTGTCCGCTCACAGCGTATGTGCCTACGGCGTTCGCTGCGCGGACGTTTAGGCCTACTGGATAGGGTCAAGCCGAAAAGGGTTCCACAATCCGCTGCCCGAGGAGCACAACAGACGTGGGTGCCAACGATCCTGCTCTCAACTGGTCCGACCTCGACCGTAAAGCGGTCGACACGGTGCGGGTACTGGCCATGGATGCCGTCGAGAAGGCCGGCAACGGCCACCCCGGTACGGCCATGAGCCTGGCGCCGGCCGCCTACCTGCTGTTCAACCGCGTGATGCGGCACGACCCGACCGACCCGCACTGGGCCGGCCGCGACCGTTTCGTTCTCTCCTGCGGTCACTCCAGCCTCACCCTCTACATTCAGCTCTTCCTGAGTGGCTACAGCACGTCGCTGGACGACCTGAAGTCGCTGCGCCAGTGGGACTCGCTCACCCCGGGCCACCCGGAGTACGGGCACACCCCCGGTGTCGAGATCACCACCGGCCCGCTCGGTCAGGGCATCGGCAACGCGATCGGCATGGCCATGTCCGCCCGGCGCGAGCGCGGTCTGTTCGACCCGGACGCCGCCGCCGGCCAGTCGCCGTTCGACCACCACGTCTTCGCGATCGCCTCCGACGGCGACATCGAGGAGGGCGTCAGCCACGAGTCGAGCGCGATCGCCGCGGTGCAGAAGCTCGGCAACCTCACGGTGATCTACGACGACAACCAGATCTCCATCGAGGACGACACCCGGATCGCCAAGTCCGAGGACGTCGGCGCGCGCTACGCGGCGTACGGCTGGCACGTCCAGACCGTCGACTGGCGCTCGGTGGAGCCGTACGAGGAGAACGTCGAGGCGCTCTGGGACGCGGTCCAGGCCGCCAAGGCCGTGACCGACAAGCCGTCGTTCATCGTCCTCAAGACGATCATCGGCTGGCCGGCGCCGAAGAAGCAGAACACCGGCAAGATCCACGGTTCGGCGCTGGGCAAGGACGAGATCACCGCCACCAAGGCGCTGCTCGGCTTCGCCGACGAGCCGTTCGCGATCGACGACGAGGTGATCAAGCACGCCCAGCAGACCGTCGAGCGCGGCCGGGCGGCGCACGCCGAGTGGCAGAAGGCGTTCGACGCCTGGGCCGCCGGCAACGCCGAGGGCAAGAAGCTGTTCGACCGGCTCGCCGCGAAGACGCTGCCCGACGGCTGGACCAGCGCGCTGCCCGAGTTCCCGGCCGACGAGAAGGGCCTGGCCACCCGCGCCGCGTCCGGCAAGGTGCTGGAGGCGCTCGCGCCGGTGCTCCCCGAGCTCTGGGGCGGCTCCGCCGACCTGGCGGAGAGCAACAACACCACGATGAAGGGCGAGCCGTCCTTCATCCCGGCGGAGTATGCGACCAAGGAGTTCCCCGGCCACGAGTACGGGCGCACGCTGCACTTCGGCATCCGTGAGCACGGCATGGGCTCCATCCTCAACGGCATCGCCGTGCACGGTGGCACCCGGCCGTACGGCGGCACCTTCCTGGTCTTCAGCGACTACATGCGCGGCTCGGTCCGCCTGTCCGCGCTGATGAAGCTGCCGGTGATCTTCGTGTGGACGCACGACTCGATCGGCCTCGGCGAGGACGGCCCGACGCACCAGCCGATCGAGACGCTGACCGCGCTGCGCGCGATCGTCGGCCTCGACGTGGTCCGCCCGGCCGACGCGAACGAGACGGCCTGGGCCTGGCGCGGCGCGCTGGAGCACACCGACCGCCCGACCGCGCTCGCCCTGTCCCGGCAGAACCTGCCGACCGTCGACCGCTCGAAGTACGCGTCCGCCGAGGGCACGCTCAAGGGCGGCTACATCCTCTCCGAGGCGTCCACCGGCACCCCGTCGGTGATCCTCGTCGCCAGCGGCTCCGAGGTGCAGATCGCCCTCACCGCGCAGGAGCGCCTGGAGGCCGAGGGCACCCCGACCCGGGTCGTGTCGATGCCCTGCCAGGAGTGGTTCTTCCAGCAGGACGTGGCGTACCAGCAGGAGGTCCTGCCGAACGGAGTGAAGGCCCGCGTCACCGTCGAGGCCGGCATCCGGATGAGCTGGGACCGGATCCTCGGCGACGCCGGCGAGGCGGTCAGCATCGAGCACTACGGCGCCAGCGCCCCCGCCAAGATCCTCTTCGAGCAGTTCGGTTTCACCGCGGACAACGTCGTTGCGAAGGCCAACGCCTCGCTGGCCAAGGTCGGCGAGATCACCGGTCACAAGACCGGCAACTGACAGGAGTTGAAGGTAATGACCGACAGACTGGCAGAGCTCTCCGCCGCAGGCGTGGCGGTATGGCTCGACGACCTTTCCCGGGTGCGCCTGACCAGCGGCTCACTCGACAAGATGCGCCGTGAGCAGCACATGGTCGGGGTCACCACGAACCCGAGCATCTTCCAGAAGGCGCTGTCCGACGCGGACGCCTACGACGCGCAGCTGCGTGACCTGGCCGCTCAGGGCGTGACGGTGGAGGAGGCGGTCCGGCTGATGACCGGCGCCGACGTGCGCGCGGCCTGTGACGTGCTGCGGCCGGCGTACGACGCCTCCAACGGCATCGACGGCCGGGTCTCCATCGAGGTGGACCCGCGCAAGGCGCACCAGACCGACTCGACCGTCGCCGAGGCCAAGACCCTGTGGTGGCTCGTCGACCGGCCGAACCTGTACATCAAGATCCCGGCGACGCTGGCCGGCCTGCCGGCGATCACGTCGACCCTGGCCGCCGGCATCAGCGTCAACGTCACGCTGATCTTCTCGCTCGAGCGCTACCGGGCGGTCATGGACGCGTTCCTGACCGGTCTGGAGCAGGCCAAGGCGAACGGCCACGACCTGTCCAAGATCGGCTCGGTCGCGTCGTTCTTCGTCTCCCGGGTCGACTCCGAGGTGGACAAGCGCCTCGACAAGATCGGCAGTGACGAGGCCAAGGCGCTCAAGGGCAAGGCCGCGATCGCCAACGCGCGGCTGGCCTACGAGGCGTACGAGGAGGTGTTCGGCGGTGACCGCTGGAAGGCGCTGGCCTCCGCCGGAGCCCACCCGCAGCGGCCGCTGTGGGCCTCCACGTCCACGAAGAGCCCGGACTTCCGCGACACGATCTACGTCGAGGAGCTGATCGCGCCCGGCACGGTGAACACCATGCCGGAGTCGGTCATCGTGGCCTTCGCCGACCACGGCGAGACCAAGGGTGACACCGTCACCGGCAACTACGACGATGCCAAGAAGGTCTTCGCCGACCTCGCCGCGGTGGGCATCGACTTCGACGACGTCGTGAAGGTCCTCGAGGACGAGGGCGTCGAGAAGTTCGAGTCGGCGTGGAAGGACCTGCTCGAGGGTGTCGCCAAGTCGTTGAAGGCGGCCTCGGCCGGTGCCGCGAACCCGAGCGACGCGGCTTAGTAACAACGTCGTGCGGCCTGTCGTGGAACACTTCGCGACAGGCCGCTCCGTTCGCGAAAAACTGGCAGGATGGCAACGTGGGTAATCCGCTGCGTACCGCACAGGACCGACGTCTACCGCGGATTCCGGAGCCCTGCGCTCTGGTGATCTTCGGGGTCACCGGTGACCTGTCCCGTAAGAAGCTCATCCCGGCCGTGTACGACCTGGCCAACCGCGGTCTGCTGCCCCCCGGTTTCGTGGTGGTGGGCTTCGCGCGCGCTGACTGGGGCGACGGCGACTTCGAATCGCTGGCCTACAACGCCGCCAAGAAGGGCGCTCGCACGCCCTGGCGGGAGGACGTGTGGCCTGTCTCTTATACACATCT
>KL571236.1:46211-49123 GCA_000715855.1 Actinoplanes liguriensis
GGAGCCAGTTCCACTTCGTTCCGGGCTCGTTCGACGACAACGACGACTTCGACAAACTCTCCGAGACCCTGGACGACCTGCGCGAGCGCAACGGCATCCAGGGCAACACGGCCTTCTACTTCTCCATCCCGCCGGCCGCGTTCCCGCTGGTGCTCAACCAGCTGAACCGGACCGGCCTGGCGGACAACGCGAAGCTCGGCGGCTGGCGCCGGGTGGTGGTGGAGAAGCCGTTCGGCAACGACCTGGCCACCGCCGTCGCGCTGAACCAGCTCGTCGACGACGTGTTCAACCCGGCCGACGTCTACCGGATCGACCACTACCTGGGCAAGGAGACGGTCCAGAACATTCTGGCCCTGCGCTTCGCGAACAGCCTGTTCGAGCCGGTGTGGAACTCGAAGTATGTCGACTCGGTGCAGATCACCATGGCCGAGGACGTCGGCATCGGCACCCGCGCGGCGTTCTACGACGCGTCCGGCGCCGCCCGCGACGTACTGCAGAACCACCTGCTGCAGCTGCTCGCGCTGGTCGGCATGGAGGAGCCGACGAGCTTCGACCCGCAGGAGGTGCGGGCCGAGAAGCTCAAGGTCCTCAAGGCGATCAGCCTGCCGGCCGACATCACGAAGGGCTCCGTCCGCGGGCAGTACCTTCCGGGCTGGGTCGCCGGCGAGCGCGCCCCGGGCTACCTGGAAGAGAAGAACATCCCACCGGACTCCAAGACCGAGACGTACGTCGCGGTCCGCCTCGGCATCCAGAACCGGCGCTGGGCGGGCGTGCCGTTCTACGTGCGCGTCGGCAAGCGCATGCCGCGCCGGGTCACCGAGATCGCGATCCTCTTCAAGAAGGCCCCGCACCTGCCGTTCGATCCGGCCGACGTGGAGATGCTGGGCCACAACCAGCTGGTCATCCGCGTGCAGCCGGACGAGGGCGTCGTCCTCAAGTTCGGCTCCAAGGTTCCCGGCACGGCCATGGAGGTCCGCGACATCGCGATGGACTTCCAGTACGGCGAGGCCTTCACCGAGTCCAGCCCGGAGGCGTACGAACGTCTCGTGCTGGACGTGCTGATCGGCGACCGCACGCTGTTCCCGGACGCGGCCGAGGTGGAGCAGTCCTGGCGGGTCATCGACCCGCTGGAGGCCGCCTGGGCAGGCACCACACCGGAGCCCTACCGCTCCGGCGAGTGGGGCCCGCGGGCGTCCGACGAAATGCTGGAGAGCGAAGGCCGCGCCTGGAGGCGAGCATGATCGGGCTGTGGGACACCACCGGTAACGAGGTCGTCAAGGCCCTCACCGCGGAACGCCGCAGCGCCGGGGGCGTCGCCTCCGGGCTGGCGCTCACCCTGATCGCGGTGGTCGAGGAGAAGAAGGTCCGGGAGGCCGAGGCCGCCGCGACCATAGCGGCCGCGGCCCACCCGTGCCGGGTGCTGATCGTGGTCCGCTCCGATCTGGACGGCCGCAGCCGGCTGGATGCGGAGATCGTCGTCGGCGGCCGGCTGGGCCCGGCCGAGGCGGTCGTGATGCGGATGTACGGCCGGCTCGCGCTGCACGCCGAGTCGGTGGTCATCCCGTTGCTCGCCCCGGACGTCCCGGTGGTCACCTGGTGGCACGAGGAGCCGCCGAACATGATCGCCAACGACTTCCTGGGCGTCATCTCGGACCGCCGGATCACCGACAGCGCACAGGCCCCCGACCCGGTGGCCGCGCTGCGGCAGCGGGCGGTCGACTACGCGCCCGGTGACACCGACCTCACCTGGACCCGGATCACGCTGTGGCGGACCCTGGTGGCCGGCGCCTTCGACACCACCGAGGCACGGGTGACCGGCGCGAAGATCGTGGCGCCGCAGAAGGACCCGACCGCCTGGCTGATGCTCGGCTGGCTCAAGTCCCGGCTCGGCATCGAGCCGGTCCTGGAGCACACCGACCGCTCCCCGCGGATGCACTCGGTCGAGCTCCAGTGTGCCAACGGCGACACCGTGCGGGTCACCCGCGAGGAGGGCACCGCGCTGTTCAGCCGCAGCGGCCAGGAGGACCGGTACATGCCGTTGCCGAAGCGGCCGGTCGGCGACGAGCTCGCCGAGGAGCTGCGCCGGCTCGACGCCGACCAGATCTACGCGGAGGCGCTGGGCGCCATGGCCGGGGTGTCCGGCCTGGACCACCGGCCGCCGATGCGGGTGCACGTCTGGAAGGATCCGGCGCTGGCGGCCCGGGCGGCCAGCCCGACCGACGCGATGGCCGGCTGACCCACATTTTTTCGACAGAAGGGCCGTCCGCCACCGGTGGACGGCCCTTTCGGCAGAGGAGAGCCAAGTTGAGTGAGACCGTGGTCGTGGTGGTTCCGGACGCCGACATCCTGGCGTCCACGGTGGCGGCACGGCTCGTCATCCGGATCATCGACGCGCAGGCGGTACACGGCACGGCGAGCGTGGTGCTGACCGGCGGCCGGGTGGCCGCCAAGGTGCTGCGCCAGCTGCGCGAGCTGCCGGCCGCCGCGGCGATCGACTGGTCGCGGGTGGACCTGTGGTGGGGCGACGAGCGGTTCCTGCCGTCCGGTGACCCGGACCGCAACGAGACCCAGGCCCGTGAGGCGGTGCTGGACGCGCTGCCGCTGGACCCGGCCCGGGTGCACGCCATGCCCGCGACCGACGGCCCGGACGGCGACGACGCGGACGCGGCCGCCGCGCGGTACTCCGCCGAGCTGACCGCGGCCGGCCTGCGGTTCGACGTGCTGATGCTCGGCGTGGGCGAGGACGGGCACGTGGCGTCGCTCTTCCCCGGGCACCCGGTGCTGGAGAAGAGCGGGGTCGCGGTCGCCACGTACGACAGCCCGAAGCCGCCGCCGACCCGGATCACGCTGACCCTGGCGACCATCGGGAACGCCGACGAGGTGTGGCTGGTGGCGGCCGGGCCGGACAAGGC
>KL571236.1:49375-50367 GCA_000715855.1 Actinoplanes liguriensis
CTCAGTCGCGCGACGAGATCTGCTGCACCGCCCAGCTGTTGCCGTCGGGGTCGGTGAAGAAGACGAACCCGACGTTGTCCAGCGGATGCGGGGTCGGCGTCGGGTTCTCCCCCAGCGTGGTCACCTCGCTGACGTCGACCCCGCGAGCCACCAGCTCGGCGTGCGCCGCTGTGATGTCGCGCACGACGAGCTGCAGGCCCTTCAGCGAGCCGGGCGGCATGTCCGGCACCGCGCCCCGGCCGATCACGATCGAGCAGCCGCTGCCCGGCGGCGTCAGCTGCACGATCCGCACCTGGTCACCGAAGGCCGTGTCGTGATCGACGTGGAAGCCGAGCTGCTCGGCGTAGAACTTCTTCGCCCGGTCGATGTCGGCGACCGGGACGACGACCACCTCGAGAGTCCAGTTCATTCGGACCATGCTGCCATCCGTAGACTTCGGCGGGTGCCTGTTGCGATACGTGCCTACCGATCGAGCGACCTCGACGCCATTTACGACATCTGCGTCCGCACCGGTGACGCGGGCCGGGACGCGCGCGGGAAATACAGCTCGGACCGCCTGCTCGGGGACATCTGGGCGGCGCCCTACGTGATCCTCGAGCCGGAGCACGCGCACGTGCTGGACGACGGCACCGGGCGCGCGGTCGGCTACGTGATCGGCACCGCGGACACCGCGAAGTTCGTCGAGCGTTACCGCGCCGAGTGGCTGCCGGCCACCGTGGACCGGCTCGCCGACGGCGACCCGCGCGACGAGATCATGCTCGACCTGCACCGGCGCCCGGAGCGGATGCTGCACCCGGCGCTCGCCGACTACCCCGCCCACCTCCACATCGACCTGGTGCCGGAGTGGCAGGGACGGGGGCAGGGACGCGGGCTGATGGCGGCGTTCCTGGGCGGGCTGCGGGCCGCCGGGGTGTCCCGGGTGCATCTGGGCATGGCGCCGTCGAATCGGGGCGCCTACGCCTTCTACCACCAGCTCGGCCTCCGTGACCTGC
>KL571236.1:50647-51174 GCA_000715855.1 Actinoplanes liguriensis
CCTGCCGGTGGACGACGACCCGGGCGCCCTCTACCTCGGGCGGGACACCAGCCCGCTGTAACCGCCGGCCCCGGCCGCAGCGAGGACGGTCAGTCCAGCCGGCCCGGGCGCGACCGAGAGTCAGGCATGCCCGGGCGCGACTGAGGGTCAGGCCGGCCTCGGGCGCGGCTGAGGGGTCAGGCCCGGGCGCGGCTGAGGGGTCAGGCCCGGCCGCGGCGCTGGCGCAGCTTGGCCAGCGCCTCCTCCAGGATCGCCGCGCCGTCCTCCTCCGAACGCCGCTCCTTCACGTAGGCCAGATGCGACTTGTACGGCTCGGCCCGCAGCCGCCCCGGGGGCGCCTGCTCGTCGAGCCCGGCCGGCTGACCGCAGCGGGGGCAGTCCCAGGTCTCCGGGGCCGGGGCCTCCGCGGCGAACCAGATGCGGCTGTCATGGCCGGCCGCGCAGAAGTAGTTGACCTGGCGGCGGGGGGCGGGCTCGGTGCGCTCGTCGGGGCCTGTCTCTTATACACATCTCTGAGCGGGCTGGCA
>KL571236.1:51360-61511 GCA_000715855.1 Actinoplanes liguriensis
TGTGTATAAGAGACAGCTCCTGTCTCATGGAACTCTCATGGGGGCTCTACGGAGCCTCGGGGACGCGTGACCCCGCCGAAGATCAAATCGGACAGGGAAAGCAAAAGCCGCACGACCGGTGAAACCGGCCGCGCGGCGAATTGTACGACTCTACTCGCGAGTCAGGAAGCGGAAGGGATGGCCTGCTTCAACCAGAGGCCGAGCCCGATGATGCAGGCGAACCAGATGACGCTCACCAGGACCGTGTAACGGTCCAGGTTCTTCTCAGCGACCGAGGAACCGGCCAGGCTGGAGCTCACGCCACCGCCGAACATGCTGGACATGCCGCCGCCCTTGCCCCGGTGCAGCAGGATCAGCAGGGTCAGGATGATGCTGGTGATGATCAGCAACACGATCAACGTGTACGCGAACGCGATCGGCATGGTCGGGTTCATTCCTCTCGAAGGGCACAGCAGCGGTCCCACAATAGCGGGTGCCCGGCCGTTTCATACGGCCGGGCACGCGCGAGTTACAGCTCAGCGGGCGACGTGCTCCGGAAAGCGCACGATGGCGGCGAAGCCCTCGGCGTCCAGGCTCGCGCCACCGACCAGCGCGCCGTCCACATCCGGCTGGGACATGATCTGCGCGATGTTGTTCGCCTTGACCGATCCACCGTACTGAATGCGAACGGCCTCGGCGACCTCACTGCCGTACTTCTCGGCCAGGCGGGCACGGATCGCTCCGCACACCTCCTGGGCGTCGTCCGGCGTGGCGGTCTTGCCGGTGCCGATCGCCCAGACCGGCTCGTACGCGATCACGATCTGCTTGATCTGGTCTTCCTTCAGACCGTCGAGACCGGCGTCGACCTGCGCGGTGCAGTGCGACACGTGGCCCGAGGCCTCACGGATCGGCAGACCCTCGCCGACGCAGAAGATCGGGGTCAGGCCGGCCGCGAAGGCCGCCTTGATCTTCGCGTTGATCAGCTCGTCGGTCTCGTTGTGGTACTCGCGGCGCTCGGAGTGCCCGATCGCCACGTAGGTGCAGCCGAGCTTCGCCAGCATCGAGCCGGCGATCTCGCCGGTGTACGCGCCGGAGGCGTGCTTCGAGACGTCCTGTGCCCCGTACCTGATCGCGAGCTTGTCGCCCTCGATCGCGGTCTGCACGGTGCGCAGGTCGGTGAACGGCGGCAGGACCACCGTCTCCACCGCCTCGAGCTGCTGCGGGGTCAGGCTCGCGGCCAGCTTCTGGATGAGCAGATTCGCCTCGAAGTGGTTGAGGTTCATCTTCCAGTTACCGGCGATGATCGGCTTGCGGGTCACGTCACCCATCACTTCTCCAGGGCGGCGACGCCCGGCAGCGTCTTGCCTTCGAGGTACTCCAGGGACGCGCCCCCGCCGGTGGAGATGTGGCCGAACGCGGTCTCGTCCAGGCCGAGCGTGCGGACCGCGGCGGCCGAGTCGCCGCCGCCGACGACCGAGAAGCCGTCGATCTTGGTGATCGCCTCGGCGACGCCACGGGTGCCCGCGGCGAACGGGGCGAGCTCGAAGACGCCCATCGGGCCGTTCCAGAACACGGTCTTCGCGCCGGCGATCGCGTCGGCGAACAGCGCCGTCGAGCGAGGGCCGATGTCCAGGCCGAGCCGGTCCGCCGGGATCTCCGAGGCCGCGACGACGTCGTGCTGCGCGTCCGCCGAGAACTCGGTGGCCGCCACGACGTCGACGGGGAGGACGATCCGGCCCTGCGCCTGCTCCAGCAGGTCGGCGCACACGGAGATCATCTCGGTCTCCAGGAGGGACTTGCCCACCTCGTGCCCCTGCGCCTTGAGGAACGTGAAGCACATGCCGCCACCGACGAGCAGCTTGTCGACCTTCGGCAGCAGCGCCTGGATCACGGCGAGCTTGTCGGAGACCTTCGAGCCGCCGAGCACGACGACGTACGGCTTCTCGGGGGTCTCGGACACCTTGCGGAGGACCTCGACCTCCTTGACGACCAGGCCACCCGCGTAGTGCGGCAGGCGGGCCGGGACGTCGTACACCGAGGCGTGCTTGCGGTGCACGGCGCCGAAGGCGTCGTCGACGTAGAAGTCCGCGAACTTCGCCAGCTCGTCGGCGAAAGCGCCGCGAACCGCGTCGTCCTTCGAGGTCTCACCCTCGTTGAACCGCAGGTTCTCCAGGAGCAGCACGTGGCCGTCCTTGAGGTTTTCCACCGCGGCGGAGGCGGAAGGGCCGACCGTGTCCTCCGCGAAGATCACCTCGGAACTCAGCAGCTCGCCCAGCCGCGTGGCGACCGGGGCGAGCGTGAATTTCGGGTCCGGCGCGCCCTTCGGGCGACCGAGGTGGGACGCCACGATGACCTTGGCGCCCGCGTCACGCAGGGCGATCAGCGTCGGCAGCACCGCGCGGGCGCGGCCGTCGTCGCTGATGACACCCGGGTTTGCCTTGTCGAACGGGACGTTCAGGTCGGCGCGCACGAACACGCGCCGACCCGAGACACCCTCGCCGAGCAGGTCGTCGAGAGTCTTCAAGATCAGGCTCCGACGAGCTGAACCAGGTTGACGAGACGGTTCGAGTAGCCCCACTCGTTGTCGTACCAGCCGACGACCTTGACCTGGTTGCCGCCGATGACCTTGGTGAGGCCGGCGTCGAAGATGCAGGAGGCCGGGTCGGTGACGATGTCGGCCGACACGATCGGGTCCTCGGTGTAGACCAGGATGCCCTTGAGCGCGCCCTCGGAGGCGGCCTTGATCGCGGCGTTGACCTCGTCGACCGTGGTGTCACGGGCGGCGGTGAAGGTCAGGTCGGTGGCCGAGCCGGTCGGGATCGGCACGCGCAGCGCGAAGCCGTCCAGCTTGCCCTTCAGCTCCGGCAGCACCAGGCTGACGGCCTTGGCGGCGCCGGTCGAGGTGGGGACGATGTTCAGGGCGGCGGCGCGCGCACGACGCAGGTCGCTGTGCGGGCCGTCCTGCAGGTTCTGGTCCTGGGTGTACGCGTGGATCGTGGTCATCAGACCCTTTTCGATCCCGATCGTGTCGTTCAGGACCTTCGCCATCGGGGCGAGGCAGTTCGTGGTGCAGGACGCGTTCGAGATGATGGTGTGCTTGGCGGCGTCGTACAGACCGTCGTTCACGCCCATCACGATCGTGATGTCCTCGTTCTTGGCCGGAGCCGAGATGATGACCTTCTTGGCGCCCTTGTCGATGTGCGCCTTGGCCTTGGTGGCGTCGGTGAAGAAGCCGGTCGACTCGATGACGACGTCGGCGCCCAGGTCGCCCCACGGCAGGTTGTTCGGGTCGCGCTCGGCGAACGCCTTGAAGGTGTTGCCACCGACGGTGATCTCGTCGGCGGTGGCCTTCACCTCGTGCGGCAGGCGGCCCAGGATGCTGTCGTACTTCAGCAGGTGGGCAAGAGTGGCGTTGTCGGTCAGGTCGTTCACGCCGACGATCTGGATGTCGGCCCCGGACGCGAGCGCCGCCCGGAAGAAGTTACGACCGATACGGCCGAAGCCGTTGATGCCAACCCGGATGGTCACAGGTGGTCTCCTCGTTTCGGTCCGCCGGATTCTGCGACCGGCGGAGGATCTCGTGCGGGCCGCGTGGAGGGCCTGCACAGGGGGCGTCCGGCCGCCGCGCCCGAAGGAGCGAGAACGCCGCAGCAGAGACACTTTGGCGAAGTCAGCGGGGGTTCGGCCGAACTGCCGGCACCGTCGCCGTCACCAGTGACCCTATCCGAGGCCCCCCGCCCCGGACGCAGCGGGGCGCGACCTGAACGTTATCTAAATCAGCGCTGTAGATCAGGGCCGAAAGACCCCGAATTCACAAGATCCAACCCCATTGATGTACGGCCCCAAAAGCCCCCCAAACGTGACCGGAGTCACGCAACTCGTGGACCCGCGATTCGCCGCCGATGAGTTGGCAGCCGATTTCCCGACGCCCGCGGTTTTTGCGGGCGGCGGGAAACCGACTGCCAACTCACCGGGTACCAGGCGAATCGCCGCGGAGCGAAGCGGAGCCAGCTAGCTCAGCTCAGCAAGCCATCATCTCGGGAGTGACCGCCGCCTCGGTGTCCGGGATCCCGAGGTCGCGGGCGCGCTTGTCGGCCAGCGCCAGCAACCGCCGGATCCGCCCCGCGATCGCGTCCTTGGTCAGCGGCGGGTCGGCCAGCGCGCCGAGTTCCTCCAGTGACGCCTGCCGGTGTTCCAGCCGCAGCCGCCCGGCCGAGGTCAGGTGGTTCGGCGCGTCCTCGGCGAGGATTTCCAGCGCCCGGGTGACGCGGGCGGCGGCGGCCACCGCCGCGCGCGCCGAGCGACGCAGGTTCGCGTCGTCGAAGTTGGCGAGCCGGTTCGCGGTGGCCCGCACCTCGCGGCGCACCCGGCGCTCCTCCCAGGCCAGCACGCTGGAGTGCGCGCCGATCCGGGTGAGCAGGGCGGCGATCGCGTCACCGTCCTTGATCACCACCCGGTCCACGCCGCGGACCTCGCGTTCCTTGGCGGTGATGCCGATCCGCCGGGCCGCGCCCCGCAGGGCGAGCGCCGCCTCCGGCCCGGGGCAGGTGATCTCCAGCGCGCTGGAGGGGAGCCCGCGGACGGGCCGCCCGCGCACGTCGAGCAGGCCGGTCTGCCGGGCCAGCGCCTCGCCGTCCTTGACGATCCGGACGATGTAGTGGCTGCCCTTGCGCAGGCCGCCGGAGGCGAGAACGTGCACTTCACTGGGGTAGCCGTAGACGTCGGCGATCTCCCTGCGGAGCCGGCGCGCCACCGCGCCGGTGTCCAGCTCGGCCTCGACGACCACCCGGCCGGAGACGATGTGCAGCCCACCGGCGAACCGGAGCAGGGACGCCATCTCCGCCCGCCGACAGCAGGGCTTGGGCACGTCGACCCGGCTCAGCTCGTCTTTGACCGCTGCCGTCATCGCCATCGTGTTGTCACCTCATGCGCCGGATCATGGACATTGTGTGCCGCACTTACGCCAGTAATTAACGAGCGGCGCCCAATACTGGCACCAGTGCAACACCCAGTGCCTCAGGATCATGCCGTGGGCTGCCGTCCGCAACGGCCACGGGTGCCAATACGAGATCGGCGCCCATGCGTAGCGCGGCGGCCCGTACCGCTTCCGGCTCACCTGTCCATTTCACGTCGGCGAGCACCGTGTCCACCCGCAGGTCGGGCAGGTACCGGTGCAGGGTGCCGAGGTGCTCTCCGGCGGACAAACCCTGGGTCTCCTTGTCCGCGCCGAGGTTCAGCGTGATCAGCCGGCGTGCCGGGCTGCTCACGATCGCCCGGGCCAGCCCCGGCACCAGCAGGTGCGGCAGCACGCTCGTGTACCAGCTGCCCGGCCCGAAGATCAGCCAGTCCGCCTCGTGGACCGCCTGGACCGCCTGCGGGCAGGCCGGCGGGTCGGACGGCTCCAGTCGGACCGCGGCGACCCGGCCGTCGGCGACCGCGACGGAGTGCTGGCCACGGATCGTGGTGATCTCCCCGGCCGCGTCCGCCACGTCCGCCTCGATGCCGACCGCGTGCAGGGCCATCGGCAGCACCCGGCCCCGCGCGCCGACCATCGCGGCCGCGTGATCGAGCGCCAGCACCGGATCGCCGAGCATCTCCATCAACCCGAGCAGCAGGAGGTTGCCGACCGTGTGCCCGGCCAGCGTGTCCTTGCTGCGGTCGGCACGACGCTCCAGCCGGGGCCCGCGGACCACCGGCGGCAGCGGGCTGACGCCTGGCTCGGACATCGCCACGAACCGGTGCTGCATCATCTGCGCCGTGAGCTGCGCGGTCGGGTGCTCGTCGGCCAGCGCGGCGAGCGCCTGCCGCAGGTCACCCGGGGGCAGCAGGGCGTCCCGCTCGACCCGCAGGCGGCCGCTGGAGCCGCCGTCGTCGCCGACCGTCACGATCGCCGTGATGTCCAGCTCCACCTCGGCGGCGGTGTGCCGGAGCGCCCGCAGGGACGCTCCCAGCCCGTGCCCGCCACCGAACGCCACCACCCGGACCGGCCGGGCCGGGGGCGTCACTCCCGCCCCAGATCGCGGTGCGAGGCGTGTGCCGAGAGGCGCATTGCGCTGAGCCGCGAAGTCAACTCCTCGGTTATCGCCACGCTCCGGTGTTTTCCACCGGTGCACCCGATCGCCACGGTCAGATAGCGCTTGCCCTCCCGCTCGAAGCCGGGCGCGGTGGCCGCGATCAGCCCCGCGTAGGTCGCCACGAAGTCGGTGGCGCCCTCCTGACCCAGGACGTAGCTGCTCACGCCCTCCTCCAGGCCGGTGTGCTCGCGCAGCTCCGGGACCCAGAACGGGTTCGGCAGGAATCGGGCGTCGAGCACGTAGTCGGCGTCCGGCGGCAGGCCGTACTTGAAGCCGAAGGACAGCACCGTGATGCGCAGCTTGCGCGCGTCCTCCCCGCCGAACAGCTCCTCCACCCGGCGGCGGAGCTGGTTGACGTTGAGATGGCTGGTGTCGATGATCACGTCGGCCTGCTCGCGGGCCTCCTCGAGCAGCTTGCGCTCGGCGGCGATCCCGTCCGCCAGCCGGCCGTCACCCTGCAGCGGGTGCGAGCGGCGCACCGACTCGAAGCGCCGGATCAGCACCTCGTCGTCGGCGTCCACGAAGACCACGCGCGGCGAGAAGCCGCGCTCCTTGAGAGCCCGCACCGCGCCGGCCAGGTCGGTGGAGAACGCGCGACTGCGCACGTCCAGCACCATCGCGGTGCGCCGGGCCGCGCCGCCCGCCGCGAAGGCCAGCTCGGCCATCTCCAGCATCAGCGCCTGCGGCAGATTGTCGACAACGTAGAAACCGACGTTCTCCAGGGCCCGGGCCACCGTGCTGCGGCCACCGCCGGACAGCCCGGTGACCACCACCAGGTCGGTTCCGGCCTCGTCCGGGTCGACCACGTCGCCGGGTCCGAACTCGGGCATCGCTTCCGTCACGCACGCCTCCCGCGTCGCTTCGCCCGCACCTCGCGAACGGACACAACATGGTAGTCCGATGAGTACCCGTACAGCCGCCGGACAGGGTGTCCGGCGGACGTCAGCTCTTCTCCGGGGTCGCCTCACCGTTCAGCGCGGCCAGCACCGCCTCCGCCGTCCGGCGGCCGACCCCCGGCACCTCGATGATCTCCTCCGGGGTGGCCGCGGCGAGCCGCTTCACCGATCCGAAGTGCCGCAGCAGCGCTTTCCGCCGGGTCTCCCCCAGGCCGGCGACGGTGTCCAGCGCGGACTGCGTCATCCGTTTGGAGCGCCGCTCCCGGTGGAACGTGATGGCGAACCGGTGCGCCTCGTCCCGCACGCGTTGCAGCAGGTAGAGCGCCTCCGACGTGCGCGGGAGGATGACCGGGAAGTCCTCCCCGGGCAGCCACACCTCCTCCAGCCGCTTGGCCAGGCCGCAGAGCGCCACGTCCGTGATGCCCATGTCGGCGAGCACCGTGGCAACCGCGTTCACCTGCGGTTGACCACCATCAACAACAATCAATTGCGGTGGGTACGCGAAACGCCGCGGCCTGCCGGTCAGCGGATCGATCCCGGGCAGCTCCGCGGTCTCCAGCTCGCCGGTCGCCTCGCCGGTCTCGTCCGCGACCGGCTCCGGCTCGTCCCGCGGCGCGTCCGCGCCCGTCTGCGCCTTGTAGCGGGCGAACCGGCGCCGCATCACCTCGCTCATCGCGGCGAGGTCGTCCAGCCCGGTGCCGTCCGCGTTGCCCCGCACGGCGAACCGCCGATATTCCGACTTGCGGGCCAGGCCGTCCTCGAACACCACCATCGAGGCGACCACGTCGGTGCCCTGGATGTGCGAGACGTCATAGCACTCGATGCGCAGCGGCGCCGACTCCAGCCCGAGCGCCTCGGCGATCTCCTCCAGTGCCTTGTTCCGGATGGTGAGATCACCGGCCCGGCTCAGCTTGTGCCGTTGCAGCGCCTGGCCGGCGTTCCGGGCGACCGTCTCCATCAGGCCGACCTTGTCGCCGCGCTGCGGGACGCGCAGGCTGACCCGGCTGCCACGGCGCTCGGAGAGCCAGTCGGCGAGGGCGTCGGCGTCCTCCGGCAGGGCCGGGACGAGCAGCTCCCGGGGAACGTCGGCCTCACCGGCGGACTCCCCGTACATCTGGGTGCAGAAGTGGTGGACCAGGTCGCCGGTGGAAAGGTCCTCCACCTTCTCGACGACCCAGCCGCGCTGGCCGCGGACCCGGCCGTCACGCACGTGGAAGACCTGGACGGCGGCCTCGAGCGGATCCTCCGCGAAGGCGACCACGTCGGCGTCGGTGCCGTCGCCGAGCACGACGGTCTGCTTCTCCATGGCCCGGCGCAGGGCGGCGATGTCGTCGCGCAGCCGGGCCGCGCGCTCGAACTCCAGCGACTCGGAGGCGGCCATCATGTCGCGCTCCAGCCGTTTCACGAACGCGTCGGTGCGGCCGGCCATGAAGTCGCAGAAGTCGTCGACGATGGCCCGGTGCTGCTCGGCGCTGACCTGGCCGGTGCACGGGGCCGAGCACTTCCCGATGTAACCCAGCAGGCAGGGGCGGCCGATCTGGCCGGAGCGCTTGAAGACGCCGGTCGAGCAGGTGCGCGCCGGGAAGACCCGGAGCAGCAGGTCGAGGGTCTCGCGGATGGCCCAGGCGTGCGAATAGGGCCCGAAGTAGCGCACGCCCTTGCGCTTGGCGCCGCGCATCACCTGCAGGCGCGGGAACTCCTCGTTGAGGGTGACCGCGAGGAACGGGTAGGACTTGTCGTCCCGATACTTCACGTTGAAGCGGGGGTCGAACTCCTTGATCCAGGAGAACTCGAGCTGGAGCGCCTCGACCTCGGTGCCGACCGTCACCCAGTCGACGGAGGCGGCCGTGGTGACCATCTGCTGGGTGCGCGCGTGCAGCGACCAGGTGTCGGCGAAGTAGGAGTTGAGGCGATTCCGCAGGCTCTTGGCCTTGCCGACGTAGATCACCCGGCCGGCCGGATCGCGGAAGCGGTAGACGCCCGGAGCGTCGGGAATGGTACCGGGCGCCGGACGATAAGTGGACGGGTCTGGCACAACCACAACAGTAGTGCGTGGGGCTGACAGAATTGCCCGACCGGAGGTCCGGTGCCGCCGCCACGGCGCCGGATCTCCGGCCGTGCCCCGCGGAGTCACCACGGGCCGCCGCGTGGCCCAGCCGGCATCTGACGCCGCCCGGGCCGCACCTCACTCCCGCGTGACCCGATCGGGCTCACTCGTGTGGCCCGATCAGGCCGCGCCGGTGTGAGCGATCAGGCTGCGACGATGTTGTCGCCGTCGACCTTGACCTTCGTCTCGGCGAGCGGCTTCGGCGCCGGGCCGCCCTTGACCGAGCCGTCCTCGATGGAGTACTTCGCGCCGTGGCACGGGCAGTTGATCGTGCCGTCCTTCACCTCGTTGACCTCGCAGCCCTGGTGGGTGCAGATCTTCGTGAACGCCTTGAAGGTGCCCTGCTTCGGCTGGGTGATGACGAGGTCACCGGCGATGATGCCGCCGCCCGTGGGCACGTCCGCGACCAGCGCGAGGGACGCGCCCGCCGCGGCGCCGCCGCTGTCCCCGCCGGTGGTGCTGCCGCCACCGGTGCTCCCGCCCGCCGCGGCGCCCTTGCTGCCGGCCGGGGCCGGGTCGGCCGCGTAGTCGGTGCCGTTCGGGTTGGTCGTGGTGGTGGAGGTGCCACAGGCGGCCAGGACCGCGGCGGCTCCGAGGCCGCCGGCGCCCAGCAGGACGCACCGGCGGGTCGAGTGCGTGCCCGCCTGCTCGTGCTCGCACCGGGTGTCGACGTCGGTCCTCGTCTGCACGTCAGTCATGTATCGCCCTCCAGTACCTGGTCCGCGTCCGATGTCACGCGGAGTCGCCCCTGAGTACGCGGCTGCCACCGCGATCGGTTCATGCGTGCGACGAAATCGACGGCCGCTTTTCGCGGCGGCTTTCCCGCATTCGCACGCATACGTCGCCCCGGGTCGGCCGGTGCGGACGCGCGGTCGACCCTAGGGGACCCGATGGAGCCGGTAGCTATGAGTCATCTAAGAAATTTCTAAAATCAACTTTCCCGCGGTGGCATATCTGCTCGACGCCACGATGCCCGTTCCCCCCAGCGCTGCTCGACGCCACGATGTCCGGCCACCACCCGCTGCTCGACGCCACGATGCCCGGCCACCACCCGCTGCTCAGCGCCGTGGCGCCGCCCACGACGCGAAACGGCGG
>KL571236.1:61748-68683 GCA_000715855.1 Actinoplanes liguriensis
AGAGATGTGTATAAGAGACAGGGGTTGTTCTCAGACTGTCGCCTTGGCCTTGGAGCGCGTCGCCCTCGGCTTGGCCGGCGCCTTCGCCAGGGTCGCCTTCTCGCCGTTGGCCTTCGCGGCCCGGGCGACCGCCGCCGGCGACCCGGCGGCGTCCCCGGTCAGGCCGAGCATGTGCCGCAGGAACTGCCCGGTGTGGCTCCCCGGCACCTCGGCGAGCTCCTCCGGCGAGCCGGTGGCGAGCACCAGGCCGCCCTTGCTGCCGCCCTCCGGGCCCATGTCGATCAACCAGTCAGCGGTCTTGATCACGTCCAGGTTGTGCTCGATGGTGATCACCGTGTTGCCCTTGTCGACCAGCCCGTTGAGGACCATCAGCAGCTTGCGGATGTCCTCGAAGTGCAGGCCGGTGGTCGGCTCGTCGAGCACGTAGACCGTCCGCCCGGTCGACCGTTTCTGCAGCTCGGAGGCGAGCTTGACGCGCTGCGCCTCGCCGCCGGACAGCGTGGTCGCGGGCTGGCCGAGCCGCACGTAGCCCAGGCCGACCTCGACCAGGGTCTTCAGGTGCCGGTGGATGGCCGGCAGCGCCTCGAAGAAGGTCGCCGCCTCCTCGATCGGCATGTTCAGGATCTCGGAGATGGTCTTGCCCTTGTAGTGCACCTCGAGCGTCTCGCGGTTGTACCGCGCGCCCTTGCAGACCTCGCAGGGGACGTAGACGTCGGGCAGGAAGTTCATCTCGATCTTGATGGTGCCGTCACCGGAGCAGTTCTCGCAGCGGCCGCCCTTGACGTTGAACGAGAACCGGCCCGGACCGTAGCCGCGCACCTTGGCCTCGGCCGTCTCCGCGAACAGCTTGCGGACGTGATCGAAGACACCGGTGTAGGTCGCCGGGTTCGACCGCGGGGTCCGGCCGATCGGTGACTGGTCCACCCCGACGACCTTGTCCACGTGCTCCAGGCCGGTGACCTTGACGTGCCGGCCGGGCACCTGACGGGCGCCGTTGATCTGGTTCGCCATCACGGTGTGCAGAATGTCGTTGACCAGCGTCGACTTGCCCGAGCCGCTGACCCCGGTGACCGCGATGAACTGGCCGAGCGGGAACGGGACGGTCAGGTTCCGCAGATTGTGCTCGCGGGCGCCGTGCACGACCACCTCGCGCCCGGCGGTCGCCGGTCGCCGGGTCGCCGGCAGCGGGATCGACTTGCGCCCGGACAGGTACGACCCGGTCGGCGACTGCTCGTTGGCCAGCAGCCCGTCGACGGTGCCGCTGTGCACGATATGGCCACCGTGCTCGCCGGCGCCGGGGCCGATGTCGACGATCCAGTCCGCGGTACGGATGGTGTCCTCGTCGTGCTCGACGACGATCAGCGTGTTGCCCAGGTCCCGCAGCCGCTTCAGCGTCTCGATCAACCGGTGGTTGTCCCGCTGGTGCAGGCCGATGGACGGCTCGTCCAGCACGTAGAGCACGCCGGCCAGGCCGGAGCCGATCTGCGTGGCGAGCCGGATGCGCTGCGCCTCGCCGCCGGACAGGGTGCCGGCGCCACGGTCCAGCGAGAGGTAGTCCAGCCCGACGTCGAGCAGGAACTGCAGCCGGGCGTTGATCTCCTTGAGCACCCGCTCGGCGATCATCTTCTGCCGGTCGTCGAGCTCGATCGAGGAGAGCAGGGCGGCACACTCACCGACCGAGAGGTTGCAGACCTCGGCGATGCTCTTGCCGGCCACCGTGACCGCGAGCACCTCGGGCTTGAGCCGCGCGCCGCCGCAGACCGAGCAGGGCACGTCGCGCATGTACCCCTCATACTTGTCGCGCGACCAGTCGCTCTCGGTGTCGTTGTGCCGGCGCTCGATCCACTGCACCACGCCCTCGAAGCCGGTGTAGTAGGAGCGCTCCCGCCCGTACTTGTTCCGGTACCGCACGTGGACCTGGTCCTCGGAGCCGTGCAGGATCGTCTTCTGCGCGCGGCTCGGCAGCGCCCGCCAGGGCGTGTCCAGCTTGAAGCCCTCGGCCTTGGCCAGCGCTTCGAGCAGGCGCAGGAAGTATTCCTGGGTCGTGCCGCCGGCCCACGGCTGGATCGCACCCTCGGCGAGGCTCTTCTCCTCGTCCGGGATGATCAGCTCGGGGTCGACCTCCTTCTTCGTCCCGAGGCCGGTGCACTCGGGGCAGGCGCCATAGGGCGCGTTGAAGGAGAAGACCCGGGGCTCGAGATCCTCGATCGCCAGAGGGTGGTCGTTCGGGCAGGCGAGGTGCTCGGAGAAGCGGCGCTCGCGCTCCGGATCGTCCTCCGGCAGGTCGACGAAGTCGAGCAGCAGGATGCCGTTGGCCAGGCCGAGCGCGGACTCCACCGAGTCGGTCAGGCGCTGCTTGCTGCTCGCCTTGACGCTGAGCCGGTCGACCACCACCTCGATGGTGTGCTTCTCCTGCTTCTTCAGCTTCGGCGGCTCGGTGAGCTGGTGGACGACCCCGTTGACCCGGGCCCGGGCGTAGCCCTTGGACTGCAGCTCGGCGAAGAGGTCGACATATTCGCCCTTGCGGCCGCGGACGACCGGGGCGAGGACCATGAAGCGGGTGCCCTCGGGCATCGCCAGGACCCGGTCGACGATCTGCTGCGGGGTCTGCTTGCTGATCTGCTCGCCGCAGACCGGGCAGTGCGGGATGCCGGTGCGGGCGAAGAGAAGTCGCAGGTAGTCGTAGACCTCGGTGATGGTGCCGACCGTCGATCGCGGGTTGCGGTTCGTCGACTTCTGGTCGATCGAGACGGCCGGGGAGAGCCCCTCGATGAAGTCGACGTCCGGCTTGTCCATCTGGCCGAGGAACTGCCGCGCGTACGACGAGAGGGACTCGACGTAGCGTCGCTGCCCCTCGGCGAAGATCGTGTCGAACGCGAGGCTGGACTTGCCCGAACCGGACAAGCCGGTGAAGACGATCATGGCGTCGCGGGGCAGGTCGAGGTTGACGTCGCGCAGGTTGTGCTCGCGGGCGCCACGAATAGTCAGTCGGTCGGCCACTACTAGCCTCTCCGTACAGGTGTTTGAAAGCAGACGAGCCACTCTAGTCCGAACAAGTGTGCCAACGTCGACTCGCCACTCCAGGGTCCGTCGTTCCCATGGCTCACGCCACGCAGACCCTAGCGAGGGGGTACGACATTTTTCGTCGGCCCAGGCACAGCGCCTGTCACATGGCGGACATTCCCGCAGAACGGACCTTGGAACCTCACTCCTGAGAGTGAGGTTCCACCACCCAGATCTCGACCCCGCCCACCGATTTCGACTGGCCCAGCGCGTCGACCAGCGTGGCGCGCAACACGTTCGCGTTCTTCGCCTGGGGCACCAGCACCACGACCGCGGCCTTCCAGTACGTCAGGTCGTCGGCGATCCGCTTGCGGTCGGAGTCGGTCAGGTACGGCTCGACCCCGGTCAACTGCACACGGACCAGCAGGTCGTTGGTGAACCGCGCGGGCGCCCGCCACGACCCGGTGTCGTCGGCCGGCGGGTCGGCCGGGCCCATGAAGTAGCCCCGGGGCACCGCGAAGTCCAGGTTCTCCAGGGTCGCCCAGCGCTGCCCGGTCCGCCCGTAGGTCACCTCGGGCAGGGGCACCGGCACCAGGGTCCGGCCCGCCGGCACGTACTGCTTCCAGATTCCCGCGGTCAGGAACTCCGGCAGCGGGTCGCCCTGGACCACCGGCAACGGCTTCGGGATGAGCGGGACCAGCGCGAGCGCCATCCCGATCCAGAACCGCCGGCGGCGTTGCGGGGTGAGCACGCCCACCCGGTCGGCGGCCAGCGCCAGCAGCAGGCCGGCGATCGTGGCCGGGACCATGGCGAACCGGGAGACGCTCACCAGATCGATCACCGGCAGGTGCGCCACCAGGGCGAACGGCATCGGGATCGACGTGTGGAAGCCGGCCACCTGCAGCCTCGGGCCGAACGAGATGATCAGCAGCACCAGCCCGGCGATCGCGGTGGCCCGGGCCGCCGCCGAGCGCCACAGCATCCGCGCCGCCACCACGATCATCACCAGGCCGAACGGGCCCCAGAACGTGTTGTCCTCGGTCGCGCTCAGGCTCAGCCGGCGCGACACCGGGCCGATCCCGGCCAGCGACTGCCGCGGGTAGGCGGCCCCCGACAGCAGGTCGGTGACGATCTTGTCGGGCTCGAACGGCTGACCGTGATAGTGGCCGTCACCGAAGAACTGGTACCACAACGGGTACGCCACCAGCGCCAGCGCGAACCCGCCGGCCACCGCCAGCCCGCCCGCGAACCGCGCGGCCACCTCGCGGACCTCCCTCGGGCGCATGATCGTGTACGCGATCACGAACACCCCGAGCGTCAACGCGACGAAGAGCAGCGTCTCCTCGTTGATGAAGATCTGCAGCACGATCAGCAGGCCCAGGAGCAGCCCGCCGCGCAGCGCCCGCCCCGGCTCGCGCAGCCGCAGCACCTGCCACACGATGAACGGCACCAGATACTGATTGACGAAGTTCACATGCCCGGCGGCGTGCGAGATCATCATCGGCGCGAAGCCGCACCAGGCCGCACCGATCGCGGCCGCCACCCGGCTGCGGACCAGGCGCCGGGCGAGCAACCAATACCACGCGGCGGCGGTGCCGGCCAGGCCGAGCGTGATCAGCAGGGCGATCGAGACGCCGCCGCCGAGGAAGTGGGTGACCGGGGCGAGCGGCAGGCTGAGCGCCAGGATCGCGGTGTTCGCCATCATGTTGACGCCGACGGGCGCGTTCAGGTTGCTCTCGAAGAACAGCGGGGCGCCGTCGAAGATCACCCGCTCGCCGTGCGCCAGCATGAGCAGGAAGATGCCGTGATCGTCCTTGTTGCCGGCGAGGACGCGCCCGTTCGGGTCGATCCACAGCTGGATCATCACCAGGACGGCCAGTGCCAGGAAGCTCAGCAGGACCCAGAGGTCGAACCTCCGCCACCCGGAGAACCCGTTCCGGGTCTCGGTGACGACCGTCTCGTCCCGCTCCTGCACCATTTCTTCCGCCGCACGCACCGGCCGGATTCTGCCAGAGGCGTGCGACATTCACCCAAAGCAGAAGCACCCCTTCCCGGTACGACGTGAGCAGGCCCACGCCGTACCGCGGAAAGGGTCTCTCAATGCTGACGGCGACGCGGCGCCGTGGCCAGGCGCACCGACCGTCGCCTGCTCTCCACCGCGACCTCGCGGCGCAGCTTGCGCCAGCTCGCCAGCCGGCGCGGGGGCAGGGACCCGTCGGCGAGCGCGGCCTGCACGGCGCACCCCGGCTCGGACTCGTGCCCGCAGTCGTCGAAGCGGCAGTGCCCGGCGATCTCGATCACGTCGGCGAACGCCCGGTCGAGCCCGCCCTCGGTGTCCAGCAGGCCGACGCCCCGGATGCCCGGGGTGTCGATCACCCCGCCGCCACCGGGGACGGTGACCAGATTGCGGAACGCCGTGGTGTGCCGGCCCTTGCCGTCCGCGTCGCGGATCGCCTGCACGGGCATCACCGACGTCCCGGCGAGCGCGTTGGCCAGCGTCGACTTGCCGGCCCCGGAACGACCGAGCAGGGCCAGCGTGCGGCCCGGCGCGACCAGCTCGCGCAGTCGGTCCAGGCCGGCGCCGCGTTGCACGCTGACCGGGAACACCGGCACGTCCGGGGCGAGGCGGGCGAGCTGCCGGGCCACCGCCTCCGGGTCACGGGCGGTGTCGCTCTTGGTGAGCACCAGCACCGGGTCGGCGCCGGACTCCCAGGCGAGGGCGAGCAACCGTTCGACGCGGGCGTCGTTCGGCTCGGGGAAGATCGGCTCGACCACCGCGACGGTGTCCATGTTGGCGGCGAGCACCTGGCCGGAGGAGTCCTTGTCGGCGGTCCGGCGGATCAGGGTGGTGCGCCGGGGCAGCACCAGTTCGAGGGTGACCCGGCGGTCGGGCCAGGTGCGGAGCACCACCCAGTCGCCGGAGCACGGCAGCAGGGACGGGTCGCGGGCGGCCTCGAGCAGCGCGTTCCCGCCCAGGCCGGCGCGGGTCACACCGTCCGCGGTGAGCACGGTGCTGACGCCACGGTCGGCGCGCAGGACCCGCCCGGGGACGGTGTCGGAACGGTCATAAGGTCGGAACGTGGATACAAAGGTCTCGTCCCAGCCGAGCTGGGACAGGTCGAACGACATTTTCTGAACCCTTTACGGTCGAGAAGCGGGGGCGGAGGCCCCCGGGTGAAGGGACGCTGCAACGACGACAAACACGTGCCTCACCTCCTCCGCGGGTTCGATCAAAGCGGCGCGTCTTGGAGCCGACGGTACGGTCCGGTTCAGCGCAGCGAAAGTGAATTCCCCGGGCCCGTGGACGCTAATGTTCTTTTCGTGACGATCGACCCGCTGGTCCTGATGACCGACGTGGAGCAGGCCACCGAAAACCTGCTGCGGGCCGCCGCGGAGCTGGACGACGCCGTGATCGGCGAGCCGTCCGCGCTGCCCGGCTGGACCGTGGGGCATGTGCTCACCCACCTCGCGCGCAACGCCGAGGCCTATACGAATCTGCTGGTCTGGGCGCGCACCGGGGTGGAGACCCCGGCCTACGCGTCGCCCGAGGCGCGGAACGCGGCGATCGAGGCCGGCTCGGGACGCCCCCTGGCCGAGCAGATCGCCGACCTGCGGGCCGCGCACGAGCGGTTCGCCGACGCGGCCGCGTCGATGCCGGCCGCCGCCTGGACGTTCCGCTATCCGTCGATCGTCCCGTCCGCGGCCGTGGTGCCGTGGGCCCGGCTGCGCGAGGTCGAGGTGCACCACGTCGACCTGGGCCGCGGCTACACCCCGGCGGACTGGTCCGACGCGTTCGCGCTGCGGCTGCTCCGTGAGATCGCCGGCGACCTGCCCGGCTCGGCGCCCGCGATGGTGCTGCACCCGGCCGGGGTGGAGCACCCGATCCCGATCGGCGCGCCCGCCGCGAACGCTCCGGCGATCGGCGGGCCCAC
>KL571236.1:68940-72283 GCA_000715855.1 Actinoplanes liguriensis
GCGCCGACCTGACCGTCTCGCCCGACGGCGAGCTCCCCCAGCCTGCGAGGTGGAAGTGACAACCCCGGAATACACGCGCGACCTGGGCGGCGGGCTCACGCTGACCAAGGTGTCGGTCGGCCCGATGGACAACAACGCCTACCTGCTGAGCACCGGGGTCGAGCAGCTGCTGATCGACGCCGCGAACGACGCGCCGGTGCTGCTCGACCTGATCGGCGAGACCGGTCTGCGCACCGTGGTGACCACCCACCAGCATCAGGACCACTGGTTCGCGCTGGACGAGGTGGTGGCGGCGACCGGCGCCGAGTCGCTGGCCCACCAGGCGGACGCGGGCCCGCTCCCGGTGGTGACCCGCAAGCTGCACGACGGTGATCGGATCGAGGTCGGCGGCCACACGCTGGAGGTCATCCACATCGTCGGGCACACGCCGGGCTCGGTGGTGCTGGCCTATCAGGAGCCCGGCGGCGGCCACGTCCACCTGTTCACCGGTGACAGCCTCTTCCCGGGCGGCGTCGGCAACACCCGGGGCGTGAAGGAGAACTTCGAGTCCCTGATCAACGACGTGGAGCGCAAGCTCTTCGACCGGTTCCCGGACGACACCCGCTTCTACCCGGGCCACGGCAAGGACTCCACACTCGGCGCGGAACGCCCACATCTGGCCGAGTGGCGCGAACGGGGCTGGTGACCGCAACGACACCGGGACAGAGATCAGCAGGTATGAGTACGCTGCTCGAATGAACGCGACCGTCTGGTTGGCCCTGGTCTCCCCCGTCGTGGCTGTCGTCATCGCGCTCACCGGCTTCCGCCGGTCGTCCCGGGCCGATCGGCTGAAGGCGTACTTCGAGATGCAGAACCGGTATCTCGCGCCCGAGGTCCGGCTCGGCCGCAAATTCCTGCACCTGCACGTCGCCGGGCGGCCGGCCGCCGAGGTCTCCACACTGGACGAGACGACCCGGACCACGATCGGCTACACGCTGGCGGTGATGAACTCGATCGCCATCGCCTGCGAGGCGGGCTACGTCGACCGGGACATCGTGGTGAAGAGCATGGGCCGGTCGTACGCCCGGGCGATCCAGGCGGCACGGCCGTTCTTCGACCATCAGGAGGCGACGCGGGGGTTCCGGCCATACGCGTACGCGGAGCGGCTGGCCGCCCGGGTGCCACTCCCCCGGGCGGTGGCGCCACCGGTGCAGGCGCCGCCCACCGCGTCCGCCGACGCGAGCCAAGGCCATGCTTCCTGAGCAGCGGCCGTTGCGCCTCGCGGCCGTCCAGCTGGACTTCATCCCGCAGGCGCTGACCGAGCAGGACATGTGGCTGCCGGCCGAGCCCCTGTGGTCGGCGCCGGGCGAGGACTCGCCGGACCAGATGTTCGCAGTCCGGAACGTCTTCGACCCAGGGATCTCCTCAGTCCGGAACGCGCCGGCCACCCTCGACGAGATCTGCACCCGCGAGGTCGGCAACCGATTGCGGCCGATCTTCGCCTTCCTCGACCACATCAAGGCGGACATCGCGGTGCTGCCGGAGTACTCCGTGCCCGCGCGGTGTCTCCCACTGCTGGTGGAGGCGTCGGCCGGACGTGTCGTGGTGGCCGGGATCGGTCACATCCGGGACCGTTCCATGGCCGACCGGCTGTCCGAGATGGACGACACCGTCCGGCCCGAAGACGTCCTCGATCGCAACGTCGCGGTGCTCGTCCACGACGGACGCGTGCACGTGGTGACGAAGCGGAATCTGGCCAAGGGCGAACGGGGGGAATCCGGTGCCGGTCCCCGGCTCATCCGGGTCCAGTTGCACGGCCGGGAACGGCGCATCGGTGTCGCCATCTGCAAGGACTATTTCACCGACGGCATCGCCGAGCTGGGCCGGCAGGACGCGGAGGTGATCTGCGTGCCGGCCCGCTCCGACAAGAACGAGCCCTTCGTCATCCATCCGCCGCGGGACAACGTCTGGATCCTTGCCAACGACGCGTTCAAAGGGGGGTCGACCATCCGGGTGCCGCTGGCGGAGACCGCGTTCAGCGACAAGAACGGGACCCGGGTCGCGCCGCCCCGTCTCGAGGTGGTGCAGGCAGTCGACTACTACGGCCTGCCCCGCAAGATCAGCGGCTTCTTCCACGACGAGCCGAACCGGGTGTTCTGCAACGCCCAGTTCATCGATCCGGCCGACAAACGGCTGGCTGAGCCACTACGCCGGCTCCAGTCGCTCGCTGACCGCCCGGAGGCAGAGCAGCTTCCTGGCATCGAACGTATTGCCGAGGACCTCAGCGCCACCATTACTTCGGCGGAGCCCTTCGTCAAGGCGACAGCACTGTGCCGCCAGTTGGCCGCGTCCACGCGCTCGGTGCGGAACGCCTTCCGGATGGCGACAGAGCACGCCTTCGTGAGTGCGGCCGGACGCGGCGACGGCATCCGCCGACAGCAGGCCGCCACGGTGGCGGGCTGGTTGTCCCAAGGTCTGACCCGATTCGGCCGGACCGGTGGGGCGACCGACCTGTACCGGGCGGTGGCCGGCGCTGCGGAGCCCCGCCCCGCCGAGACCCGCCCCGACCAGGGCCGCCCGGAGGACCAGCACCCGGCCGAGCGACCAACCGCTCCGGAACGACCGCCGAACACTCGCCTGCCCGATCCGCCCGAGAAGCCGCCGGCTCCGCCCGTGCCGCCCGCGGTCACCCATCTCGAACTGCCGGATTCCGTCTTCGCCTACGTGCTCGGCGAGGGCATCGCCGTGATCCCGGAACGACGGGTCGGCGACCGGCCGGTGACGCTCGCCCTCGGAGACGACCGGTACACCGCCCGCGTCTGCTGGACCACGGCCGACCACGAACTGGCGCTGCTCTCCTTCGCCGGCCACCGCGGCACGACGCCGGTCTGGGGCCGGCTCGTCTGCCCGGACACCGTGGTCGACGGCACGGTGATGCTTCTCGGCCGGAGTCAGCCCGCCCGGATCCAGGCCACCGCGGATCTGGAGTCGCGCTACCGGCTGGGCCAGGCGCTCGGTCCGGAGTCGCACGGCGCCCCTGTCCTCAGCGACCGGCGCTGCCTCGGTTTCGTCCTGGGCGACGGGAGATCCGTCCTGCCCGCGACCGCTCTGCTGCGCGCGGCCTGGCAGGCCGGCGTCCTCGACCGGCGACCACGGTTCGCCACGGTCGAGTTCGCCACGGAGGAACTGCCACCGCTCACGGGAGGCACGTTCGCCGGTCCGGCAGCCGGGTACCTACCGAACTGGGCCGCGAGCGACGGCATCCGCGTCAACACGCTGGGCGACGACTTCTCCGAGCAGCAACTCCAGGGGTTCCTGCACCGGCAGGCGCAGGCCGGTTGGATCGTGCTGACCACCACGGCGG
>KL571236.1:72514-76693 GCA_000715855.1 Actinoplanes liguriensis
CTCGTTGATCGTGGCGGTTCTCGACGGGAGCGACCCGGAGATCCTGGCCCAGACGCTGAAGCGGCATTCGCGGCCGTCCGGCGGACCCGTTGTCCGAATTCTGCTGCGCGCCTGATCGATCCACAGGGGAGTCTGGCGCCCTGCGTCCGCCGCCTATACCGTCATCAGCATTCGGTGACCATCCGACTCTGTTTGGTGATCTTGCGACGCAGCGGACCGAGGATCTGACCGTGGCCGACGACCCTCACGTGTTCAACACCGGCGACTACACACAGCGAGTGCTCCGCCCGTTTCTGAGCACGCCGTCACGAGCCCCGCTCCACGTTCGCTATGACCTGGATCCGCGGTGGGCGACCGGGGACGTCCCGGGCTCCGTCGTCCTGAACCGGGTCGGGCAGGTCGTCGCCTACTGGAAGCGCGCGGTCCAGAACAACAACACCGCCGGCATCAGCGCGGTCTGCCGCAACTGGCTGAAACACGACGCCGACCTGCGAGCCAAGTTCGGCCCGGAGTATGAAGATCCACAATGGTGGCTGGGGCACCTTCCCGAGGCGGACACCCCGGCTCCGGAGCCGGACGGCCCGCCGCCGGCCACCGGGACGCCGGCCACGTCCAGCGCCGAGACCGATCAGCAGGCCGCCACCACCGCCCTGAACCCGCAGGTCCTCGCGTCCGCGACCCGCACCGGCGTGCACCTGACCTGGTCGGTGCCCGGAATCGGCTCGCAACGCGCCCGGTTCACCGTCGAGCGCGGGGACGCGGCCGGTGGGACGCGTCTCGTTCTCGCCACCGACCTGGAGGCGGACGGCTTCCTCGACACGCAGGCGCCGACCGCCCGCCTTCTCTGGTACTACGTGACGGCACGGACCCCGGACAGCGAAGGCGCCTCCGAGCCCCGTTCGGCCTGGTTCGCGCCCCCGGTCCACGACGTCACCCTCGACGTCGTCGGGGTCTGCACCGTGGAGGGCAGCTGGGCGGCGCATCCCTCGGCGACCGGTTTCCGGATCCGGCGCACGCTCGGCCGCGGTTCGGCCGACCCCGAGGACGGGGTGCCCCTCTCGCCGCCCGACGGCTGGGCGGGTTTCCGCGACGCCCTGACGCCGGAGGGCAAGGTGCACTACCGCATCGCCCCGGTGTACCGGAACGCCGACACCGGGCGGGACGCGGAGGGCGATCCGGTCCACGTGTCGATCATGGTCTCCCCGCCGCCCCCGGCGCCGCGGATCGAGAGCTTCTCCATCTCCGAGGACCGGGGACAACTCGAGCTGAGCGTCCGCATCGCCGGGGTGACGGGGCCGGACCGGTTCCTCCTGCTCCAGGCGCGCGAGCCGGGGACCCCGGTGCCGGGAACCGCCGTACCGACCCGGCAGATCACCGGACACGGGGTGGAGCTCACCCCGCGGGAGGACGCCGGGAAGCTGAGATTTCTGCTGCCCACGGGCCGTGCGGTGGTGGCCCCGGTGGCGATCCGGGGCGCCCTGGCCTGCTTCGGCGCCGGCGTCGAGACCGCCGCTGCCCCCGCCGTCTACGACGTCCACCTGGAACGCTTCGACGAGGGCCGGCTACAGCTGAGCTGGCACTGGCCGAAGGACGTCCGTCTGGCCGAGGTCACCTGGATCACCGGCGGGGTCACCACCAGGACCGAGGTCACCGACGTCGAACTGCAGAGGACCGGGTACGTCGAGCACGTCAGCCTTGCCGAGACCACGGTCGAGATCGTCGCGCTGGCCCGCGCCCAGGGACATCCCGACCTCCGCGCGACGAGCGTCCGGCAGACCGTCGAGGCCGCCGGGACCGAGTTGCGGTACAAGGTGATCCACAAGCGCCCGACCCTGTTTCAGCCCCGGCGGTTGCTGATCCGGTTCACGGCCACCCGGCTGTGCGAGGACCTGGTCATCGAGATCCGGATCCGCCGGGCGGGCACGTCACCGGAGCAGGACACCGTGCTGACGACGGCGCGGGACGTCCGCTGTGGACCGGACACCCCGTGGGAGATCACCCTGCCGGTTCCCGCCCGGACCGATTCCATGCTGGGGAAACGACTCGTCAGCTGCCTCGCCTGGCACGAGGGGCGCGAGATGTCCGTCGACAACTTCCAGGCCAGTGATCGTGGGGTCGATTGATGCTGAAAGACATCTGCCCGTTCTGCTATCACCGCATCAATCGCCGCCGCCTCTGGTTCACCTGCCGCGGCAACCCGAAGCCGGGGTACCGGCGCTGCCGGCAACAGATCAACGACAAACGGCTGGAGGCGACCGGGCAGGGCGAGCCCATGTTCCCGGTGTTCACCTCGCGGTACCACTGGTTGCCCTGGCCGTTGCCGATCCCCCGGCGGGCGACCTGCGGAGGCTGCCGGGGCCGCACCGGCCGACACGTCTGCCCGCACTGCAACACACCGCTGCCGTCCAAGTTCCGGGACTCCTTCAGTCCGGTCATCGCCATGGCCGGCGCCCGGTACACCGGGAAGACCGTGTACCTCACGGTGCTCGCCGACCAGATCCGCAGTGTGATCCGCAAGCGATTCGAGGCTGATGTCATGGTTTGCGGGGACGCCGGGAACGCCTGGCTGGAGACCAACGTGGAGAGCATCCTGAAGGACCGCAAGCTGCCTCCCTTCACCGTCCAATCGAACGGGCGCAGTGAGCCGTTGCTCTTCGAGTGGCGCCGCCGCAACGATCGCGCGAGCCAGTACCGCAGCAGCTACCTGTCGTTCCTCGACACCGCCGGTGAGATGCTCGGCACCGCCAAGGGCGTCGACGAGCTCAAGTTCCTGGCCAAGGTGCACGCCTTCATCGTCCTGCTCGATCCCTTCGCGATCACCGACCTGCCCTCCCGGATCGGCCTGACCGAGGCGGCGCGGCCGCACGCCGAGGCGATCAAGGTGGTCCAGCAGGTGACCGAGGTGCTCCGGGAGGAACACGGCGTCAAGGGCATGATCGATCTCCCGGTCGCCGTGGTCTTCGCCAAGGTCGACGCGCTGCGCGACCTGCCGGAGCTCAGCCGGAAGGTCTTCGAGCCGGAGTCACGGGACAACGTCTACGACGCCGAGCAGGGCCGCCGGATCCACGAGTCGGTCCGCGAGATGCTGATCGATCTGGGCGCCGACAACCTCGACACCTTCTTCCAGGCGCACTACACCAATTTCCAGTACTTCGCGGTCTCCGCGCTGGGCGAGCCGCCCGACTACGCCAACAACACGCTCGCCCCCGGCGCCGTCGTACGCCCGATCAGGGTGTCCGAGCCGCTCATCTGGCTCCTGGCGAAATTCGGGATGATCCCCACCAGGAACGGCCATGCCTGAGACGTTCGAGGCCGCGATCTACACCAGCTGCTCGCTCGGCAAGGGTCTCGAGGGCATCGCCGGCATGCAGTGGCAGTCCAAGACGCCCCGGGCCGGCTGGGAGCTGCTGGCCTTCCTCAAGCAGCACCTGCTGTACGAGCCGCCGGAACAGTTCGTCCAGGCCGGGCGTCCGGTCGCCGAGTTCCCGCCGTCGGTCGCGCACGTCTACCAGGCGCCGGTCCTGGCCACCAGCAGCGGCCGGTACCAGGGCCGGGAGATGGACGGGCCGCGGCAGGGCAACCACCTCACCCACGCCATCGCCACCGAGCAACCGACCAGTTACGGCTCCATCCGGCCGGCCCAGCTGGCCCATGCCTCGTTCTGGCTGACCACGCCGGCGCCCGACGCCCACCTCAGCGCCCCGCCGATGGACTGGGAGCCGGGCCCGATCGACGCCGCCGCGGCCGCCCGGCACGTCGGAGCGCAGCCCCGGAGCATCCGGATGCTGGCCACCCTGGTGTCCACTCTGGCCGATCCTGAACTGCTGGGACGCCGCCGGGTCATGCTGATCACCAGGGATGCCGAGGACGCCCTGCGCTGGCTGGTCGCGGCCACCCTGCTGCTGCCGCAGAGCCGCGCCCTCCAGATCGGCTTCAAGGTCTTCTCGATGGCCCCGGCCCGCTCGAAGCTGCAGGTGGTGGCGGTGCACCCGGACTGGAGCGGCTTCGCGATCTCGGTCGAGGAGGACAGCGGGTACGCCGTCTTCGACCTGACCGCGCGGCGGCACACCCCGCTGCCGGTCAGCCCGGAGGCGGAGACCTGGGCCCTGCTGTTCTGCACCGCCGACCCGGCGGCGGTCGCCGAGGCGGTCGACCTGGCCGCGGCCAGCGGACTGATCG
>KL571236.1:76902-78360 GCA_000715855.1 Actinoplanes liguriensis
GGACTGATCGGGGCCGAGGCGCAGGCGCTGGCGATCGCCGCGACGCTCGGCCGGTCCCCCGGTCCGGCGATGACACCGGCGGTGCTGCGCTGGCTGCGGGGCGGCGGCCCACCGGTGGTCCGGGAGGCCTACGGCGCCCTGATCATCCAGGCCGTCAGCGAGGACGCCGACCTCCAGGTGCTCCGCGAGCTGGAACGCGTCAGCCAGCGACCGGAGTACACCCACGCCCGCCCGGACGTGCTGGCCCGGCTGATCCGTGCCGAGTACGCCGAGGTGGAGACGGATCCGGACAGCGCCGCGCAGCGGCCGCCGCGGTGGACCGTGCCGCCCGAGTTCCGGCCGGCCGCGTCCGACATCACGATCCAGTCGCTGCGGACCATGCGGCCGCCGGCCTTCGCCGCCTGCCTGACCGTGGCCTCGGCCCTGGGTGTCCGGGTCCGTCTGGACGAGACCGGCCAGGCCGCGGCGAGCTTCTTCACGAGCTGGGCCGGCAACCCGCAAGCGCCCTACGACGCGAGCCGGTGGCAGACCGAGCCCCCGGCGATCGATCGGCTCGCCCAGGAGCTCCGCCGGCGGGCCACGACCAGTTCCCAGGCCACCGTCCTGGCGGACGAATGGTGTCGTCAGATCCCGCCGCGCCACTATCCGGCCGGCCTCGAGACCCTGTTCGACCGGGCGCTCCTCTCGGCGATCATGATGTCCGACGCGCCGCGCCGCCACCAGCTGACCAGCGAGAGTCTGCCCCGGGCGGCCGGGGACGGCCCGGATCGCTTCTGTCAGCTGGTGGACGTTCTCTGGGCCCGTACCGAGCCGACGACGGACGAGCTGGAGCTGATCGGCGAGCATCGGCCCGAGGGGGTGGAACTCCCGCCGCGACTGTTCGAGCCGTTGCGGAGAAGGGTGCACGACCCCTCCTTCATTCCACCGGCCGACCTGCGCCTGTGGCTGCGGCTGACCGAGCGCGGCCTGCTCTCCGGCGAGTCGTTCCGGAGCACCCATGCGCACGTCGAGGACCTGAGGGGCGGCGAGGCCCGGTTGCGGGCGGTGCTCGGCCGAAGGTTCGACGCCACTCATCCGCCACGGGACTGGCTGGCCGACCAACCACCCGAGTTCCTGGCAACTCACGCCATCGCCTTCGCCGAACAGCTCTTCAATCTGGACGACCTGGCCGTGGTGGCCGAGTTGCTGGACGCGCTGCCGGACAGGGTCACGGAAGTGTTGCTGGATCGACTGGTCACCATCGCGAAGGCCTACTGGGCACCCCGCAACGCGGCTCTTGCCTTCTACCTGCTGCGCGGTCCGAAAGCCGGTGCGGCGATCAGCGACAAGCTCAGCCGGCCGATGGCCGCCTGGGTCACCGAGCACCCCAACAAGGATCTGATGGAAACCGCGGAGCGGCTGGGCAAGATGAGCAGGGATCTGGAGGTCGAGTGGCGGGAGGGAGCGGCTCTGCCGCCG
>KL571236.1:78588-79742 GCA_000715855.1 Actinoplanes liguriensis
CGGGGAGCGCTGAGTGCCCCAGGCTCTCGTCGTCCTGGGCCGGATCCTGCTGTTCCTGGCCGGGATCGCGCTCTACTGGGTCGTCATCGTCTACGTCGCCCTGCCATTGATGATCATCGCGGCGGCCGCGGGCATCCTCGCCGGAGTGGTCGGGGGCCTGACCGGCACGGTCCGCTCCTTCATCGGCGCCGAGCCCGGCGGGCTGGGGCCGATCCTCCCCGATCCGGAGCGCCGCCGGTCGCGGATGGCGCCCTATCCGATCCGGGACGACGCCTGGCCGCTCTATCTCGCCGGCCAGGGTTGCCGCGACGTGGCCAACACCGTCGTCTGGCCGTACCAGCGGATCAGCGAGCTCACCCGCCGCGCCTACGCCGGTCTGGCCGAGCTGCCCTACCCGGACAGCATGATCTACCTGATCCTGCTGTCCCCGCTGGTGCTGACCATCCCGGCGTTCCTGCTCGCGGCCGTGGCCGGCGCGGGGAGCGCGCTGATCGTCGTCCTCGGGGTGGCGGCCGTGGTACACGTCGTGGGCTGGTCCGTGAGCGCGCCCGTCACGCTGGCCCTGATCGCCGGGGACCACCTGGTCCGCCGGTACCGCGGCGCCGGCGTGGTCTGCCCGTCCTGCCGCCTGGTCCAGGAGTTGCCGGCCTATCGCTGCGAGTGCGACCGCAGGCATCGTGACGTGCTTCCGGGCCTGTTCGGCGTGTGGCGGCGCCGTTGCGGCTGCGATCGTCTCCTGCCCACCACCGTCCTCCGGAACGCCGCCAGGACAGAGCTGACCCCGGTCTGCCCGCGCTGCGCCGTGGAACTCCCGGACGGGGCCGGCGTGCGCCGCCGATCGATCGTCGCGGTGTCCGGCGCCCCCGGGGCGGGCAAGACCCACCTGATCCGGCACGCCCTGCGGGAGTTGTCCGACCGGATCGAGCCGCGGCCCGTGCCGCCCGGCGCGGCCGGTCCGCCGGCGCAGGTCCAGGTGCACACGGCGGTGCTGCCGGCCGGGGACTTCCTGCACGTCTTCGATCCCGCCGGGCAGCTGTTCCTGCGGAGTGACGCGGAGAGCGACGAGCTGCATCATCTCGGTACGACCCGGCGCCACGTGTTCGTGCTCGATCCGCTGGACGCGCCGATCGTCGAGGTGGCCACCGGCTCCCCCC
>KL571236.1:79963-80295 GCA_000715855.1 Actinoplanes liguriensis
GCGGCTGACCGTGGGGCAGATCGAGCAGCCGTACCGGCGGATGGTGGCCGAGATCCAGCAGTTCTGCATGCCCACCGGCCGCTGCCTGCTGGCCGTGGTGATCAACAAGATGGATCAGCTCTGGGGCGGCGACGCGGCGGAGCGTCTGGGGCTGGCCGGGGACTCCCCGCCGCCGGCCCGGGAGTGGCTCATCTCGATCGGCTTGGACAACCTGGTGCTGGCGGCCGAGCGGGACTTCCGCCGGGTCCGGTACTTCTACCTGGGCCGGCCGCCGGACGGTTGTTTCCGCGACCTGCCCGAGCGGTTCGGCGAGCCGGTCGTGCCGATCCACT
>KL571236.1:80508-81770 GCA_000715855.1 Actinoplanes liguriensis
GTATCCGCACGCCCGGGCCGCAAGCCGATGACGGCCGCCCGGAACGAGCCGCGGCCCCCGCCGTCGTACCCGGCCTTCCGCGGCCTGATCCTGTTCCTGCTGGGCGGCCTGATCATCGCGGGCCTGGTGATCGTGGTCCGGTCCGGTCTCTGGCGGGAGGTGCTCCCGGGCGGATTCGGCCTGTGGCGCTGGTTCCAACGCCGCCTGCTGCCCTGGTGATGACCCGGTCTTCCTGGTAGACGTGACATGCGCCGGATCCGGGCGATTGGCGCGCCCGGATCCGGTGTCCTCTGGTAGAACCGTTCGGCGGTCAGCCCCGGCCGGGCTTGGCGTTCGCGTTCACGTGGATCCCGGCGGCGAAGTCCACGATCTGGCCTCGGGTCCAGCCGATCCCGTCCCAGACCTGGATCTCCAGGTTGATGCCGGACGGCTGCTTGATGAAGAGGGTCACCCCGTCCCCGGAGTCCGGGCGCTGCACGAAGACGCCGTCCTGGTCGCCGACCTTCACCGGGGTCGTCGGGCCGGGCATCTCGCCCTTCTCGTCGACCGACTGCAGCATCACGACGACCTTGCCGACGAAGCTGTTCGGGTCGTTGTCGGCGACGTCGCTCTGCGGCGCCGCGCTGTTGTGCGGTTTGGCGCCGACCGGGCCGAGGGTCAGGGCGGACTCGGTGATGCCCTGCACCTCCCAGCCGGCCGGGACCTTGTCCACGGAGAAGCCGGCCGGCTGCTCCCCGGTGTAGGCGACCAGCTGGAACGAGGTGTCGGCGATGGTCGCGGCGGTGGTGGAGCCGCCGGCCAGCGGGGTGCTGACGCCGCCCGGTCCGCCGGTGGTGGTGATCCCGATCGCCACGGCGGCGAGCGCGGCCACGAAGGCCGAACCGGTGGCGCTCTGCAGGATCCGGCGGCGGCGCAGCGCGGACCGGCCGCGGGCCAGGTCGGCGTCGGCCTGGACGGTAGTGGGTTCGCCGGGCGACCCGGCCAGGTCGGCGAGATGGTTTCGCAAATCAGTCATCGTCATGCTCTTTCAGCTTTTCTCAGCGGTGGGCGAGCGAAGGGCTCTGGCCGATGACCACGCGGAGCCGGTCGAGGGCCCGGGCGGTCTGGCTCTTCACCGTTCCCTCGGAACAACCGAGGGCGTCGGCGGTGTCAGCGACGTCGAGGTCGTAGAAGTAACGGAAGATCAGCGCCGCCCGCATCCGTGGAGGCAGTTGCTTCAGGGCCGCGCGCAGCCCGTCCGTCTCGTCCCTGTCTCTTATACA
>KL571236.1:82022-85260 GCA_000715855.1 Actinoplanes liguriensis
GCCGCCACCAGCGCCGCCGTTCGTCGGTCACCGCGTTGACCATCACCCGGCGCAGATAACCGTCCGGATTGTCCGCCCGCTGGAACGCCGGCCAGGCCACATAGAGCTTGGTCAGAACCGACTGCACCAGGTCCTCCGCCAGGTGGGCATCGCCCGCCGTGAGCAGAGTGGCGGTGCGCACCAGGCCGGATCTCCGGGACACCACGAAGCGGTGGAACTGCTCGTCGCGCTCGCTTCTCACGAGTCCTCCTTCGCTGTCACACCTCCCTGACGACTCCCGTCCGCACCAGGTTGCATGAAAGCCGCCAATATTCCGGAGTATCGCTTGACCGGTGGCGGAGCGTACTCATCTCGGCCCGACGTCCGCAATCCGAGTGTGATCAAGCTCTTGACCAGCAGTGTTGCCGCCGTGACACCGTCGATCACCGGGACGCCGAGCGCCGCCGAGACCTCGGGGCAGAACGCGGCCATCCCGGCGCAGCCGAGCACGATCACGTCGGAGCCGTCCCGGTCGAGGGCCTCCGCGGCGAGCGCGATGACGCGCGGCAGCACGGACGGATCACGCTCCAGGTCGAGGACGGGGATGTCACACGCCCAGACGCCCCGGCAGGCGCCCGCCGGGGCGTGACGAACTGCCAGATCAAGAGCCCTTCCCCGCGTACGCGATAAGGTTGTGACCACGCTGAAACCGCGACCGACCATCGTCGCCGCATGCATCGCGGCCTCGGCGATGCCCACCACCGGGCCGGCGGCGATCTCCCGGGCCGCGTCCACACCGGGGTCCCCGAAACACGCGACCACGTAACCGTCGACGCCGTCCCGCTCCCCCGCGCTGATCGCGGCGAGCAGCCCGGGAACGGCAAGCGCCTCGTCGTAGTGGCTCTCGATCGACGCCGGTCCCATCGACGACGTGACCCCTTCGACGAGGACGCCCGGGCCGGCGACGGCCCGGGCGCTCGCTTCGATCAACCTGGTCATCGACGCCGTGGTGTTGGGGTTGACGACCCTGATCCGCATCAGGCGGTGGTCTTCGTCTTCAGCAGCCCGAGGTAGACCAGGAAGCCCAGGCCGCAGCCGACGAACCAGCTGTACTGCGCGATCGTGTGCATGTGCGGCCCGCCGGTCCACAGCACCGGGATCACCGCGACGATCGCCCCGGCCGCGGTCGCGATGATCGCCGGCGGGTGGTAGCCCTTCGTGTAGTGGTATTTGCCCTCGGGAGACATGGTGAACATCGCGTCCACGTCGACCACCTGTTTGCGGATCAGGTAGTAATCGGCGATCAGCACCCCGAAGAGCGGCCCGATGAACGCGCCCAGCGTCTCCAGGGTGTAGTGGATGACGTCCGGGTTGTTGTAGAGGTTCCACGGCGTGATCAGCACCGAGCCGACCGCCGCGATCATGCCGCCGGCCCGCCAGGAGATCTTCTGCGGGCTGACGTTGGAGAAGTCGAACGCCGGGGAGATGAAGTTCGCGACGATGTTGATGCCGATCGTGGCGATCGTGAACGTCAGCGCGCCCAGGACGATCGCGAACGTGCTGTCGATCCGCGACACCGTCTCGACCGGGTCGGTGATCAGCTCGCCGAAGACCGGCAGGGTCAGGCTCGCCGTGACGACGGTCAGGATGCTGAACATCAGGAAGTTGAGCGGCAGTCCGAGCAGGTTGCCCCGCTTCACGGCGGTGAACGACTTCCCGTACCGGGAGAAGTCCCCGAAGTTGAGCATCGGGCCGGAGAAGTACGACACCACCAGCGCGATCGCACCCAGCATGATCGGGATCGCGTCCAGGCCGTGGTACTTCACGTCACCCAGGCTCAGGTCGATCGCGCCCCAGCCGGCCTTGTAGATCAGGTAGCCGGTCAGCGCGAACATCACCACGTAGACGGCCGGGCCGCAGAAGTCGATGAACTTGCGGATCGTCTCCATGCCCGTCCAGAAGACCGCCGCCTGCAGGACCCAGAGCAGCGCGTACGTCCCCCAGCCGAGCACCGGCAACCCGAGGAACCCGTGCTGGTCGACGTCCGCCCAGGGGGCCAGTCCCGGCCAGATCTTCAGCACGACGACGTCGAGGGCGGCCGAGGCGAGATACGTCTGGATGCCGTACCAGGCGACCGCGATCGACCCGCGGATGATCGCCGGCACGTTCGCCCCGAGCACCCCGAACGCGGCCCGGTTGATCACCGGATAGGGCACCCCGGTCACCTGGCTCGGCCGGGCCACCAGATTGCAGAAGAAGTAGACGATCGTGATGCCCACGACCAGCGAGACCAGCACCTGCCAGCTCGACAGGCCGAGCGCGAACAGGCTGCCGGCGGTCACGTACCCGCCGACGCTGTGCACGTCGGACATCCAGAACGCGAAGATGTTGTACGAGCCCCACGTCTGCTTGCGCAGCGGCGCGAGGTCCTCGTTGGTCAGGCGCGGATCGTAGGAAGGCTTGATGACGCCGCTGCCGACCGGCATGCCGGCGGCTTCGACCAGGTCCTCGTGCGGCTTGCTGGAGAGCATGTCAGCCATGCGAACACGCTAAGAACCAGGTGTTTCACGTCGATGAGCGGAACTGTATATCTTCCGCCGGTCAGTAGGTCCACTTCTGGTTCTCGCCGCCGGTGCACTCCCAGATCTGGGCGACCACACCGTTGGCCGTGCTGCTGTCCGGGACGTCGACGCACTTGTCGGCCCAGCCGCTGGTCAGGTCGGACGCGGTGTTGTAGTTGAACTGCTGGTTGCTCCCGCCGGTGCAGGTCGCCAGGTGCAGCTGGGCGCCGTTCGACGTGCTGTCGATCTGGGCGCACCTGCCACGCACCCGCATCGTGCCGTCGGACGGGAAGCTGAACCGGAACGGATCGGTGCCGCCGCACGCCCAGAGCTGGACCTTGCCGGTGGTGCCGGGGGCGTACAGGCAGGTACCGGTGCCGTGGCTCTGGACCTGACGGCCGGACGAGGTCGCCGCCGCGGTCGCCGTCGCGGTGGGCGTCGCGCCCGGGGCGGTCACCGTCACCGTGACGGTTCCGGCCGGGGACTTGCCGGGCTGCTGCGACGGCTTGGGGTTCGCGGACGGGCGGGCGGAGGGCGCGGCGTTGCGCGGCGGGATCGCGCCGGGTGACACCGAGACGCCGGGCAGCGCCTGGTCGGAGGCGATCCAGACCGCGCTGGGCTCCTGGGCGTCCGATTCGTCGTTCTTGCCGCCCAGCAGGGCGCCGGTGGCGACGCCCACCGCCACCAGCACGACGGCG
>KL571236.1:85436-85960 GCA_000715855.1 Actinoplanes liguriensis
GCACGACGGCGGCGGCTATCAGGCTGCGGCGGCGCCATCGCGGCTGGTCGGCGGGCTTCCCGGGCCGGACGGTCGGCGCCGGCAGATCCGGCGCCGTGACCGGCGCGCTCGCCGGGGCCGTCACCGGTTCGCTCTTCGGCTCCGGGTTCGCCCGGGGCGATGTCACTGACTCGCTTCTCGGCGCCGGGTTCGCCCGGGGCGGCGTCACTGCCGATTGCCGTACGGCAACAGCAGGCATCTGTTCGGTCGGCCCCGCGAACGTCCGGTCGCTGAACTCCCGGCTGAACTGTCCCGGCCGCCCGCCCGCCGCGGCGTCGAGGAGCAACCGCTGCGCCGTCTCCCCGTCCGCACGCTGGGCCGGGTCCCGCTGGAGCAGCCCGACCAGCGCCGGCCGCAGCACCCCGGCCCGTTCCGGCGGAGGCGGCAACTCGGTGGCGAGCGCGGCGAGCGTCGCCAGTGGTGACGACTTCGCGTACGGCGGCCGCCCCTCCACCGCCGCGTACAACGTCGCGCCCAGCGACCAT
>KL571236.1:86193-87396 GCA_000715855.1 Actinoplanes liguriensis
GAGCTCCTGATCCAGGGCACGCTCCGGCGCCAGGTAGGACGGCGAGCCGAGCACCACTCCGGTGCTGGTCATGCTGGAGTCCCCGGCCGCGCTGGCCAGCCCGAAGTCGGTCAGCACCACCCGGCCGTCGTGGGCCAGCAGCACGTTGCCCGGTTTCACGTCCCGGTGCAGCAGCCCGACCCGGTGGGCCGCCCGCAGCGCCGCGAGCACGCCCAGCCCGATCCGGGCGACCCGCTCGGGCGCCATCGGGCCGTCGGCCTGGATCACGTCGTAGAGCGAGCGGGACGGCACGAGCTCCATCACGATCCACGGCTCGCCCGAGTCGAAGACCACGTCGAAGACCCGGACCACGTTCGCCTGGTCGACCCGTGCGATCGACCGGGCCTCCCGGATCGACCGCTCGCGCAGCGCATTCAGCTCGGCCTCGGTGAGCCCGGCCGGCGGCACGAGCTCCTTGATCGCCACGTCCCGGCCGAGGAGCTCGTCCCGGGCCGCCCAGACGCGGCCCATTCCACCCTGGCCCAGCGGCCCTACCAGGCGGTAACGTTCTGCGATCAGCACGGCGGCACGCTACCGGTAGAGATCAGTTCCGGATGTCAGCGACGCGACGCTCCGCGCACGTCAATCAATCGTCAATCGGGACGCTGAACCCAGGTCGTCCGGGTTCCGCAGCAGGCCAGGAGCGCTCCCACGGCGCCCGTTCCGAGCTTTTCGGCGCACTGGATCCCACACTGTGGACGGTGTGAAATCAGTCTCCCTCGGCGAAAAGCCCGGTGTGCTGCGGCAATTCGGAGATGAAACCTTGCAGACGGTGATGATGGCCGGCGCAGGCTTGTGCGAGCGCGTCCGCGTCCCGGCGCAGGAACGCGGCGAGCAGACCGGCGTGATCCGAGTGCAGCAGCTCGCGATCCGGAGCGGTCAACTGGGCCATCGGGCGCAGCGGCTCGGTCATGTTCCACGCCGACTCGAGCATGTGCAGCAGGCGGCGCATCCGGCACGGGCCGATCAACGCGAGGTGGAAGCGGCGGCTCTCGACGTGATACGCCGTACCCCCGTCGCCCGCCTCGATCGCCTCGTCGAGCGCCCGCAGAGCGGCACGAGCCCGCCGGTCGTCCTCCGCGGTCGCCCGGGACACCGCCGCCCGCAGGGCCGCCGACTCCAGCGCCTCCCGGACCAGGTAGATCCTGTCTCTTATACACATCT
>KL571236.1:87615-88805 GCA_000715855.1 Actinoplanes liguriensis
GTTCGGCCGATGATCCACCAGGCCCTCGCCGATCAGGGTCATCAGCGCCTCACGTACCGGGATCCGGCTCACCCCGAACGCCGCCGCGACCGCGTCCACCGGGATCGCCGAGCCGGGGGGCACCTCGCCGTACAGGATGATCGCCCGCAGATCGTCCACGATCGCGCTCCGCACACTGCCGGCCGGGCGGTCCGCCAGGCGCGCCAGCAGCACGGATCGGCGGCGAGGTCCGGACATGTGCGGACCCTAGCGGCTCCCCGTTATCGGCAGGTTTCACGCGTACGCTGGCGGCAGAGGCTGTGATCAGCGGAGGCGCCCGTGAATCTCAGACATGACCCGTCCCGGTGGGGTTTCCCGCCGCAACAGCCACACCTGCCGTTCGACCTGCCACCGGGTGGGCCGACGTTCCCCGGCTGGCTCGAGGAGCGGCTCTTCGACCAGCGGATCGTGATGCTGCGCGGCCAGTTGACCGCGGAGGCGTCGACCTCGATCGCGGCGGCGCTGCTCACGCTGGACGCGGCCGGCCAGGCCCCGATCCAGTTGCACGTGGCCTGCCCCGGTGGCGACCTGAGCGCGGCGCTGGCCGTGGTCGACGTGATCGACGCCCTGGCCTCGCCCGTGCACTCCCTGGTCACCGCGGAAGCCGGCGGCGCGGCGCTGGCTGTCCTGGCCGCCGCGGATCGGCGGGCGGCCTATCGTCACGCGCGCTTCAAACTGACCGAGCCCCGTGCCGCCGGGGTCACCGGCACCGCCGACGAGGTGGCCGCCGCGGCCGGGCAGCACCTGCGCGAGCTGGAGGAGGTCGTGGTCCGGCTCGCCGAGGTCACCGGGAAACCCCGCAGCCGCGTCGAGGACGACCTGTCCGCGGGCCGTTCCCTGAGCGCCGCCGAAGCCCTGGAGTACGGCCTGCTCGACGAGGTGGTAACCCCCAAAGCCCGCTGACCCGCCCCGTGCGGTCGCGGCTGGAGTTCACTGTTGTTATGCGGGCTCCATAACAACAGTGAGAACCAGCCGACAGGCCGCAGCTGGCACTGACGGTCGCCACGCGGCCCCCTGACAACCGTGAGCACCAGCACACCAGCCGCGGCTGGCACTGACGGTCGTCTCGCGGCCCCCTGACAACCGTTAGGACCAGCCGACGGGTGGGGGTTGGGGTGAGCGCGCCCACCCACGGACGTCGCCCTTTCGGG
>KL571236.1:89022-94748 GCA_000715855.1 Actinoplanes liguriensis
GTCTGTACCCCGGCGGAGACAGGCAATGAAGATCTTGATGGTGATCGGGAAAACGGGAACGGCCCCGAGCCGAAGCCCGGGGCCGTTCTCGGAAAGCGCTTGGTCAGGAAGCGACCTTGACGCCCATCGAACGCGCGGTGCCGGCCACGATCTTGATGGCGGCGTCCAGGTCGTTCGCGTTGAGGTCGGGCAGCTTGCGCTCCGCGATCTCCTTGACCTGGGTCGCGCTGAGCGTGCCCACGTTCTGGGTCAGCGGGTTCGACGCGCCGGACTGGATCCCCAGGCTCTTGCGGATGAGGAAGCTGGTCGGCGGGGTCTTGTAGGCCAGCGTGTGGCTGCGGTCCTCGTAGACACTCACGATGACCGGGATGATCTCGCCCCGGTTCTTCGAGGTGGCCTCGTCGTACTCGACCTTGACGGCGCGCATGTTGGCACCGGTCGGGCCGAGCATCTTACCGAGGTCGACCATCGCGGCGTTACCCGCCTCAAGCGCGAGGGTTACCTCATGGGTCTTCTTCTTGGGAGGCATCGGGTAAGGCTCCTTAGGGTGAGCTGCGGGCCGAGACAAACGCAGCTCGCCAGCATCAACGACACACGACAACCCCGAGACCTTACTACTGCCGTGACGAGAGGGTCAAAACGGCTGGTACGCGGGGTCTCGGGTCCGCAGACCAGTGTAGCTCGCTGCTCCGGCAGACCCGGGACCGCCCCGGATCAGTACTTGTCGCAGAAGCAGGACACCATCAGCGAGCGCACCGAGTCGACGTACTCGGGGTTCGGCAGTTTCTTCGTCGACTTGTTCGCCAGCACGTCGCCCGGGCCGTACTGGTATGCCGAGATGACCAGGTTGAGCAGGCACCACGAGCTGTGCGTCTTGCACTTGGACGCGCTGAGGTCGAACGTCTTGTCGTTCTTGAACGCCTGCTGTGACATGTACCGCGTCAGCCACGCGAGATAGTTGGCCCCGGCGGTCGCGTTCTGCTGGTAGTTCGACACGTCGTAGCTCAGCCCGAACCGGCTGTTGATCATGTCGACGGTGTCCGGCATGAGCTGCATCAGGCCCTGGCCGCCGTCACAGTTGAAGACGTTGGTCTGCCAGCCGCTCTCGTGCCACGCGATCGCCTTGACCAGCGGGTAGTTCAGCTTCAGCTGGGGCGCCTCGTTGGTCCAGTAGATCTTGCCGGCCGCGGTCTTCAGCGCCTTCTTCACCTTGCTCTTCGCCACCAGCGTGCCCTTGGTGGTGGAGCAGTCGGACACCTCGAAGTTGTTCACCGGCCCGGTCGGCGTCGGCTTCGTCGTCGGCTTCTTCTTCGGCGTGGTCTTCGACGGCGTCGGCGACGGTGTTGTCTCCTCCGGCTCCGGGGTCGTCTCCTCGGGCGTCGGCGACTCCTCGCTCGGCGTCGGCTCGGCCGCCACCGGGGTGGTGCCGTACGTCTTGTCGTCCCCACCGCCGATCAGCCCGCACCCCGCGGTGACCATGAGTACAGCGGTTACTGCCAGCAACCTGACCTTCATCGACGAAACCCCTCCCCGTGCCAGCATCGACGAGGAACGTTAACAGTGGAAGATCATGTGGCGCTGACCGGCAAATCGCCCAAACAATCCCAAGGTTCCGGACTTGACCCCGTGTCACTATCGGCAACCTGAGCCGGGGACAATGGAGGCATGCAGACCCGCACCGACCTCCGTAATGTCGCCATCATCGCTCACGTCGACCATGGCAAAACCACCCTGGTCGACGCCATGCTCCGACAGGGCGGTCAGTCCCACGCACGTGGAGAGATGGCCGAGCGCGCCATGGACTCCATGGACCTGGAGCGGGAAAAGGGCATCACCATTCTCGCCAAGAACACCGCGATCAGCTACCAGCCGGCCGAGGGCGACCCGGTCGTCATCAACATCATCGACACCCCGGGCCACGCCGACTTCGGTGGCGAGGTCGAGCGCGGCCTGACCATGGTCGACGGCGTGGTGCTGCTGGTCGACGCGTCCGAGGGTCCGCTGCCGCAGACCCGGTTCGTGCTCCGCAAGGCGCTCCAGGCCAAGCTGCCGATCATCCTGGTGATCAACAAGGTGGACCGGCCGGACGCCCGGATCAAGGAGGTCGTCGACGACACGTACGCCCTCTTCTTCGACCTGGACGCGGACGAGGACCAGATCGAGTTCCCGATTGTCTACGCCTGCGCCCGCGACGGCATCGCCTCGCTGAACCAGCCGGCCGACGGGTCCGTGCCGACCGACAGCGCCGATCTGGAGCCGCTGTTCAGCACGATCCTGAACACCATCCCCGCCCCGACCTACACCGAGGGCGCACCGCTGCAGGCGCACGTCGTCAACCTCGACGCGTCGCCGTTCCTCGGCCGCCTGGCGCTGTGCCGGGTCCGCGAGGGCAACATCCGCAAGGGCCAGACCGTGGCCTGGTGCAAGACCGACGGCACGATCTCCAACGTGCGCATCTCCGAGCTGCTGATCACCGAGGGCCTGGAGCGCAAGTCGGCCGAGAGCGCCGGCCCGGGCGACATCATGGCCGTCGCCGGCATCGCCGAGATCATGATCGGTGAGACCCTCGCCGACGCGGAGAACCCGGTCCCGCTGCCGCTGATCACGGTCGACGAGCCGGCCATCTCGATGGTCATCGGCACCAACACCTCGCCGCTGGTCGGCAAGGTCAAGGGCGCCAAGGTCACCGCCCGGATGGTCAAGGACCGTCTGGACAAGGAGCTGATCGGTAACGTCTCGCTCCGCGTCCTGAACACCGAGCGCCCGGACGCCTGGGAGGTCCAGGGCCGTGGTGAGCTCGCCCTGGCGATCCTGGTCGAGCAGATGCGCCGCGAGTCCTACGAGCTGACCGTCGGCAAGCCGCAGGTGGTCACCAAGGTCATCGACGGCAAGGTGCACGAGCCGGTCGAGCGTCTGACCATCGACGCTCCCGACGAGTACATGGGCGCCATCACCACCCTGCTGGCCACCCGCAAGGGCCGGATGGAGCACCTGACCAACCACGGCACCGGCTGGCTGCGGATGGAGTGGCTGGTCCCGGCGCGTGGCCTGATCGGCTTCCGCACCGAGTTCCTCACCGAGACCCGCGGCACCGGCATCATGCACCACCTCTACGAGGACCACGAGCCGTGGTTCGGCGAGCTCCGCACCCGGCAGAACGGCTCGCTGGTCGCCGACCGGGCCGGCGCGGTCACCCCGTTCGCGATGATCAACATCCAGGAGCGCGGCCAGCTCTTCGTCGAGCCGACCACCGAGGTGTACGAGGGCATGATCGTCGGGGAGAACTCCCGCGAGGACGACATGGACGTCAACATCACCAAGGAGAAGAAGCTCACGAACATGCGGGCCGCGAGCGCGGACAACACCGAGAAGGTGATCCCGCCGCGCAAGCTGTCGCTGGAGCAGTCCCTCGAGTTCTGCCGCGAGGACGAGTGCGTCGAGGTCACCCCCTCGGCGATCCGCATCCGCAAGGTCGTCCTCGACCAGAACGCCCGTGGCCGTGCCGCCGCGCGCCGCAAGCACCAGTAATCACGGTTCGTCCCGGACGCCCCCGCCCTTCCGGCGGGGGCGTTCTTTCTACCCCATTGCGCGGGACACGCTCCTCTGCCTCTTTGCGCGGGGCGGGTTCCTCTGCTCCGGCCTCACCTCGCCCTTCGCTCGGGGCAGGCTTCGCCGATTGCCGCAGTACGGACACAGCACGCGGCCCGGGAGACAATTCGTCGCCCGGGCCGCGCGTTCCGTCCGTACCAAATAATCGTTTTTGCGGTTTTCAGTTCCCCGCGCTCACGAGTTCCCTTTTCCGGTCCCTGGCGGACTTGGCCAGACTGGCGACCGTGGCTATGCCGAGCGTGCCGAGGATCACCAGGAGGGACAGCCAGATCGGGATCTCCGGCGCCCAGTGCAGACCGTGGCCGCCGTTGATGAACGGCAGGCTGTTCGTGTGCAGCGCCTCGAGGAAGAGCTTCACGCCGATGAACGCGAGCACCACGGCGAGACCGACGTTCAGGTAGACCAGGCGCTCCAGCAGGCCGCCGAGCAGGAAGTAGAGCTGACGCAGGCCCATCAGCGCGAAGACGTTCGCGGTGAAGACCAGGTACGGCTCCTTGGTGATGCCGAAGATCGCCGGAATCGAGTCGAGCGCGAAGATCAGATCCGTGGTGCCGATCGCGATCATCACGATCAGCATCGGGGTGAAGAGCCGCTTGCCGGCCGCGGTGACCACCCGGAACTGCCCGTCACCGAACGACGACGAGAGCGGCAGCGCCCGCTTCGCCCAGCGGATCAGCAGGTTCTCCTTGAAGTCCTCCTCGTCGTTCTCCCCACCCTTGACGAGCGTCACGGCGGTGTACACCAGGAACGCCCCGAAGATGTAGAACACCCAGGAGAACTGCGCGATCAGAGCGGCACCGGCGGCGATGAACGCGCCCCGCATGACCAGCGCGAGCACGATGCCGATCAACAGCACCTTCTGCTGATAGCGGCGCGGGACCGCGAACCGGCCCATGATGATGACGAAGACGAAGAGGTTGTCGACGCTCAACGAATACTCGGTGAGCCAGCCGGTGTAGAACTCACCCGCGGACTGACCACCGGCGACGGCCCAGACACCCACCCCGAAGAGCAGCGCGAGCGCGACGTAGAAGGCCACCCAGCCACTGGCCTCTTTCATGGTGGGCTCGTGCGGCCGACGCCCGATGATCAGCAGATCAACGGCGAGAACGGCCACCAACGCCACCAGTGTGGCGAGCCAAACCCAGGCTGAAACGTTCAACGTGAACCTCCGGCAGACACGTGTCGTCGCTGCGCCCTTTGTAGAAAAAGCGCAGTGACGTGCGGCTGTCGGAGGTCTCTTCCGCCGCGAACCTCCGCGACCCCCGGCCCCGGGTTCGCATTAGCTGGTGACCAGCCGAGCGTTCCGTGCTGACGAGACCGGAGAGGGGGAATACTCCCCTCCCACACCCCCATTGTTGCGCATCTCCGCCCCGATCGACACATCGGGCGCCGAAGAGTGGCTGGGGTCGCGGTCCAAACCCCTCACGGCAGGCATTACCGGTACGTAAGTCCGGCGACACCCCGTCGTAACCTGTGCGCAGCGCGTCATCATGGCCCTCACCAGCCACTTCTCGTCCCCATCGGTGATCATGACGCCCCTCAGCTGCAACGACCGGCAAGCGGTGCCGCCCGTTTCACCGGCCGACGGCGGCCACCGCGCCATCTGGTGCGTATGGGACTCTTGTGGGCATGATCCTCGAAGTCACGCTAATCGACATCCTGCCCGGCCGGGAGGACGACTTCGTCGCCGCCTATCAACTCGCCCGTCCGCTGATCGCGGGCGCCGAGGGCTGCCGTGGCTTACGGCTGAAGCGTGGCACCGAGATGGCGAACCGGTTCGCGCTGCTCGTCGAGTGGGACTCGATGGAGGCTCAGGACCACAACTTCCGGCGCACCGAGCGCAACGCTCAGTGGCGTGCACTGATCGCGGCGACGCTCGCCAAGCCGCCGCTGGCCGAATACTTCACGGACCTGTCGCCGCAGTCCGGCCGCCCACACCCCGACCACGACTTCTTCGCCGGCTGACCACTCCCCGCCGCGCTGATCCCCCGGCTCGATCCCGGCAGCACCGCTCACTCGGGCCGATCCCCGGCAGCACCCCTGCCCAGCCGGATCCCCCCGCAGCACCGCTGCCGCCAGCCCGATCCCCCGCAGCACCGCCGCCCGGGCCAACT
>KL571236.1:94976-98754 GCA_000715855.1 Actinoplanes liguriensis
CACCGCCGCCCGGGCCAACTCCCCGCAGCACCGCCGCCCGGGCCAACTCCCCGCAGCACCGCGCCGATTCGCCGCAGCACCGCTGCCCGGGCCGATCTCTCGGCTGATCCCGCGCGGTCGTTTCTCGCGGCGCGATTGCCACGCCAGTTTTCTCGCGGGTCGAAGTCGCCGCACCATCGCTGCTCGAGCGGCAATCGCCGCACCGGCATCCCTCGCGACGGTTATCACCGCACCGGCACCCCTCGCGACGGTTATCGCCGCAGCAGCACCCCTCGCGACGGTTATCGCCGCACCGGCACCCCTCGGGGCGCGATCGTCGCAGCGAGGCACGAGTGCGTTTGGCCGCACCCGGACGGCGCAACAGGGCCTATCCTGGTACATGCGGGTCCAGGAAGTGACTCATCCGAAGAGCCGGACCTGGGGATTGCCGGCCACGCTGGATTACAGAGTCGTCCCCACTCGTCCTCCTGGACCCGCACCAAATCTTTACTTCACCCCGGCCGCGTCCATCCCCCGCAGCTCCTTCTTCAGCTCGCCGATCTCGTCCCGGATCCGAGCCGCCAGCTCGAACTGCAGCTCCCGGGCGGCCCCCAGCATCTGATCGTTCAGATCCTGGATGAGCTGCGCCAACTCCACCCGCGCCATCCCCTCGCGCGCCGGCCCGGACGCACCGCGCGCCTTCGAGCGGGTCTCCGGAACGGGCGCCTTGCCGCGCGACATCTGGCGACCGGCCCCGCCCACCATCGCGTCGGTGTCCTCGGCATCCCGATAGATGTCGTCGAGGATGTCGTGGATCTTCTTCCGGAGCGCCTGCGGCACGATCCCGTTCGCCTCGTTGTGGGCGATCTGCTTCGCGCGACGCCGGTCGGTCTCGTCGATCGCGTCCCGCATCGACGGCGTGATCTTGTCCGCATACATGTGGACCTCGCCGGACACGTTCCGCGCGGCCCGGCCGATCGTCTGGATCAGCGACCGCCCACTGCGCAGGAAGCCCTCCTTGTCCGCGTCGAGGATCGCCACCAGCGACACCTCGGGCAGGTCGAGACCCTCCCGCAGCAGGTTGATGCCGACCAGGACGTCGTAGTCACCCTTGCGCAGCTCCTTGAGCAGCTCGACCCGGCGCAGCGTGTCCACCTCGGAGTGCAGGTAGCGGACGCGGATGCCGTTCTCCAGGAGATAGTCGGTCAGGTCCTCGGCCATCTTCTTGGTCAGCGTGGTGACCAGGACCCGCTCGTCCTTCTCCGTCCGGAGCTTGATCTCGTGCATCAGGTCGTCGATCTGGCCCTTGGTCGGTTTCACCACGACCTGCGGGTCGACCAGGCCGGTCGGCCGGATCACCTGCTCGACGAACTCGCCCTGTGCCCGCTCCATCTCCCAGTTCCCCGGGGTCGCGGAGAGGAAGACCATCTGGCCGACCCGCTCGAGGAACTCGTCCCACCGCAGCGGCCGGTTGTCGGCGGCGCTGGGCAGCCGGAACCCGTGCTCGATCAGGATCCGTTTCCGCGAGGCGTCGCCCTCATACATCCCGCCGATCTGCGGGACCGTGACGTGCGACTCGTCGATGACGGTGACGAAGTCGTCCGGGAAGTAGTCGAGCAACGTGTACGCCGGCTCGCCCGGCTGCCGCCCGTCCATGTGCATCGAATAGTTCTCGATGCCGTTGCAGAAGCCGACCTGGCGCATCATCTCGATGTCGTAGGTGGTGCGCATCCGCAGCCGCTGCGCCTCCAGCAGCTTGCCCTGGCGCTCCAGCTCGGCCAGGCGCTCGCCCAGCTCGGCCTCGATGTCACGGATCGCCCGCTCCATCCGCTCCGGGCCGGCCACATAGTGCGTCGCCGGGAAGATGATCAGCTCGTCGACCTCGCGCACCACCTCGCCGGTGAGCGGGTGCAGATAGTAGAGCTTCTCCACCTCGTCGCCGAAGAGCTCCACCCGGACGGCGAGCTCCTCGTAGGCCGGGATGATCTCCAGCGTGTCGCCCCGCACCCGGAACGTGCCGCGCTGGAAGGCGACGTCGTTCCGTGCGTACTGGATATCGACCAGCCGGCGCAGCAGCTTGTCCCGGTCGATCTCGCCGCCGACCTTCACCTTGACCGCCCGCTCGATGTACTCCTGCGGGGTGCCCAGGCCGTAGATCGCGCTGACCGTGGCCACCACGATCGTGTCACGCCTGGTCAGCAGCGACATGGTCGCCGAGTGACGGAGGCGCTCCACCTCCTCGTTGACCGAGGAGTCCTTCTCGATGTAGGTGTCCGTCTGGGCGATATACGCCTCAGGCTGGTAGTAGTCGTAGTAACTGACGAAGTATTCGACGGCGTTGTTCGGCATCAGCTCGCGGAACTCCTTGGCGAGCTGCGCGCAGAGCGTCTTGTTCGGCGCGAGGACGAGCGCGGGCCGCTGCAGCCGCTCGATCAGCCAAGCGGTGGTCGCGCTCTTACCGGTGCCGGTGGCGCCGAGCAGCACGGTGTGCAGGTCACCGTTGCGGACCCGCCGCTCCAGCTCATCGATCGCCGCGGGCTGGTCACCTGCCGGTTCGTAGTCACTGATGACCTCGAACCGGCCGTCGAGTCGTGGGATGTCGAGCGCCATGAGACCACCGTACGTCGGGGGTATGACAAGTTCCGGCAGCGCCCGCCGCACGCCCCCCACACCCGTCATCCCGGCCGTGCCGATGGTGCACATTCGGTTGCGTCGTGCGCCATTGTCGGGCCTTTCCCGCGCCACCTACCCTGGCTGGGTAGGCCGCTCGCGGCGGCCGACGTGCGCGGTCGGGACCATCCAACGGTCCAGCCGCGCCGCTTCGCGGTCGATGCGCCCCGGCCTCCGGCGAGCGCACCCGCGAGGGTCGAGCGAAATGCCGACCGGCCGCCGCGACCGCCGTCAACCCCGGCGCGAGTTATCCACACCGGCCGCTCATCCACAGCCCACCGACACGATCATGACCGCCCGAGCCACACTCGAGGCAGAGGTGATGGCCCCCTCCGACTCTCAGGTTCCAGCGGCCGTCACCACACCTGCCCCGGCCAGGAGCTACCGCCCCCAACGCCCGTCGTCCACAAGCCACCAGATGCCAATCCCGAGCAGGCAAAACGTGATCACCAACTTCACCGCGCCCCCGAATGGATCACCCCCGCCCAGCGCCTCACCCAGCTACTCGCCAAGCCACATGCCCACGCTTACCGGCCCTGCCTGCAGAGACAAAAGCGTCACAGAGGCAAAATGACGCTCAACCCTTAGCAAAAATCAAGCATTTCCGGTGGACCGCGCACACCCAAAGAAGCAGTTCTCACCTCGATGCAGTAATTGCCTTCTGTAGGCTGCACCACCGCCCGGTGACCACAACGAACCCGGCGCCATTCCAACTGACCGAGTGTCACCTGGACCACCACAACACACCAGCCCACTAAAACAATCAAAAGCCCAGAGCGCCCACAGCCAGACGCAAGCCGAGTCAGGCCGGGCACGTTTAGCGGACCCAGTTCCCGGCCTGTCCAAGAGGAGACCTTCTCCGGCCGAGGCGCAGGGCCACGAGCTGCCTCCGGGCGAGACGCAGCCGCGGCCCCAGGGTCCGGATCCGGGCGAGGAACAGCGCAGCGCACAGGCATAAGAGCAACGCAAGGCGCAGGCGCAGCGACAGCGCGAGATGCAGGGGCAGGCACAGCCCGAGGCGCAGCGGCAGGGGCAGGATCCGCTGGCTGCGGTTGGGCGGCGGTCGCCTGCCGACGCCGATCATCTCCTGCGGTGACAGCTGCCCACGCCTCCGACGCGCTCCACCCCA
>KL571236.1:99004-99172 GCA_000715855.1 Actinoplanes liguriensis
GTGTAAGCGTCAGGAGGCGCTAAAAACATTTTTCTCCGTGCGGCACCGAGAAGAATATTGTCGCCAAGTGGAAAAGGCGCAAGACATGGGTCGACGACCTCATTTGGCGATCCGTGGTCAGCCGGTCGGCCGCCTTCGCCACCGGGCCACCGGGCCACCGGGCCACCG
>KL571236.1:99441-107468 GCA_000715855.1 Actinoplanes liguriensis
CAGAGATGTGTATAAGAGACAGCCTGTGCCTCCTCGTCGAACCACGGCTCCTTGGCCGCCGCGTAGCCCGCCCGGTCGGCGAAGCGCAGCGCCAGCGTGGCCTTCGCCGCCGCGTACGCGTCGCGGGCTTCGGGCACCGCCCGCAGGTGGTCGCGCATGAGCAGCGCGAAGCGCCACCCCGGCGAGCCGGTGACACGCACGTGCAGCAGCACCGGCCGGCCGGGGTCGGCGGAGCCGTGGAGCCGTTTCGGCCACGTCACCCCGGGCAGGCCGCGCGCGTTGTCCGCCCACTCGCCGGAGCGCGGCGGGAAGCCGGCTGCCGCGAGGCGCGGGGCGAGGGCGTCGGCCGCGGCCAACGTCCGTACCGAAAGCATGAGGTCGATGATGTCTTTGGCGGGCAGACCGGGAACCGCGGTGGACCCGATGTGATGGACGTCAACCGCCCCGAGGTGGTGCCGGATCCGCGCGATCAGCCGGTCGGCGTCCTGCGGCCAGGCCGGATCGGGCGGGACGATGCTCAGCTCGGCGGCTTTGCGGGCGGCGTTGTGCAGGCGCACGTTGCGTTCGAAGTCGATCAGCCGGTCCCGCCAGAGCGTGTCGACGCGGGTGTGCAGCGCGGCGAGGTCGTCCTCATTGGGCAGGATCACGTCGGCCGCGGCCCGGCGGGTGGCGTCGTCGGCCTGCGCGCTGATCCGGGCGGCCGCTTCCGCCGCTGCCATGCCGCGGTCGCGGACGAGGCGTTGCGTCCGCACCTCGCTGCTCGCCGTGACGACAATCACCAGGTGGTACGTCGGTGCCAGCCCCGTCTCGACGAGCAGCGGCACGTCGTTCACGACGATCGCGTCCGGTGGCGCGGCCTTGACCAGTTCGGCGGTGCGCGCCCGGACCCGGGGGTGGATGATCCGCTCCAGTTTGCGGCGGGCTTCCTCGTCGCCGAAGACCTTCGAGCCCAGCGCCGGCCGGTCGAGCCTGCCCTCCGGGGTGAGCACGCCCGAGCCGAACGTGGCCACGATCTCGGCGAGCCCTTCGGTGCCCGGCTCGACGACCTCACGTGCCAGCTTGTCGGCGTCGATGATCACCGCACCGCGCTCGGCGAGCCGTGCGGAGACGGCGCTCTTGCCGGCACCGATGCCACCCGTGAGACCGACCATCAGCATGGGATCAGTATCCCGGCCCGACGGCTACCCGGCGCGGCGAGCCCGGGTCACGACTTGGCGAACGCCAAGCAGCCACACGGCCGCGCAGCCACACGGCCGCGCAGCCACGCGGTCGGGCAGCCACACGGTCGGGCAGCCACACGGCCGCGCAGCCACACGGCGCACCGTCGCACAGCCACACGGCCGCACCGCCGCACCGGCGCGCAGCCGCCGCACGGCCGCACCGTCGCGCAGCCGCACCCGGACCACCGCCGGGTCCGGGAAAGCGGAAAGACCGCCCCAGCCGAAGCCGGGACGGTCTTTCTCAGGTTGTTACCGGAGCAACCGGAGCGGTCAGCTCTTGCCGCCGGCCAGCTTCTCGCGCAGGGCGGCGAGAGCCTCGTCGGTGGCCAGGGTGCCCGCGGGCTCCTCGGCGGAGCGCGCCGGGGCCGACGAGCTCGACGAGGAAGAGGACGACGACGAGGAGGTCACGCCGCCGGCCGAAACCGGGTTGAGCGCAGCCTCGGCGTCGGCGTCGCGGGACGCCTGCACCTGCTTGGTGTGGGCCTCCCAGCGCTCGCGGGCGTCGGCGTACTGCTTCTCCCACGTCTCGCGCTGCTTCTCGAAGCCTTCGAGCCACTCGCCCGTCTCGGGGTCGAAGCCCTCCGGGTAGATGTAGTTGCCCTCGGCGTCGTACGTCGCGGCCATGCCGTAGAGGGTCGGGTCGAAGTGCTCCTCGCCCTCGACGAAGCCCTCGTTGGCCTGCTTGAGCGACAGCGAGATCCGGCGGCGCTCGAGGTCGATGTCGATGACCTTGACCAGGACGTCGGAGCCGACCTGGACAACCTGCTCGGGCAGCTCGACGTGACGCTCGGCCAGCTCGGAGATGTGCACCAGGCCCTCGATGCCGTCGTCCACGCGGACGAAGGCGCCGAACGGAACCAGCTTGGTGACCTTACCCGGCACGATCTGGTTGATCGCGTGGGTCCGGGCGAACTGACGCCACGGGTCTTCCTGGGTCGCCTTCAGCGACAGCGAGACGCGCTCGCGGTCCAGGTCGACGTCCAGCACCTCGACCTCGACCTCCTGGCCGACCTCGACGACCTCGGAGGGGTGGTCGATGTGCTTCCAGGAGAGCTCGGAGACGTGCACCAGGCCGTCCACACCGCCGAGGTCGACGAACGCGCCGAAGTTGACGATGGAGGACACGACGCCCTTGCGGACCTGGCCCTTCTGCAGCTTGTTGAGGAACTCGGTGCGAACCTCGGACTGCGTCTGCTCGAGCCAGGCGCGGCGGGACAGAACCACGTTGTTGCGGTTCTTGTCCAGCTCGATGATCTTCGCCTCGAGCTCGCGGCCGACGTACGGCTGCAGGTCGCGGACGCGCCGCATCTCGACCAGGGAGGCCGGCAGGAAGCCACGGAGGCCGATGTCCAGGATGAGACCACCCTTGACGACCTCGATGACCGAGCCGCGGACGACACCGTCCTCTTCCTTGATCTTCTCGATGGTGCCCCAAGCCCGCTCGTACTGAGCGCGCTTCTTCGAGAGGATCAGACGGCCTTCCTTGTCCTCCTTGGTGAGGACGAGGGCTTCGATGTGGTCACCGACCGACACCACTTCCGCGGGGTCCACGTCGTGCTTGATCGACAACTCGCGCGAGGGGATGACGCCCTCGGTCTTGTAGCCGATGTCGAGCAGGACCTCGTCCCGATCGACCTTGACGACGGTGCCTTCGACAATGTCGCCGTCGTTGAAGTACTTGATGGTCTCGTCGATGGCTGCGAGGAAAGCTTCCTCAGAGCCGAGGTCGTCGACGGTGACACGGTTGGCGCTCGAGGTGGCCTCGATGCTGCTCGTCATGTGGACAGTTGCTCCGAACGGATGGATTCGTGGTGTCTCTCGCGCTCAGCGGAACTGCCGCCAGAAGCGGCACGAACGAACGAGACAAGACAACCCACCGAGAGCAGTCTGATCATTACAGTCGATCATGCCGGGACCGGCGGCCACGGAACCTGCTCCCTGCCGAGGCACACGTTCCGCGAGCGCATCGACTAGCTTACCGTGCGCATTACCACAGGTTGCAAGCCCTCCTGAGGACCGCGGCACATTGTTCGCTCAGAACCCGTCAGCATGCCCGTTTTATGCCGATTAAGGACGCCCGCCACGCCTGCCGTACCGTACTCGGGTGACTGAGAATCCCCCGTACGGCCGGGTGACCGGCAACCAGATCCGGGTCACCGAGGACGAGACGCGCCACGCCAACCGGTCCTGGTGGGATCTTGACGCCGACGACTACCAGGACGAGCACGGCGCCTTCCTCGGCGACGTCGACTTCGTCTGGTGCCCGGAGCGGTTGCGGGAGGCCGACGCGGGACTGCTCGGCGACGTACGCGGGAAAAAGATCCTGGAGTTGGGCGCCGGAGCCGCCGCCGGCGCTCGGTGGCTGCGGGTGCAGGGCGCGAAGCCGGTCGCGATGGACCTCTCCGCGGGCATGCTCAAGCACGCGGCCGAAGCAGCGGCCCGGAGCCGGGTGAGCGTCCCGCTGGTCCAGTCGGACGCGCTGGCGCTGCCGTTCCGGGCGGCGTCGTTCGACATCGTGTGCACGGCCTTCGGCGCGATCCCGTTCGTGGCGGACTCGGCGGCGGCGATGCGCGAGGTGGCCCGGGTGCTGCGGCCCGGCGGGAGTTGGGTGTTCTCCGTCACTCACCCGATGCGGTGGATCTTCTGGGACGAGCCCGACGAGGAGGGCCTCGTCGCGCGGAACTCGTACTTCAACCGGTCGCCCTACGTGGAAAGGGACGATCAGGGGCAGCTCACCTATTTGGAGCAGCACCGCACGCTCGGCGACCGGATCCGGGAGCTGGTCGCGGCCGGCTTCGTGCTCCGGGACCTGATCGAGCCGGAGTGGCCCGAGGGTCACGAGGAGATCTGGGGCCAGTGGAGCCCACTGCGCGGCCGCCTCTTCCCGGGAACCGCGATCTTCGTCTGCGACCTCCCCGCCTGACAGCCCGCCGGTTTCCGGAAGCCGATCTTTCGCGCCTGGCCCCGCCGGTTTCCGGGAAGCCGACCTTCCTGCCCGAGCCCGCCGGTTTCCGGAAGCCAACCTTTCCGCCCGACCCCGCCGGTTTCCTCCGGGATCCGGCGGGTATCCGCCCCGGCATGACGCAGAAGGATCTGAAGAAGGGCGACGACGTCACCTGGCGCAGCCACGGCCAGACCGTCCACGGAACCGTCGAGCAGAAGATCACCGAGCGGACCGAGACCGCCGGCCGGACCGTTGCCGCTTCGAAAGAAGAGCCGCAATTTCGCGTACGCAGTGACAAGACCGGCCGGGACGCCGTGCACAAGCCCGAGGCGCTGAAGCGGCCCTAAGCCGTGTGCAGCAGACCCGCGAGCAGGATCAGCGTGGCCGGCACCGCGCGGTAGTAGACCCAGGTGCCCCGCCGGTCGCTGTCGACCAGCCCGGCCTCCCGCAGGATCCGCAGGTGGTGCGAGATCGTCGGCCCGGTCAGGTGGAACGCGCTGCTCAGGTCACAGACACAGATCTCGCCGTCGGGCGCCGACGCGATCATCGAGAGCAGCCGGAGCCGGACCGGATCGCCGAGCGCCTTGAACATGGTGGCGAACACCGTGGCGTTGGAGGCTTCGAGCGGCGCCACGCCGAGCCCGAGCTCGGCATCCGGGGCCGTGACCAGCCGGACCTGTTCGGTGGGACCCATCGGCGGGATCACGGCCTGTTCCATCGATATCGATCTGCTCGACATCGGTCCAGCCTCCCAGATCCGGGCAAACCACATTGCCCCCGGGGTGCCCGAAAGAGCTTCAGACACCCCGAACGGGCCACAACCGGGCGGCCGATCACCCGTCAGTGGTCGGCGCCGTTCCAGTCCCGCCCGGTGCCGACGGACACCTCCAGCGGGACGGCCAGCGTCATGGCGTTGCCCATCTCGCGGCGGACCAGCTCCTCCAGGGGCTCCCGCTCCCCCGGCGCGACCTCGAAGACCAGCTCGTCGTGGACCTGCAGCAGCATCCGGGAGGTCAGCTGCGACTCGCGCAGCGCGCGGTCGACGTTCAGCATCGCGATCTTGATGATGTCCGCGGCGGAACCCTGGATCGGCGCGTTCAACGCCATCCGCTGTGCCATCTCGCGTCGCTGACGGTTGTCGCTGCTCAGGTCGGGCAGGTAACGGCGGCGGCCGAGGATGGTGGCGGTGTACCCGTCCTTGCCGGCCTGGGCGACGACGGACTGCAGATAGTCCCGGACCCCGCCGAACCGCTCGAAGTACTCGTCCATCAGGGCCTTCGCCTCGTCGTTGCTGATGGTGAGCTGGTTCGACAGGCCATAAGAGCTCAGTCCGTACGCCAATCCGTAGTTCATGGCTTTGATCTTGCGACGCTGATCGGGAGTGACGTCGCCGAGCTCCACGTGGAAGACCGACGAGGCCGTGGCCGCATGGAAATCGGCGCCCGAGTTGAACGCCGCGATCAGCGCCGTGTCCTCCGACAGGTGGGCCATGATCCGCATCTCGATCTGGCTGTAGTCCGCCGTCATGAGCTGCTCGAACCCGCTGCCGACGATGAACGCGCGACGGATCCGCCGGCCCTCCTCGGTGCGGATCGGGATGTTCTGCAGGTTCGGGTCCGTCGACGAGAGCCGGCCGGTCGCGGCAACCGTCTGGTTGAACGTGGTGTGGATGCGGCCGTCGTCGGAGACCGACTTGAGCAGCCCGTCCACCGTCGATTTGAGCTTGGCCATGTCCCGGTAGCGCAACAGGTGGGCGAGCAGCGGGTCCTCGGTCTTGAGGAACAGGTCCTGCAGCGCGTCCGCGTCCGTGGTGTATCCGGACTTGATCTTCTTGGTCTTCGGCAGGTTGCGCTCGACGAAGAGGATCTCCTGCAGCTGCTTGGGCGAGCCGAGGTTGAACTCCCGGCCGTGCACCTCGTGCGCCGCCTGCTGGGCCGCCTTCACCTCGCCGCCGAAGTGCGACTCCAGCTCGGAGAGGTAATCCGTGTCGGCGGCGATGCCCCTGCTCTCCATCTCGGCGAGCACCACCGAGAGCGGCTGCTCCACCTCGGCGAGCAGGCGCTGCGACTCGCCGCCGTCGCGGGACAGCTCGGCGGTGAGCACGTCGGCCAGGTCGAGCGTGGCGCGGGCGCGGAGCATCACGCCCTCCTCGACCGCGGTGTCCTCCTCCTCGTCACCGAACGAGAGGGCCAGCTGGCCGTTGTCGGAGGCCGGGGCGTCGACCTTGAGCTCGCGCTTGAGATAGCGCAGGGCGAGGTCGGTCAGGTCGTAGGCCCGCTGGTCGGGCTTGGCCAGGTAGGCCGCCATGGCGGTGTCGACGGTGACGCCCTCGAACTGCCAGCCGTGCGCGCGGAAGGCCAGCAGCGCCGGCTTCGCGTCGTGGATCACCTTGGGCCGCTCGGGGTCGGCGAGCCACGCGGCGACCGCGCCCTCGTCGCTCTCGTCCAGCCCGGCCGGGTCGAACCAGGCGGCCGGGCCGCTCCCGGTGGCCACCGCGATGCCGGTGACCTGGCCGGTGCCGCGGCCGAAGGTGCCGGTGACGGCGACGCCGACCGGGGCCGCGGCGGCGTGCTCGGTGAGCCAGGCGGCGACCTCACCGCCGTGCAGCACCCGGCCCTCCAGGTCGAAGCCGGACTCGGCCTCGGGCTCGACGGCCTCCAGGTACGAGTAGAGGCGCTCGCGCAGCACCCGGAACTCCAGCGCGTCGAAGACCTGGTGCACCGCCTCGCGATCCCACCCGTGCCAGCGCACGTCCTCCGGGCGTTTCGACAGCTCCAGGTCGCAGACCAGCTTGTTCAGATCGTAGTTGCGCATGACCTCGGCCAGGTGCGCGCGCAGGCTCTCGCCGGCCTTGCCCTTGATCTTGTCGGCGTTGGCGATCACGCCGTCCAGCCCGCCGTACTCATTGATCCACTTGGCGGCGGTCTTGTCGCCGACGCCGGGCACCCCGATCAGGTTGTCGCTGGCCTCGCCGACCAGGGCGGCCTTGTCCCGGTAGCGCGTGGGGGGCACGAAATACTTCGCCTCGATCGCCGCGGGGGTCATCCGCCAGACCTCGGAGACGCCGCGGACCGGGTAGAGGATCGTGACGTGCTCGTCGGCGAGCTGGAACGCGTCCCGGTCGCCGGAGGAGATGAGCACCTCCATGCCGGCCGCGCGGGCCTGCGTGGCGAGCGTCGCGATGACGTCGTCGGCCTCGTAGTTGTCCTTCTCCACGACCGGGATGCGCAGCGCCTCCAGAACCTCCTTGATCAGGCTGACCTGACCCTGGAAGGGCGCCGGGGTCTCGGAGCGGCCGGCCTTGTACTCCGCGTATTTCTCGGTGCGGAACGACTTCCGCGAGAGGTCGAAGGAGACCACGATGTGCGTCGGCTTCTCGTCGCGCAGCATGTTGATGAGCATCGAGGTGAAGCCGAACACCGCGTTGGTCGCCTGGCCGGTGACCGTGGAGAAGTTCTCCACGGGCAGGGCGTGATAGGCCCGGTAGGCCAGCGAGTGGCCGTCCAGCAACAGGAGGCGGGGGGTCGTCACGTCGTCGCTCACGTCCAGGAACTCTAGACCGCGGGTACGACAAGAACGCCGACCGCCCCGCCCGCTTTACAGCACCTTGCTGAGGAATGCCTTGGTACGTTCCTGCTGCGGATTCGCGATGATCTCGCCCGGCGCGCCCTGCTCGACGACCACACCGCCGTCCATGAAGACCACCTCGTCGGCCACCTCCCGGGCGAAGCCGATCTCGTGGGTCACCACGATCATCGTCATTCCGTCCCGGGCCAGGCCCTTCATCACCTCGAGCACCTCACCGACCAGCTCCGGGTCCAGAGCGCTGGTCGGCTCGTCGAAGAGCATCACCTTGGGCCGCA
>KL571236.1:107706-111840 GCA_000715855.1 Actinoplanes liguriensis
CCCGCTGCTGCTGGCCGCCGGAGAGCTGGCCCGGATAGTTCGCCACCTTCTCGGCGAGGCCGACCCGCTCGAGGAGGGCGAGGGCGCGATCCCGTACCTCCGCCTTGCTCTCCTTCTTGACGCGGCAGGGCGCCTCCATGACGTTGTCCAGGACGGTCATGTGCGGGAAGAGGTTGAACCGCTGGAACACCATGCCGATCGCCTGCCGCTGCCGGGCGACCTCGCGCTCGCTGAGCTCGTGCAGCTTGCCGCCGCGCTCGCGGTAGCCGACCAGCTCGCCGTCGACCAGGATCCGGCCGGCGTTGAGCTTCTCCAGGTGGTTGATGCAGCGCAGGAACGTCGACTTGCCCGAGCCGGACGGGCCGAGCACGCAGGTCACGCCGCCCTGCGGGACGGTCAGGTCGACACCCTTGAGCACTTCGAGCGAGCCGAACGACTTGTGGACGTTCTCCGCCTTCACCATCTCGGTCATGCCGTGATCCGCCCGCCCTGCTCGACCTCGATGTCGCGGAGCCGCTGACGGGCCTTGCCTGCCACGCCGTACCCCTTGCTGAAATGCCGCTCGACGAAGAACTGGATCACCATCAGGACGCTGCAGATGATCAGATACCAGATCAGCGCGGCGACCAGGCAGGGCAGGACCACGAAGGTACGGGCCTCGACCTGCTGCAACTGGAAGAACAGCTCCCCGGTCACCGGCACGTACGCCACGAGCGACGTGTCCTTGACCATCGCGATGACCTCGTTGCCGGTCGGCGGCACGATCACCCGCATCGCCTGCGGCAGCACGATCCGGCGCAGCACCTGGCCGCGGGACATGCCCAGGGCCACCGCCGCCTCGGCCTGCCCGGTGTCGATCGACTGGATGCCGGCCCGGACGATCTCGGCCATGTACGCCGCCTCGGACAACCCGAGCGCGATCATGCCGGCCACGAACCCGGCGAGCAGGTCGGTCGACTTGATGCTGAAGATCTGCCCGTCGAAGTTGTCGATCCCGAACAGGTCGCCGATCTGCTTGTCGAACGGCAGGCCGAAGCCGATCCGGGTCCACAGGATGTTCAGGTTGCCGAAGATCACCGCGAGCACGAGCCGCGGCACGGCCCGGAAGAACCAGGTGTACACCCACGCGACGGTGGAGAGCACCCGGTTCGGCGAGAGCCGCATGATCGCGATCACGATGCCGAGCCCGACGCCGATCAGCATCGAGAACACGGTCAGCAGGATCGTCCCCCGCAGGCCCTCCAGGACCGGCTCGGTGAACATCACACCGCGCTTGCCCGGCGCGTACGAGGAGAAGATGAACGACCACCGGAAGCCGGCGTTCGTGAAGATCAGGTGCAGGAACATCGCGACGAGCACCGCGAGCACGGCGATCGCCACCCACCTGGTGGGGTGCCGGACGGGCACGGCCTTGATCGGCTCGGGCCGCTCCCGTCCGGGCTCGGTCGGTCGCGTCATGCCGCGGGGTTCACCGCGGGCGTGTCGATCGCGCCGGCCGTGGTGCCCCACTTGTCGAGGATCTGCTTGTAGGTGCCGTCGGCGATCAGCGCCTTGACCGCCTCGGCGATCACGTTCGCGAACTCGGTCTGGGTCTTGCCGACCGCGTAGCCGTACGGCGCCGAGTCGTAGATGTCACCGAGCAGCGCGAGCTGGCCGTTCGTCTGCTTCACCGCGTACGCCACGATCGGGGAGTCGGCGAGCATGGCCTCGTCCTTGCCGGTCACCACGGCGTTGGTGGCGTCCGACTGGGCCTGGTACTGATCGATGGTGATCGCGGCCTTGCCACCGTCGGTGCACTTCTTCGACCGGGTCTTCAGGTCGTCGGCCTGCACCGTCGCGGTCTGCACGGCGATCTTCTTGCCGCAGGCGTCGTCCGGGTTGAGCGTGGCGCCGGCCTTGGCGGCCCACTGGGTGCCCGCGGAGAAGTACGAGATCATGTTGACCTCCTTCTCCCGGTCGGCGTTGATCGTGAACGACGAGACGCCGACCGTGTACTTCCCGCTGCCCACGCCCGGGATGATGCTGTCGAACTTGGCGGTCTGCCACTCGGTGGTCAGGCCGAGCTTCTGCGCGACGGCGTTGAACAGGTCGACGTCGAAGCCGACGATGGTCTTGCCGTCAGCGTCGAGGTACTCGTTCGGCGCATACGTCGAGTCGGTGCCGATCACCAGCTTGCCGGCGGCCTTGATGTCGGCCGGGACCTTGCCGGCGAGGCCGGTGTCCGCGGAGGCACTGGGCAGCGGCGCGGAGCCGGTGGACGTGTCGTCGGACTCCGAACCGCATGCGGCCGAGGACAGCGTGAGCGCTGCCGCGGCGGCCAGACCGAGGATCGCCCGGCCCGAGTGGCTGCGGATCATGATGACTCCTAGAGGGGTTCAAGGGGTGTTTCGGCTGACAGATTGCCGCTGTGCACCGGCGAAGGGAAGTGCCGTGCCCATCTTGCCCCCGGCCGATCTGTCTGACCGATGGGTAAGGTTACGACTACGCAACTGTCCTGTTGCAGCAGCGCTCTGCACCTAGTGCAGCGGTCTTCATCTCATTAGGTTGCCTCCATCAGCAACATGGCGGTGGGGCGTCACCCCGCTACCACCGCAGCTGGACAAAGGAGAATTGATGATCCGCCGCAACTTCGCATGGCGCAGCGTCGCCGTGCTGGGTGCCGCTTCCCTTGCCCTGGGCGCGTGCTCTAACGACAGCGACGAGCCGACCTCCGGTTCGACCTCGGCCGCCACGACGGCCGCCGGCGACGGCGTGCTGAAGATCGGCACCCTGCTGCCGCAGACCGGTTCTCTTGCCTTCCTCGGCCCGCCCGAGTTCGCCGGCGTCAAGCTCGCCGTCAAGGACATCAACGCGGCCGGTGGCGTGCTGGGCAAGGACGTCGTGGAGAGCGACACCGACTCCGGTGACACCTCCACCGACATCGCCAGCCAGTCGGTGAACAAGCTGCTCGCCGAGAAGGCCGACGTCATCATCGGCGCCGCCTCGTCCTCGGTCTCGCTGTCCGTGATCGACAAGATCACCGGTGCGGGCGTCGTTCAGATCTCGCCGGCCAACACGTCGGACCAGTTCACGACGTACAACGACAAGGGCCTCTACTTCCGGACCGCGCCGCCGGACCAGCTCCAGGGCCGCGTCCTCGGTGACCTGATCGTCGCCGACGGCAACGCCAAGGTCGGCCTGCTGGTCATGCAGGACGCGTACGGCACCGGCCTCGCGAAGTCGGCCCGCGCCGCGATCGAGTCCGGCGGCGGCACGGTTGCCGCCGAAGAGGTCTACGACCCGAAGGCGGCCGACTTCTCCGCCGAGGTCGGCAAGATCAAGGCTGCGAACCCCGACGCGATCGTCATGATCGGCTTCGACGAGACCAAGAAGATCGTCCCGAAGCTGGTCGAGGCGGGCCTGACCGCCAAGGCCAAGAAGTGGTACTTCGTCGACGGCAACCTGTCGAACTACGGCAAGGAGTTCCCGAACGGGACCTTCGAGGGCGCGAAGGGCACCACCCCGGGCGCCAAGGCCAGCGACGACTTCAAGAAGCAGCTGCTGACGATCGACCCGTCGCTGAAGGACTACACCTACGCCGCCGAGTCGTACGACGCGACCACGCTGACGGCACTCGCCGCCGTCGCCGCGAAGAGCGACGCCCCCAGCGAGTACTCGAAGAAGCTCGCCGACGTCAGCAAGGGTGGCGAGAAGTGCACCACCTTCAAGGACTGCAAGGCCCTGCTCGACGCCGGTAAGGACATCGACTACGACGGCAACAGCGGTCCGATCGAGTTCAACGACGCCGGTGACCCGGCCGAGGCCACCATCGGCATCTACCAGTACGGCGCGGACAACACGTACAAGAACGTCGCGTACCAGACCGGCAAGATCTCCTGATTCACCCAGCACCCCAGCGAGGGCCCGGCCGATTGGCCGGGCCCTCGCCCTTTTCCGCGCTCCGCGCCAGATCAACTGCCTTTGCGCGTACGCCGTGAGCCCCGCCGACCGCCTCGGCCAGCAAGGTTGCCTGTCCGTGCCGCAACGCTCCAGCGCCCGCCTCGCGCCCCCGCACGCCCGTCCGTGGTGCAGCCCGTCCCGCGCTCCCGCCTTTGGCTGGCTCTGGCCGTGGTTATTCGTGCCTCATAACCACGG
>KL571236.1:112018-115852 GCA_000715855.1 Actinoplanes liguriensis
TTATTCGTGCCTCATAACCACGGCCAGAGCCAGCCGACGCCCGCCGCCCAGCCCGGCCGCCCAGCCCGGCCGCCCAGCCGGGCACCCGGCCACCTGGCCGCCCAGCACCCGGCACCCGGCGCCCAGCACCCGGCGCCCAGCACCCGGCACCCGGCGCCCGGCCGCCCGGTCCGGGCCGTTCCCGGCCCGTGGCCGGCGGCGGGGTGTGGCGCAAGTTGTCCACAGAAGCGGGTTGTCCACAGGCCCCCGGCATGATCTTGGGCTTTCCCGCGACAATGGTCGTGGGACGCCCCCCTGGGAGCGGCGGGGACTGTTCAACGGGCGGCCGGGCGCACGAAAAGGCCCCGGACCAGCGGTCCGGGGCCTTCGCCGTCGCGTGGGTCAGGCGCGGGCGAGCGTGCCCAGGTAGAGCTCGATCACCTTCGGGTCGTGCATCAGGTCGCGGCCGGAGGCCGTGTAGGCGTTGCGGCCCTGGTCCAGCACGTAGCCGCGGTCGCAGATCTGCAGGCAGCGGCGGGCGTTCTGCTCGACCATGATCACCGTGACGCCGGTCTCGTTGATCTGCTTGGTGCGGAAGAAGACCTCGTCCTGCATGGCCGGCGAGAGACCGGCCGACGGCTCGTCCAGCAGCAGCACGCTGGGCTCCATCATCAGGGCCCGGCCCATCGCCACCATCTGCCGCTCACCGCCGGAGAGCGAGCCGGCCCGCTGCTTGCGGCGCTGGCCCAGGGCGGGGAAGAGCTCGGCGACGAAGTCGAAGCGCTCCTTGAAGCGCTTCGGCGCCAGGAAGACCCCCATCTCGAGGTTCTCCTCGATGGTGAGGTTCCCGAAGACGTTGTTGGTCTGCGGGACGAAGCCGATCCCCTTGGCGACCAGCTTGTTGGCCTTCAGGTTGGTGATCGCCTCACCGCGCAGCGTGACGTCGCCCGACCGGACGTTGACCAGGCCGAAGAGGGCCTTGAGCAGGGTCGACTTGCCGGCGCCGTTGGGGCCGATGATGCCGACCAGCTCGCCCTGCGCGGCGTACAGGTCGCAGCCGTTGAGGATGTTGACGCCGGGGAGGTAGCCCGCGGTCACGTCGTCGACGCGGACCAGGGCGCCCTCGGCGGCCGCCAGGTGCTCCGAACGGTCGCCGATCTTGTGGCTCGACTCGTCACTCATCAGCGCCCGCCGCCTTCTTCTCGCCGGAAACCTCGCCCGAAGCCCCGGATCCGCCCGGAGCTGCGAAATCGCCCGGAGCTGCCGAATCGGCCGAAGCCCCGGATCCACCGGGAGCCGCGGACTCGTCGGTAGCCGCGACCTCGCCGACCTCTTCAGCCACGGCCTCGGGGTCGTGCTGGGTGCCGTCGTGGTGGGCGCCCAGGTACGCGTCGATCACCCGCGGGTCGGCCATCACGGTGTCCGGCGTGCCCTCGGCGATGATGCTGCCCTGGCCCATCACGATCACCCAGTCGCTGATGTCGCGGACCATGTCCATGTCGTGCTCGACGAACAGGACGGTCATCCCGTCCTCGCGCAGGCTCTTGACGTGCCCGAGCAGCGACTGGGTCAGGGCCGGGTTAACACCGGCCATCGGCTCGTCCAGCATGACCATGTCGGGCTGGACCATCAGCGCCCGGGCCATCTCGAGGAGCTTGCGCTGGCCGCCGGAGAGGCTGCCGGCGAAGTCCTCGCGCTTGGTGTCGAGCTTGAACCGGGCGAGCAGCTCGTCGGCCCGCTCGGTGATCTCCTTCTCCTGGCCGCGCCAGATCGCCGGGATCAGCGACTGCCAGAACCTCTCGCCCTTCTGACCGGTGCCGCCGAGCCGCATGTTGTCGATCACCGAGAGCCGGGACAGCGCCTTGGTGAGCTGGAACGTGCGGACCATGCCCTGGCGGGCCACCTTGTGGGCGGCCACGCCGGCGAGCGGCTTGCCGTTGAACTCCCACTTGCCCTCATCGGGCCGGTCGAACCCGGTCAGCAGGTTGAAGAAGGTCGTCTTGCCGGCGCCGTTGGGGCCGATCAACGCGGTGATCGCGCCCCGCTGGATCTCGACGTGGCCCACGTTGACGGCGGTCAGACCGCCGAAGCGGCGCACGACCGAGTCGGCGACCAGGATCGGGTCCTTCTTCTTGGCGCCGGGCTCGTGCGGGACGTCCTTGAGCGCCTCGGCGGCCCGGGCCACGCCGGGCGGGACGGTGGTGATGTCATCGGCCATCGAGCATGACCTCCTTCTTGTCACCGAAGATGCCCTGCGGACGGAAGATCAGCAAGAGGACCAGGCCGAGGCCGACCAGGATGTAGCCGACCGCACCCGCCTGGATGGGCGTCATGATCCAGGTGGGGATGTATCCCTGGCTGATCAGCGCGGGCAGCAGCGCGTTGATGAACGCGAGCAGGACCCAGAAGATCATCGAGCCGATGACCGGGCCGAACACGCGGGCGGCGCCGCCCAGGATCACGATCGTGTACATGTAGAACGTGAACTCGGTGCCGTAGGTGTCCGGCTGCACGGCCGCGCGGCTCAGGGCGAAGATGAAGCCGCCCAGCGAGCCGAGCACGCCGCCGAGGATCAGCGACTGCATCTTGTACGACACGACGTTCTTGCCGAGGCTGCGGACCGCGTCCTCGTCCTCGCGGATCGCCTTGATGACCCGGCCCCACGGGCTGCGCATCGCCAGGAAGACGATCAGCAGCGAGAGCGCGATGAGCAGCCATCCGACCGTCATCACCCACAGTTCACGCTCGTCGAAGTTGACGACACCGATCTCGAGCCCCTTGCTGTACGGGTTCATCGAGTAGAAGTCGTCCGAGAACCGCTGGAGACCGTCGGAGCCACCGGTCCACTCGCTCAGCGTGACCGAGCGGAACAGCAGGCGGACGATCTCGGCCGCGGCGATCGTCACGATGGCCAGATAGTCGGCCCGCAGCCGCAGCGTCGGAATACCCAGCAGCAGCGCCAGGAGCACCGCGCCGACCAGGCCGATCACGATGCCGAGCCAGAACGGCAGATCAAAGGTGGACACGGTCATGGCCAGGCCGTACGCGGCAACGCCGAGGAAGGCCGACTGGCCGAAGTTCAGCAGGCCGGTGTAGCCGAAGTGCACGTTCAGGCCGATCGCGGCCAGTGCGTACGCGATCATGGTGGCGTTGAGCAGCGACTCCAGCGAAACGCCGAAGATTACGTCCCAGTTCATCGAGCCTCCCTCAGCCGATCCGCTCGCGGCGACCCAGGATGCCCTGCGGCCGGAACAGGATGATCACGATCAGCACCACCAGGGCGCCGACGTTCTTGAGCTCGGTCGGGATCCACAGCGTGGACAGCTGCGTGGCCAGGCCGACGACGAGGCTGCCGACCAGGGCGCCGAACGCGGTGCCGAGACCGCCGAGCGTGACCGCGGCGAACACCAGGAGCAGGATCTGGAAGCCCATCTGGTAGTTCACGCCCTGGAAGAGGGCCAGCATCACGCCGCTGAGCGCGGCCAGGCCGCCACCGATCGTCCAGACCAGGCGGATGATCGCGTCGACGCTGATGCCGGAAGCGGCGGCGAGCGCCGGGTTGGTCGACACCGCGCGGGTGGCCTTGCCGAGCCGGGTCTTGGTCAGCGCCAGTGACACCGCGACCAGCACGACGATCGCGACGACGTCCATGACCAGGTTCTTCGGGGCGACCGCGATCGGGCCGAGGTCCATGCCGGCCTGTGCCACGTACGTCGAGTACTGCCGGGTGTCACCGCCGAAGAAGTACAGGTAGACGTAGCGGAGCACCAGGGCCAGGCCGATCGAGATGATCATCATGCCGATCAGGCCGGTGCGGCGGTTCCGCAGCCAGCCCCAGAACACCCGGTCCTGGAA
>KL571236.1:116084-121735 GCA_000715855.1 Actinoplanes liguriensis
TTCCGCAGCCAGCCCCAGAACACCCGGTCCTGGAAGTAGCCGAAGGCGGCACCCAGGGCAACCGCCAGGATCGCCGACGGGATCAGCGGGAGGCCGAGCTTCACGTTGAGGAAGAAACAGCCCAGCGCGCCGAAGGAGATCAACTCGCCGTGAGCGAAGTTGGTCAGGCCCATGGTGCCGAAGATCAGCGACAGGCCGAGCGCCGCGAGCGCGATGATCAACCCGAAGTGGATGCCGGTGTAGACGAGGTCGGCCACCCGGTCGAACTGCGATGTGCCTCCGGTCTCCGCCGGTTTGCTCCCCGAAGCGGCGGCGGCGCCCAGCGGGAACAACACGTTACGTGCGGCGCCCTCGAAGACGGTCAAGGTCAGGCTGGGGCGGCCGTTCGTGACGGTCACTCCCTGCGGGAGCGTCGTGGTGTCCAGGTCGACCTTGTAGGTACCGGGCCCCTTGACCGCGACGGACCACTTGCCGTCCGCGGCGGAGGTCGCCTTACCGGCCGAATTGCCGCTCTCGTCGGAGACGTTGATGACGACGCCGGCCACTGGCTGGCCCCCGTTGTTCAACGTGCCTTGCAAAGACTCACCCGCGGCGAGTGCGCTCGTGGCGCCCAGCCCCAGGGACGTCAACACAAATCCGAGAACGGCCGTGAAGATGATCACGGCTCTACGCAACGATGCTCCTCGTGTTTAGCAGCAAAAATCCCCGCCAGCGTTGTCGCGAAGACTGGCGGGGATCATAGCTTCAGAGAGGAGTCACACCGTCGGCCGTAACAAAGCCGTTACTGAGCCTCAACTTCCGGTCAAGGGCCAATACGTGACGGGTGGCTACTCGGCGGGCGCCGGGGCCTCACCCTCGGACTCCTTCAGGATCCGGTCGGCGACCTCACGCATCGTCATCCGGTGATCCATCGCGGTGCGCTGGATCCACTTGAACGCCTGCGGCTCGGTCATCGCATACTTCGTCATCAGCTCGCCCTTGGCCCGCTCGACCGACTTGCGGGTCTCCAGGCGATCGGTCAGACCGGCGACCTCGGACTCCAGCGCGGCGATCTCCGAATACCGCGACAGCGCGATCTCGATCGCCGGCACCAGGTCGGACTTCTGGAACGGCTTGACCAGGTAGGCCATCGCACCCGCTGCCCGGGCACGCTCGACCAGATCCCGCTGGCTGAACGCGGTGAGAATGACGACCGGGGCGATGCGCCCACCGGCGATCCGCTCGGCGGCGGCCAGCCCGTCCATGATCGGCATCTTGATGTCCAGGATCACCAGGTCCGGCTTCAGCTCCTCGGCCAGCCGGACGGCGGTCTCGCCGTCACCGGCCTCACCGACGACGTCGTAGCCCTCCTCGACGAGCATCTCGGCGAGATCCAGCCGAATCAGGGCCTCGTCCTCGGCGATGAGCACCCGCCTGCGCTCGGCACCAGCCTGCGTGTCGGCCACGGAACCTCTTCCCCCAACCTCTTCTGTCGCGACACCCCGGTATCTGGGTGTCACCCTCCTCAGCGTAGTAGGTAGGCTGTCTCTCGCTGAGGTTGGCATCACCGCTTCCAACGGTGCCGCCATCCGTCCTGTCCTCGTAGACCAACCGGCAGAGTCGATGGACTCAAAATCCATTCAGTGTGGGTTCGAATCCCACCGAGGACACCAGAAATACCATCTCGCCACCCTGTCTGGCGAGTGCCCCATTCACCGTTGACCATGTGGTGACACGGCACACATCCGGCGGAAACATTTACCCACGTCAACGGTGATCGCCTCGGAGCCGCTGCGACGCGTGGTGAGGCGCCTCCGGAGGCGCTCCAGAAAAGCATTACGACATTTGTGGTACGGCCATTGCGGCGTACCGAAAAAGGGTCTCATAATCGCCCCAGCCGAGCTCGCCTTCGGCATGCCCTCCCGGCCGTTGGTTCGCTGCGGTGCGGCCGGTCCCGCCAGCCGGGGCAATCTCGGCGTTCGCCCCGCTGCCACCTGCCCCGGGTGCTGTCATGGCATGGACAGCATCAGCGGGAGGCCTCATGTTGTGGTCCGGTTCTTCACCACTGACCGCCACGCGCGGAGGTATGTGGGGATTCCTGATGTTCGCCGCCGCCGCGTGGCTCGTCATCGGCTGGAGCGTGCTGCGTCTGGAACCGGCCGGCATCGCCGCGGTGGCCGGCCCGATAGTGCTGTTCGGCGCGGTCTGCGAGGCCCTGCGCGCGCTGGCCGGGACGAAGACCTGGTGGCTGAACACCGGGCTGGCCGCCCTCTTCACCGGCACCGGCACGGTCATGCTGCTCAGCGACGACGCCGGCTGGACCACCACCTCGTCCCTGATCGGCTGGTATCTGCTGGTCCGCGGAGCGGTCGACGTCGCTGTCGGAATCATGACTCGCGGAGCCGACCGCGTCTGGAGCCTGATCGTCACGGTCGGCGTGCTGGAGACCGCGCTCGGCTTCGTCTCCGCCAGCCCGGTCGCCCGCGGCGCCGAGGCCGTCGTGGTCGTCCTGGGCGGGCTGGGGGTGATGCGCGCGGTCGCCGACCTGGTCACCGCGCTGCGCCTGCGCGAGACCGCGGTGAAGGCCCGCGACGTGCTGGAGCTGCCGCCGGAGCGAGCCACCGGGCTGACCGGCTACACCGCCGGGCACGCCGACTTCGAGGCCCGCAGGCCGGCCCGGCACCGGGCCCGGGACGCCGCCACGTCGATGTCCGTGGGCACGTCGATGCCGGTCGGAGCGGAGATCCACGGGGAGTCGTTCCACGACCGGGTGGTGCGGACCACCGCCGACCTGGACGCGATGCTGGCCCAGGCCGGGATCACCGGGCCACGGCCGGGCGCGGCTCCCGTGCCGCACACCGACGACCTGCCGCCGGTGCCGGACAGCCCCGAGGGTATCGAGGGCACCCCGGCCGGAAACGCCGCCAAGCCGGAACGACCGGCCGGCGGTCACTAGAAAGAAAGTTCGTCCCCGGCTTCGCCGGTGGTGGATCCGAACACGGCCGGTCGCCAGGCCGGGATCCATCACCGGCGGAGCTTTCTCCGGTGCCGGCTCGTGGTTGCCCGCCACCGTCGGCGGTCCGAGCTCGTGACGGATCAGGCGCCGACGCGGCGCAGCAGACCCTCCTGGACGGCACTGGCGATGTGCCGGCCGTCCCGGGTGAACATCCGCCCGTTCGCCAGGCCACGGGCGCGGCTCGCCGACGGGCTGGCGCTGTCGTAGAGGAACCACTCGTCGGCCCGGAACGTGCGGTGGAACCAGAGCGCGTGGTCCAGGCTCGCCCCACCACACCGCCGGGACCCCACACCTCGCCGTGGTACGACAGGACCGCGTCCAGCAGCGACAGGTCGGACGCATAGGTCAGCGCGCACGCGTGGATCAGCGGGTCGTCGGGCAGCTTGCCGTCGATCCGCATCCACACCCGCTGCTGCGGCTCGGCGTCCCGGTCGCCGGGCGGAACCCAGCCGGGCTGACCCAGGTAGCGCACGTCGACGGCCTGCGGGCTGGCGTTGAAGACGCTCCGGCGGCTCGGGTACTTCGCGACCCAGTCCCGCATGGTGGGGACGTCCTCCGGGGCGGGGACCCCCTCCGGCGCCGGCTCGTGGTGATCGAGGCCCTCCTCGAGGACCTGGAACGACGCCGACATGAAGAAGATCGTCTTGCCGTGCTGCTTCGCGGTGGAACGACGTACGGAAAAAGATCTTCCGTCCCTGATCGTCTCCACGTGGAACGTGATCGGCTCGGTCGGATCTCCCGGCCGGACGAAATAGCCGTGCAACGAGTGCACCGTCCGGGCCGGATCGACTGTCCGGCCGGCGGCGACCAGCGCCTGCCCGGCGACCTGGCCGCCGAACACGCGCTGGGCACCGGTCTGCGGGCTGTCACCGGTGAAGGTGGCCGCGTCGACCTGCTTCAGATCGAGGATCTCCAGAAGCTGGTCGACGGCGGCCTGGCCCTGCAGAGGTTGCGTCATACGGCGGACGGGTCCACGAGGGAGCCGAGCTGGTGGACGCGCAGGGTGTTGGTGGAGCCCGGCGCGTTCGGCGGGGAGCCGGCCACGACGACCACGTAGTCGCCGGGCTTGGCCAGGCCGAGGCCGAGCATCTTCGCGTCCACCTGGCGGAACATGTCGTCGGTGTGCTCGACGAAGTCGGTCAGGAACGTCTCGACGCCCCAGCTCAGCGACAGCGTGTTGCGCACCTCGGCGACCGGGGTGAACGCGTAGAGCGGCAGGTCGCAGTGCAGACGCGCGAGCCGGCGCACGGTGTCGCCGGTCTGCGAGAACGCGACCAGCGCCTTGGCGCCGATGTTGCGGGCGATCTGCGAGGCGGCGATGGTCAGCGCGCCACCGTGGGTCCGCGGGTCGTGCTGCAGGCGCGGCACGCCGAACTGGCCGGACTCGGTGGTGGTGACGATCTTGGCCATCGTGCTGACCGTGAGCACCGGGTACTTACCGACGCTGGTCTCGCCGGAGAGCATGACCGCGTCGGCGCCGTCGAGCACCGCGTTCGCCACGTCCGAGGCCTCGGCCCGGGTGGGGCGCGAGTTCTCGATCATGGAGTCGAGCATCTGGGTCGCGACGATGACCGGCTTCGCGTTCTCCCGGCACAGCTGGACGGCGCGCTTCTGCACCAGCGGAACCTGGTCGAGCGGGAGCTCGACACCCAGGTCACCACGGGCGACCATGACGCCGTCGAAGGCCAGGACGATCGCCTCGAGGTGCTCGACCGCCTCCGGCTTCTCCACCTTGGCGATGACCGGGACGCGGCGGCCCTCCTCGTCCATCACCTGGTGGACCATCTTGATGTCCTCCGGCGAGCGCACGAAGGAGAGCGCGACCAGGTCGACACCCAGCTTCAGGGCGAAGCGCAGGTCCTGCTCGTCCTTGTCGCTCATGGCGGGGACGCTGACCGCGACGTTCGGCAGCGAGACACCCTTGTTGTTGCTGACCGGGCCACCCTCGGTGACCAGGCACTGGATGTCCTTGCCGTCGGCCACCCCGGTGACCTCGACGGCGACCTTGCCGTCGTCGATCAGCAGGCGGTCGCCCTTCTTCACCTCCAGCGGCAGCGGGGTGTAGGTGCAGGAGACCCGGTCCTTGGTGCCGAGGATGTCGTCGCTGGTGATCACGACTCGGTCGCCGGTCTCCCAGCGGTGCGGGCCGTCGGCGAACTTGCCCAGGCGGATCTTCGGACCCTGGAGGTCGGCGAGGATCGCGACCGGGCGGTCGGCCTGCTCGGCGGCGGCGCGGACCAGCTCGTACATCTCCCGGTGGTTCTCCCGGGTGTCGTGGCTGAAGTTCATCCGGGCCACGTTCATGCCCGCCTCGACCAGGCCGAGCATCCGCTCAGGCGACTTGGTTGCGGGGCCCATCGTGCAGACGATCTTTACGCGGCGTGTCACGGCCATCAGGCTAGTCCTTCTCCTGGGGCGGCTCGGCGGCCGCCCCCCGTCCTCGGCATGAACTGCGGGTGTCGACGGCGAGGTCAACCCGGGAAGTCACGGGTTCGCTGCGTCGTCCGCGGGCTTCAGCGACCGCGGGCTCAGCTTAACGGTCCCCGCTGTGCGCCCGTCGGCACATGCCACAACCGCCCTGGAGCAGCACAAACAGGACCCCTCACTCGATCGGGTGAGGGGTCCTTGGGTTATTCGAGAGCACCAAGCATTTCGC
>KL571236.1:121966-130088 GCA_000715855.1 Actinoplanes liguriensis
CGCAGTTGTTTTTCGGTGCTCTCGTCATCGACCTCACGGGGCGAAATGCCCGCGAGCCGAAGGCGACGCCGATTACACCGACAGTGGCTGCTGGTCCGACCGGACTGGCGCCGGGAGGTCCCCCGCGGCGCCGAGGTAGTCGTGGATCGCGGCCGCGGCGGACCGGCCCTCGGCGATCGCCCACACGATCAGGGACGCGCCCTTGTGCATGTCACCGGCCACGAACACCCCTTCGGATGACGTCTGCCAGTCACTCTCCGCATCCAGCACGTTCCGCCGGTTCCGGGTCAGGCCGAACTGCGACAGCAGCGGCTGGTCCTCGGTGCCCTCGAAGCCGATCGCCAGCAGCACCAGGTCGGCGCGCAGCTCGCGCTCCGAGCCCGGGGTGACGACGACCGTGCGGACGCCGTCGACCCGCTGCACCGACACCTCGGCGAGCCGGATCGCGACCAGGTTGCCCTCGTCGTCGCCGACGAACTCCTGCACGGCCACGCCGAAGACGCGGTCGCCGCCCTCCTCGTGCGCGGCGTAGTTGCGCAGGATCATCGGCCAGGTCGGCCACGGGTCCTTGAGGCCGGCCCGGACCTCCGGGGGCAGCGGGTACTGGTCGAGCTGGGTCACCGAGGCGGCGCCCTGGCGGTGCGCGACGCCGAGACAGTCCGCCCCGGTGTCGCCGCCGCCGATGATGACGACGTGCTTGCCCTTGGCGTCGATCGGCGTGGTGTCCTGCAGGCCGGCGACGATCCGGTTGGCCGGGACCAGGTGGTCCATGGCCAGGTGGACGCCGTTCAGCGCCCGGCCCGGGGTCTCCGGGGTGTCCCGGCCGGCCAGCGCGCCCGCGGCCAGCAGCACCGCGTCGTACCGCTCGCGCAGGTCGTCGGCGGTCAGGTCGACGCCCACGTTCACACCGGTCTGGAAGACGACGCCCTCGGCGGACATCTGCGCGAGCCGCTCGTCGATGACGTGCTTCTCGATCTTGAAGTCCGGGATGCCGTACCGGAGAAGGCCCCCGATCCGGTCGTCGCGCTCGTAGACCGTGACCGCGTGACCGGCCCGCGCCAGCTGCTGCGCGGCGGCCAGGCCGGCCGGGCCGGAGCCGACGACCGCGACCGACTTGCCGGACGCGACCGGCGCCGGCTGCGGCACCAGGCCCCGTGCGAACGCGTGGTTCGCGATCTCCACCTCGACCTGCTTGATGGTCACCGGGTCGTCCCCGATGCCCAGCACGCACGCCGCCTCGCAGGGCGCCGGGCAGAGCCGCCCGGTGAACTCCGGGAAGTTGTTGGTGGCGTGCAACGACTCGATCGCCGACTCCCACGCCCCCGTACGGACCAGATCGTTCCAGTCCGGGATGCGGTTGCCGAGCGGGCAGCCCTCGTGGCAGAACGGGATGCCGCAGTCCATGCACCGGGTGGCCTGGTCGCGGATCAGCTCCTCGCCCGCGGGCGGGTAGACCTCTTTCCAGTCCATCAGGCGCAGCGGGACGGGACGGCGCTTGGGCAGCTGCCGCTCGTACCGGAGGAAACCGTTCGGATCAGGCACTGGTGACCCCCATGACCGCCTCGTCAACGTTCCGACCGGCGGCTTCGGCGGTCCTGATCAGCTCCATCACGCGCTTGTAGTCACGCGGCACCACGGCGGTGAACCGCTCGACGGCCGTCGGCCAGTCCTTCAGCAGCTTCCCGGCGACGGCCGAGTCGGTCTCCGCGTGGTGCTTCTCGACCAGCGAGCGCAGCGCGTCGCGCTCGTCGTCGGTGAGCGGCGCCAGGTCGACCAGCTCCGGGTTGACCAGGTCCTGGTCCAGGTCCAGGACGAACGCCTTGCCGCCGCTCATGCCGGCCGCGAAGTTGCGCCCGGTCGGGCCGAGCACCACGACCGTGCCACCGGTCATGTACTCGCAGCCGTGGTCGCCCACGCCCTCGACGACCGCCGCGCCACCCGAGTTGCGAACCGCGAACCGCTCGCCGACCCGGCCGCGCAGGAACAGCTCGCCGGCGGTCGCCCCGTACAGGATGGTGTTGCCGGCGATGGTGTTCTCCTCCGCCGTGAACGGCGCGTCCTCGGCCGGGCGGATGATCACCCGGCCACCGGAGAGACCCTTGGCGACGTAGTCGTTGGTGTCGCCGATCAGCCGCAGGGTGACGCCGCGCGGCAGGAACGCGCCGAACGACTGGCCGCCCGTGCCGCGCAGGGTGAACTCGATGGTGTCGTCGGGGAGGCCGTTGCCGCCGTACCGCCGGCTGACCTCGCCGCCCAGCATCGCGCCGACACTGCGCTGGTCGTTGCGGGTGACCACCTCGGCCCGCACCTTCGCGCCCTTGATCAGGGCCGGCTGTGCCAGCGCGATCAGCTCGTTGTCCAGGGCCTTCTCCAGGCCGTGGTCCTGAGCCACCACGCCGCGGCGGGCCGCGCCCTCGGGCAGCTCGGGCACGTAGAGGATCGGCGCCAGGTCCAGGCCGTTCGCCTTCCAGTGGTCGACGGCGTCGGCCACGTTCAGGATCTCGGCGTGGCCGATGGCCTCTTCGATCGTGCGGAAGCCCAGCTCGGCGAGGATCTCCCGGACCTCCTCGGCGAGGAAGAGGAAGAAGTTCTCGACGAACTCCGGCTTGCCGGTGAAGCGCTCGCGCAGCACCGGGTTCTGCGTGGCGATGCCGACCGGACAGGTGTCCAGGTGGCAGACCCGCATCATGACGCAGCCGGAGACGATCAGCGGCGCGGTCGCGAAGCCGAACTCCTCGGCGCCCAGCAGGGCGGCGACGACGACGTCACGACCGGTCTTGAGCTGGCCGTCGACCTGCACGGTGACCCGGTCCCGCAGCTTGTTCAGCAGCAGCGTCTGCTGCGCCTCGGCCAGGCCCAGCTCCCACGGGGTGCCGGCGTGCTTCAGCGAGTTCAGCGGGGACGCGCCGGTGCCGCCGTCGTGGCCGGAGATCAGGATGACGTCGGCCTTCAGCTTGGCGACACCGGCCGCCACCGTGCCCACGCCGATCTCGGAGACCAGCTTGACGTGCACCCGGGAGGCCGGGTTGACCATCTTCAGGTCGTGGACCAGCTGCGCCAGGTCCTCGATCGAGTAGATGTCGTGGTGCGGCGGCGGCGAGATCAGCCCGACGCCCGGGGTGGCGTGCCGGGTCTTGGCGATCCACGGCCACACCTTGTTGCCGGGCAGCTGGCCGCCCTCGCCGGGCTTCGCGCCCTGCGCCATCTTGATCTGCAGGTCGTCCGCGTTGACCAGGTACTCGCTGGTCACGCCGAACCGGCCGGAGGCGACCTGCTTGATCGCGGAACGGCGCTCCGGGTCGTAGAGGCGCTCGACGTCCTCGCCGCCCTCACCGGTGTTCGACTTGGCGCCGAGCCGGTTCATCGCGATCGCCAGGGTCTCGTGCGACTCCGCGGAGATCGAGCCGTAGCTCATCGCGCCGGTGGAGAACCGCTTGACGATCTCGGTGGCCGGCTCGACCTCGCTGATGTCGATCGCGGGCCGGTCCGACTCGAAGCGGAACAGGCCGCGGAGGTGACCGGCCTGCGCCGACAGCTCGTTGACCTTGTCGGTGTACTTCTGGAAGACGTCGTACTGCTTGCTGCGCGTGGCGTGCTGCAGCAGGAAGACGGTCTCCGGGTTGAACAGGTGGACCTCGCCCTCGCGACGCCACTGGTACTCGCCGCCGACCTCGAGCCGGCGGTGCGCCCGCTCGGCCGGGTTCGCCGGGTACGCCTTCTCGTGCCGCGCCTTGACCTCGGCGTGGATCCCCGCCAGCCCGATGCCGCCGATCCGGCCGGAGGTGCCGGCGAAGTACCGCTGGAGCACCTTGTTGTCCAGGCCGACGGCCTCGAACACCTGCGCGCCGCAGTACGAGGACACCGTCGAGATGCCCATCTTCGACATGATCTTCAGGACGCCCTTGCCGAGCGCCTTGACGTAGTTGCGCACCGCCTTGCGCGGGTCGATGCCGGTCAGCGCGCCGGTGGCGATCAGGTCGTCGACGGACTCGAACGCCAGGTACGGGTTGACCGCCGCCGCGCCGAAGCCGATCAGCACCGCCGCGTGGTGCACCTCGCGGCAGTCACCGGACTCGACGACCAGCGCCACCTGGGTGCGGGTCTGCTCGCGCACCAGGTGCTGGTGCACCGCCGCGGTGAGCAGCAGCGACGGGATCGGCGCCAGATCCGCGTTGGAGTCGCGGTCGGAGAGCACGAGGATGCGCACGCCGTCCTCGATCGCCTCCGACACGTGCCGGCAGATCTGGGTCAGCCGGGCCTTGATGCCGGCCGCCCCGTCACGCAGCGGGTAGAGCCCGGAGACCCGGACCGCCTTGAAGCCGGGCAGGTCGCCGTCCTCGTCGATCGAGAGCAGCTTGGCCAGCTCGTCGTTGTCGATGATCGGGTACGGCATGGCGATCTGCCGGCAGCTCGCCGGGCCCGGGTCGAGCAGGTTGCCCTCCGGCCCGATCGTCATCGAGAGGCTGGTGACCAGCTCCTCCCGGATGGCGTCCAGCGGCGGATTGGTGACCTGCGCGAAGAGCTGGTGGAAGTAGTCGAAGAGCAGCCGCGGGCGGCTCGACAACGGGGAGATCGGGGTGTCCGTGCCCATCGAGCCGAGCGGTTCCGCACCCGTCCGCGCCATCGGGCCGACCAGGATCTTCAGCTCCTCCTCGGAGTACCCGAAGACCTGCTGGCGGCGCAGCACCGAGTCGTGCGTGTAGATCACGTGCTCGCGCGGGGGCAGGTCGGCGAGCTCGATCAGCCCGGCGTGCAGCCACTCCGCGTACGGCTGGGCGGCGGCCAGCTCGGCCTTGATCTCCGCGTCGTGGGCGATCCGCCCGGCCGCGGTGTCGACCAGGAACATCTTGCCGGGCTGCAGGCGGCCCTTGGCGACCACGTCGGCCGGGTCGAGGTCGATGACGCCGGCCTCGGAGCCGAGCACGACCAGGCCGTCCTTGGTGTGCCACCAGCGGCCGGGGCGCAGGCCGTTGCGGTCCAGCACCGCGCCGATCCGGGTGCCGTCGGTGAACGCGACCGCGGCGGGGCCGTCCCACGGCTCCATCAGGCTCGCGTGGAAGCGGTAGAAGGCACGACGCGCCGGGTCCATGCCCGGGTCGTTCTCCCACGCCTCCGGGATCATCATCAGCACCGCGTGCGGCAGGCTGCGGCCGGCCAGGTGCAGCAGCTCCAGCACCTCGTCGAAGCTGGCCGAGTCGGACGCCTCCGGCGAGTTGATCGGGAACAGCCGCTTGATGTTGCCGGGCAGGTTCGGCGTGGAGAGCAGCGCCTCGCGGGCGGCCATCCAGTTCTTGTTGCCACGGATCGTGTTGATCTCGCCGTTGTGCGCGATCAGACGGTACGGGTGGGCCAGCGGCCACGACGGGAACGTGTTCGTCGAGAACCGGGAGTGCACCAGCGCGATCGCGCTCGACATGCGCTCGTCGCTCAGCTCCGGGAAGAACTCCGGGAGCTGCTCGGGCGTGAGCATGCCCTTGTACGTGATGGTCCGCGCGGAGAGCGAGGGGAAGTACGCCGGGACGCCGCGCTGCGACGTCTCCCGCTCCGCCTGCTTGCGGATGCAGAACGCGACCCGGTCCAGCTCGATGCCGGAGAGCGGCTCACCGGCCTTGCCGGCGGGGGTGTATAAGAGACAGGCGATGAAGACCTGACGGATCGCCGGGCGCGCGTCCTCGGCGGTCGCGCCGAGACCGGCCGGGTTCACCGGGACGTCCCGCCAACCGAGCAGATCGCCGCCCTCGACCAGGGCATACTTCTCGAAGACCTTGATCGCGCGGGCGGCCTCGGCGGGGTCGGTCGGCAGGAACGCCAGACCGGTCGCGTAACGGCCCGCCTCGGGCAGGTCGAAATCGGTGACCGCGCGGTAGAACTCGTCCGGGATCTGAATCATGATCCCGGCGCCGTCGCCGGTGTTCTGCTCGGCGCCACGCGCGCCCCGGTGGTCCAGGCGGATGAGCGCCGACAGGCCCTTTGCCACCACGTCGTGGCTACGACGACCGTGAATGTCAGCAACAAAGGCCACGCCGCAGGCGTCACGCTCGAACGCCGGGTCGTACAACCCCTGGGGATGCGGATATGCCACCGGGCCTCCTGTCGTCTCTGGTGTTTCGGATCAAGGTCGGGACGACGTCGGCCCTGCAAAGTCTCTTGAGTCTACGTTAAGAGACACTGATCTCCGCCAGGTGCGGATTGATCACACCTGGCCCGGGATCACGGGTTTGTGTGGACGAACTGAATAGCACAGCCGCACCGGGGACCGGTAGTCTCGCGCGATGGCACGAGCGGATTCCGACCACTTCGACCGGCTCGAACAGTTCTACGACGCTTTGCCCCGGCCCTGGGCCCGGATCGAGGAGATCGGTTCCCTGGTGCTCTTCGTCCGGGAGGGCGAGGGGTGGCCCTACTATGCCCGGCCCCGGCGCGGTTCGCCCACCCCTTCGGCGGCCGACCTGATCACGTGCCGGGCCCGGCAGCGCGAGCTGGGAGTTCCGGAAGCGTTCGAGTGGGTGCACGAGACCACGCCGGACCTGCTCGCCGTGGCCCGTTCCGCCGGGCTGGACGTGCTGCTCGCGCCGCTGCTCATCCTCGATCCGCAGGCCCTCGTGCCGGACCTGCCGGTGCCCGGCGCGACGATCCGCCGGCTCGATCCGGCCGCCCCCGGCTTCGCTCTCGACCTGGCCGCGTCCCGGGCCGTGGCGCGGCTCGCGTTCGCCGCTCCGGCCTACCGCTCACCGCTCGAAGTGGCCGAGAAAACCCTGGTCATCGACGGTGCTGGGCCGTCCGAGCGGGACGCCGCGGCGGATTCCGCGGCGTCCGACGACGCGGTCGGCGGCATCGGCCGGATGCTGGCCGGCGGCGACTACGAGACGGTCGTGGTGGAGTCGCCGGAGGAGGGCATCCTGGCCACCGGCACCAGCCAGCGGGTGGGTGACGTGGCCGAGATCGCCGGTGTCGCGACGCTGCCGTCGGCGCGCGGCCGTGGCTACGCGTCGCAGCTCACCGCCGTGCTGGCCCGGGGCCTGCTGGCCCGCGGCGCACACCTGATCTTCCTGACCGCGGGCGACGACGACGTGGCCCGGCTCTACACGAAGGTCGGATTCCGCCGGGCCGGGACGGCCTGCATCGCCGAACCGGCCGCCCTGCCCCTCTGAAGCGATTCGCTCACACTTCCCAAGATTTGGTACGCCGTAAGCACCGCAACCGCCTTCACTCGTTACGAAGGCCCGCCGATCGCCGTCCTGACCGTGCGTCCGGACGTGCGACGGCGTCCTGTGGCGAGCGGGTGAACCAGCCGTGAAGAACCTCACCGGTCCCAAGATCCGGACGTCCCCCGCACCTGATCATGCACACCACGCGCGGAAGCCGGCTGGTTCTGACCGTTGTTATTCGTCCCTCATAACAACGGTCAGAACCAGCCGGAAAGCGGGAGGCGCGCCGCCGGGGTGAGCCGGGACGGCCTGGCGCGGCCACGGACGGGGCTTGGTCGTGTCGCCTGAGAACGGGCGGCTCATCGTCGTACGGGAATATGGTCTTAATCGGGTGGGGACCAGTCGGAGACCGGGTCCAGGGTGCGCCCGAGAATGCGCGGCCGCATGTGGTTCAGCGCGGCGTCGCGTGCCCGGAGCGCGAGCCGCCCCCGGGCCTGGACCACCGCGGACATCCGGCGGTTCTGCCGGACCACGGTCGCCGTCCGCGGCTGCCGCAGCCGGGGGTAGCCCTCGATCGCCCTGGTCAGCCCATTCCCGGGCGCCGCGTCGGCGAGCAGCGAGCGCAGCGTCGCCGCGTCCTCGAAAGCGAGGCAGGCGCCCTGGCCGAGGTGGTGCGGCATGGCGTGGGCGGCATCGCCGATCAGCACGACACCGCCGGGGCCGGACGGGAACGCATAGGTCCGGGGCAGTGGCCGCAGCTCACGGACGCCCTGCGGGACGAGCTCCTCCGGGCGGGTCAGCGAGAGCAGTTCCCCGACCGGCTCGTGCCAGCCGGAGAACCAGCGCTGGAGCAACGCCAGCTGGGTCGCGGCGGGTTCCGGGCGTGGGGCGCCGGCCGCGGTCGCGACCCAGTAGATGCCGCCCTTGCCGGCCGCGTGCGCGCCGAGCGGGATGGAGACGAACCGGTACCCGGC
>KL571237.1:0-586 GCA_000715855.1 Actinoplanes liguriensis
CCCACAGACCCCCCGTCCGCCTCCGCCAACCCTCACCCCGCAGTCGCCCCTTGCACCTCAGCGGACCCTTGCGCCTCAGGTGACCCCTGCACCTCGGCGGACCCCGGCGCCTCAAATGGCCCCTGCGCCTCAGGTGAACCCCGAACCCCGGGTGACCCGCGCACCTCGCAGGCTCACGCTGAGCCCCTCGCCACCCCGGCGCCACGATCGGCCACCGCCGCCCCGACGCCCGGCGACGTGGATGCGGCAGCGATGGAAGCAGAGTTCGACGCAGACCTGGAAGACCTGGTCAGCCTGGTCGCCCACGCCGGCCGCCGCCCCGCCGTAGATCCACGCTGACCCCGCCCAGCGCAGCTAACGGCCCCGGCTGGTCCTCACGGCTCCTCCAACGCCCGATGAAAACCGTCAGTGCCAGTCGGCAGCCGCCAGCACCCAGCCGAGGGCAGAAGGCACCCAGCTAGCGCTCACGGTCGGACCGGCTCTCGAAAACAGCCGTGAGTGCCAGCAGCGTGGTCGCGTGGTCGGCGGGGGTTGCGGGGTTCTTTTGAGCTGGACCCGCCACGGAGATCGCCCTGGAGGGGTTTGC
>KL571237.1:868-1595 GCA_000715855.1 Actinoplanes liguriensis
ACCTGGACCACAGCGGAGATAGGCAATGAAGAATTTGATTGTGGGGTGAAAAGAACCGCCCCGGTGCCGATGTCGGACCGAGGCGGTTCTTGAGCCAGGGCGGCGCGGCAGCCGTCGCGGGTGGGGCGTTCAGATGCGGCGGCGGATCAGGAACGCCATTCCGGCCAGACCGGTCAGGATGATCAGGACGACCGCGCCGTTCAGCAGCAGCAGGCGACGCATCTGGCCGAACAGTTCGCCGGCCCCGCCGTCCGAGTCGAGGTCGCTGGATTTCAGGTTCTCGCCGACGCCGCCGCCGATGCCGCCGTTGACCACGTCGGGCTTCGCCTTCAGCGGGACGCCGCTCAGGCGCAGCGACTCGGACATCGACAGGCGGCCGTAGAACCATCCGTCCGTCTTCTTGCCGGACGGCTGCTTGGTCTGTCTCTTATACACAGAGACAGATCGGGTACAGCTCGTAGAGCTGGGTCGCCTTCTGCTGGATCAGGACCTGGACCGTGTACTTCGGGCCCAGTTTGTCCTTTTTCGGAGTCGAAGTCTGAGGTGTGGCCGTAGCGATCCAGCTCACCTCTTCGAACAACATCCGGAACAGCTTCGGGTCCTCCGCCTGCAGGACCTTGATCCCGGTCTCCGGTAGCTGACCGCCGGTGATCGTGATCGCGTCCGGCGTGGGCTTCGGCTTCGGCTTGGCCGTCGCCTTGGGCGTCGCGGCAGCGCCGGTCTGCCC
>KL571237.1:1786-5348 GCA_000715855.1 Actinoplanes liguriensis
GGCCGGTGCCGTGCCGAGTGTCACAGCCGCGGCGAGCGCCAGTGCGCCGGCCGCCACGGCCACCTGTTTCATAGCTCGTCGAACCACCATCCGACCTCCCCCGCCCGTGGATGACATGGTTTCGTTGACCGCTGCTCGTGCCCCGGCGATGACCGGGAGCCCGGCATCAGCCTCCAGCCTTCCCGAGCACCGGCCCGGCCGCATCTCGTGGCAGGGTGAATTGGAGCTATTTGGGGGGACGACCGAGGAGGAGGGTAAAGCCGTTGATCAGCGGCCGAATCTTACCCAGTCCCCGCAACTCGTGGGGGTGGCGGCCACCCATGTAGCGGACCGCATCACCGCATTCGACGAACCGCTATGGCCGCGGCCCGCCGAATGCGGTAAAAGGGGGCCGATCAGGCGGAAAGGCGTGCCCGGGCGGCGGCGATGCGAGCCAGTGCGCGATCACGGCCGAGCAACTCGATCGACTCGAAGAGAGGCAATCCGATGGTACGGCCGGTGATCGCGACCCGGACCGGCGCCTGAGTCTTGCCCAGCTTCAGCCCGCGGGCCTCGCCGACCTGCTCCAGGGCCGTCTTCAGGGCCTCGGCGGTCCACTCGGGGAGGGCGGTGAACGCAGCCGCCGCGCCGTCCAGGATGTCGGCCGCGCCCTCCTTCATCGCTTTCGCCCAGGAGGCCTCGTCGGAGACGGGCTCGTCGAGGAAGAGGAAGTCGACGTTCTCCACGATCTCGGAGAGCACCGCGATCCGGGTCTGCGCCAGCGGGGCGATCGTGGTGAAGACGTCGGCGTCGAACTTCGCCGGCTCCCACGGCGGGGCCGGGATCGTGTCGGTGCCGGAGAGCCACGGCGCGCAGACCTGGGTGAACTCGTTCGGCGAGAGGGCCCGGATGTACTCGCCGTTGAAGGCGCGCAGCTTCTTGACGTCGAAGAACGCCGGGGCGTGGTTGACGTCCTCGATCCGGTACTCCTCCTCGACGACGGACCACGGGACGATCTCCCGGTCGCCGGTGGGGGCCCAGCCGAGCAGCATCAGGTAGTTGCGCATCGCGGCGGCGAGGTAGCCCTCGTCCCGGTACGACTCGAGCGCCACCTTGTCGCGGCGCTTCGACAGTTTCTGCCGCTTCTCGTTGACGATGACCGGGACGTGGCCCCAGACCGGCGGAGTGACGCCGAGCGCCTCCCACAGCAGCTGCTGCTTCGGCGTGTTCGGCAGGTGCTCCTCGGCGCGGAACACGTGGGTGATCCCCATGCTCATGTCGTCGACCACGTTGGCCAGCAGGAACACCGCCGAGCCGTCGGAGCGGGCGATGACGAAGTCCTCGATGAGCTTGTTCTCGAAGGTGGGCTTGCCGCGGACCAGGTCGACGACGACCGTCTCGCCCTCGTCGGGCGTGCGGAAGCGCAGCGCGCGGCCCTCGCCGGGGCCCAGGGCGCGCTCGCGGCAGAAGCCGTCGTAGCCGGTGTGGGTGTTGCCGGTGCGGGCGACCACGTCCTCGCGCTTGCAGTCGCAGTAGTAGGCCTTGCCCTCGCCGTAGAGCTTCGTGGCGGCGGCGGTGTGGTCGGCCGCATAGGACGACTGGTAGTAGGGGCCCTCGTACGTCCCGCGTTCGATGCCGATCCAGTCCAGCGCCGAGATGATGCCCTCGGTCCACTCGGGCTTGTTGCGGGCCGCGTCGGTGTCCTCGATCCGGAGCACGAAGACACCGTCGTGCTGCTGGGCGTAGATCCAGTTCTGCAGCGCCGAGCGGGCGCCGCCGACGTGGAACATGCCGGTGGGAGACGGGGCGAAACGTACGCGAACAGTCACACACCCAGGGTACCGAGACGAGCGAGGGGTATTTGACATGCGGTCGGGAGCGGCGTACTTTACCGATCAGTTAATTAACGCAGACGTTAAATAAGGAGCTGAGGGCCATGGGCAAGGTTGTCGCGGTGGAGTACGTGACGCTCGACGGCGTGTTCGAGGATCCGGCCTGGAGTGGGCCGTACTTCAATGCGGAGCTCAGCTCCTGGCAGGCGGAGAACCTGCGCGAGGCCGACGCGCTGCTGCTCGGCCGCCGGACGTACGAGGGCTTCAAGTCCGCCTGGCCGCAGATGGAGGCGGAGACCGGCGACTTCGGCGTCAAGATGAACACGATGCCCAAGCACGTGGCCACCACGTCCCTGACCACACCGGAGTGGAACGCGACGTTCCTGGCCGGCGAGCTGTCCGACGCCGTGGCCAAGCTCCGCACCGAGCCGGGCACGCTGCTGATCAACGGCAGTGCGACGCTCGTGAACTATCTGACCAGGCACAACCTGATCGACGAATACCGGATCATGATCTTCCCGGTGGTGCAGGGCGAGGGCCGCCGGCTCTGGGACGACGGCACCAAGATCGCCCTCGGCCTCAAGAAGTCGTGGCAGACCTCGACCGGTGTGCAGGTCGTCACCTACGTGCCCGCCTAGACGGTGAAGCGGCCCACCAGCCCGGTCAGCTTCTGCGCGGTCGCGTTCAGCTCGTCCGCGGCCCGGTGCGCGGCGGCGACCGAGTCCCGGGTGCCGTCGACCGCGCCGCTCAACGAGCTGATCCCGTCCGCGATCTCCCGGCTGCCGCCCGCCGCCTCGGCGATGTTGCGGGCCATCTCGGCGGTCGTGGCAGCCTGCTCCTCGACCGCCGCGGCGATCGCCGTCTGATAGTCGTTGACCTGCGCGATCCGGGCCGAGATGGCGTCGATCGAGCTGACCGCGCGAGCCGTGTCGGCCTCGATCGCCCCGACCCGGGCGGTGACGTCCTCGGTCGCCCGGGCGGTCTCCTGGGCCAACTCCTTGACCTCGTTCGCGACCACCGCGAAGCCCTTGCCGGTCTCGCCCGCCCGGGCCGCCTCGATCGTCGCGTTCAGCGCCAGCAGGTTCGTCTGCTCGGCGATCGTGGCGATCAGCCGGACCACGTCGGTGATCTTCGTGGTGGACTCCCGCAGCTCGGCGACGACCCCGGCGGCCGCCGAGGTCAGGCCCACCCCGTCCCGCCCGGCCTGCGCCGCCTCCTGGGCGTTGTGCGAGATCTCGGTGATCGACGCGCCCATCTGCTCGGCGCCGGCCGCGACCGTCTGCACCACGTGCGACACCGTCGAGGCGGAGCCGGTCACCTGCCCGGCCCGGGTGGCGGCGGTCTCCGCGGCCGACGACAGCTCGGCGCCCGCGCCGGCCACCCGCTCGGCGGTGCCGGCCACGTCGGCCGAGGCCGTGGTCACCTCGGCCATCACCGCGCGCAGTTCGGCGGCCGCGGTGTTCAGCGCCTCGGAGGCCTGCCCGATCTCGTCCCGGCCGCGGTCGTCCACGGTGACCGTGAGATCGCGGGCGGCGAGCCGCTTCAGCGCCCCGGTCAGTTTGCCGACCCGCCCGGCGATCCTGGACGCCTGGAAGTACGCGGCGGCGGCCCCGAGCAGCGCCAGCAGCACCGCCGCGATCACGAACGCGGTGAGCATGGTGCTGCGCCCGTTCCGGACAACGGTGATCGCCTCGGCGGCGTCGGCGTCGTAGCCGCCGACCGCGATCGCCCACTGGTACGGCTTGTAGTAC
>KL571237.1:5540-9612 GCA_000715855.1 Actinoplanes liguriensis
TGGTACGGCTTGTAGTACGCCACCGTCGTGGTGGTGCTCCCGGCCGCCGCCCCGGCCGCACCCGGCAGCTGGTACGTGGTCCGCCAGGTTGCCCCGTCGGCCAGCTGCGGGGCCTGGGTGACGATCTCCTTGACGTACTCGGCGCCCTTCGCGTCGGTCGCGGTCAGATCGCCGGACGCGTCCTTGAAACTGGACGCCACCACCCGGCCCTGGTCCGCGGCCGAGGTGCTGTAGACGGTGACCCAGCCGTTCTCCCGGATGTGCGAGGCCGCGATCGCCTCGGTCAGGTTGGCCAGCGCGTCGGACTGCGGCACCCCGACGAAGAGCGCTCCGATCACCTTCCCGGCGCTGTTCTTGATCGGGTCGTACGCGGTGATGTACGGCGTGCCCACCACCGCGGCCACCCCGCGGTACCCCTTGCCGGAGCTGATCGCCGCCGCCACCGCGTTCGGCTTCCCGTCCGCCCCGGTCGCCGGGATGTACGTGCCGATCGCCCGTGCCCCGGTCGTCGCCTTCACCGTGGTCGCCACCCGCAGCAGGTCGCCGGCCGTGTTCATCCGCTGGAAGAACGTGACAGCCCCGCCGACGAGATCCGCGGTGTCGTCGACGAACGGGGTCGCCTTCTTCGCGTTCGTGTTCTGCCCGAGCCAGTCGCCGTCGACCGTCACCCGCGGCAGCGTCACCTGCTTCTTCGTCTGGTCGACCTGGTTCGTCGCGGTCCACGTGGCGGTCTGCTTCGCGAGCGTCATGCCGCCGTGCTGGGCGAGCAGCCCGTCGGCGGCGTGCATGCCGAGGTCCACCTCGCGCTGCACCTCGTCGCCGACCGAGGAGACCAGGGTGCTGACGTCGGACGTGGCCCGGTCCAGCTCCGACTCGTTCGACTCGGTCACGGCGCTCCCGGTGCTGTCCGCGAACCGGCCGCTCTGCCAGGCGCCGACCAGCACCAGCACCAGCGCGGTGACGAGAACACTGCCGAGGCCGAGGATCATCAGCTTGTGACTGATACGTAGGCGCACGAACCTCAGTCTTGCGGACAAGACGGAGGCCCGTCGCGAAACGCGACGGGCCTCCGAATGGTCAGACGATCAGCTGTCGCCGCCGGTCTCCCCGACCGGGGCCGCGTTGACGTCGTCGATCGCATACTTCTTGGCGGCCTCGCCCGGCACGTGCGCCGGGACCTTGCCGCGCAGCGCGAGCTCGCGCAGCGTGGCGACGGCCACCGACTCGCCGTCCACGTGGAAGTGGCGGCGCAGGGCGTGCCGGGTGTCGCTGCGGCCCCACCCGTCGGTGCCGAGCGAGGTGTAGCCGTTCGGCACCCAGCGGGCGATCAGGTCGGGCACCGCCCGCATCCAGTCGCTGACCGCCACCGACGGGCCCTCGGTGTTCTCCAGCTTCTGCTGGATGAACGGCTTGCGCGGCTGGTCGCTCGGGTGGAGCAGGTTGTGCTCCTCCGCCTCGATCGCGTCGCGGCGCAGCTCGCCCCACGAGGTGACCGACCAGACGTCGGCGCTGACCCCCCAGTCCTGGGCGAGCAGCTCCTGCGCCTTGAGCGCCCAGCGCATGCCGGTGCCGGACGCCAGCAGCTGCGCCTTCGGGCCGCCCGTCGACGGGCCCTCGGCGTACCGGTAAATGCCCTTGAGCAGGCCTTCCACGTCCACCCCGGCGGGCTCGGCGGGCTGGATCGCCGGCTCGTTGTAGATGGTGAGGTAGTAGAAGATGTTCTCCTGCTGCTCGCCGTACATCCGGTGGAGACCGTTCTCCATGATGTGGGCGATCTCGAACGCGAACGCCGGGTCATACGCCACGACGGCCGGGTTCGTCGCCGCGATCAGCAGCGAGTGCCCGTCCTCGTGCTGCAGGCCCTCACCGTTGAGCGTGGTGCGGCCGGCCGTGGCACCGAGCAGGAAGCCCCGGGTCATCTGGTCGGCGGCGGCCCACAGCTCGTCGGCGGTGCGCTGGAACCCGAACATCGAGTAGAAGATGTACAGCGGGATCATCGGCTCGTCGTGCGTCGCATACGACGTGCCGGCCGCGATGAAGCTCGCGGTCGAGCCGGCCTCGTTGATGCCCTCGTGCAGGATCTGGCCGTTCGTCGCCTCCTTGTAGGACAGGAACAGCTCCCGGTCCACGGAGGTGTAGGTCTGGCCGTGCGGCGAGTAGATCTTCTTGGTCGGGAAGAGCGAGTCCATGCCGAACGTGCGGGCCTCGTCGGGGATGATCGGGACCCACCGGGCGCCGAACTCCTTGTCCTTCATCAGGTCCTTGAGCAGGCGGACGAAGGCCATCGTGGTGGCGACCTTCTGCTTGCCGCTGCCGCTCTTGACCCCGCTGAACGCCGAGGAGTCCGGGATGGCGAGGGACTTGGCCTTGGTGCGCCGCGACGGCACGAAACCGCCCAGGTCACGACGACGCTCGAGCATGTACTGGTACTCGTCGGACTTCTCGCCGGGGTGGTAATACGGCGGGAGGTACGGGTTCTCCTCGAGCTGCTTGTCGCTGATGTCGAGGTAGAGCCGGTCCCGGAAGCCCTTGAGGTCGGGCAGGGTCAGCTTCTTCATCTGGTGCGTGGCGTTGCGGGCCTCGAAGTGCGAGCCCAGCGTCCAGCCCTTGATGGTCTTGGCGAGGATCACCGTCGGCTGACCGGTGTGCTCGGTGGCGGCCTTGTACGCCGCGTACAGCTTGCGGTAGTCGTGGCCACCGCGCTTGAGGTTCCACACCTCGTCGTCGGTCATGCCCTCGACCAGCTTGCGGGTGCGCGGGTCGCGGCCGAAGAAGTGCTCGCGAACGTACGCCCCGGACTCGCCCTTGTACGTCTGGTAGTCACCGTCGGGGGTCGCGTTCATCAGGTTGACCAGCGCGCCGTCGGTGTCCGCGGCGAGCAGGGAGTCCCACTCGCGGCCCCAGACGACCTTGATCACGTTCCACCCGGCGCCGCGGAAGAACGACTCCAGCTCCTGGATGACCTTGCCGTTGCCACGCACCGGGCCGTCGAGCCGCTGGAGGTTGCAGTTGACCACGAAGGTCAGGTTGTCCAGCTCCTCGCGGGCGGCGACGCCGATCGCGCCGAGCGACTCGACCTCGTCCATCTCGCCGTCGCCGAGGAACGCCCAGACGTGCTGCTGGCTGGTGTCCTTGATGCCGCGGTTGTGCAGGTAGCGGTTGTACCGCGCCTGGTAGATCGCGTTCATCGGGCCGAGGCCCATGCTGACGGTGGGGAACTCCCAGAAGTTCGGCATCAGCCGCGGGTGCGGGTACGACGGGAGGCCGCCGCCCGGGTGGCTGAGCTCCTGGCGGAAGCCGTCGAGCTGGTCGGTGGTGAGCCGGCCCTCGAGGTAGGCGCGCGCGTACATGCCCGGCGACGCGTGGCCCTGGAAGAAGATCTGGTCGCCGCCGCCGGGGTGGTCCTTGCCCCGGAAGAAGTGGTTCATGCCGACCTCGTACAGGCTGGCGCTGGACGCGTACGACGAGATGTGGCCTCCGACGCCGATCTCGGGACGCTGCGCGCGGTGCACCAGCATGGCGGCATTCCATCGGACGTACGCCCGGATGCGCCGTTCCACGAACTCGTCACCGGGGAACCAGGGCTCCTGCTCGGGCGTGATCGTGTTGATGTAGTCGGTGGACGTCAGTGGCGGAACGCCCACCTGTCGTTCGCGAGCGCGCTCCAGCAGGCGCAACATCACGTACCGGGCTCGTTTGGCGCCCCGCTCGTCGATGACTCCGTCGAGGGACTCGATCCATTCGTTTGTTTCCGAAGGGTCGATGTCCACAAGCTGGCTCGGCAGTCCATCGCTGATCACCGGGCGCTTGCGCTCCGTGGCCACAGGCAATCCTCTTGGTGTGAGTGTCGGAACCGGTGCGATCAAGGTGGCGTATCGCCCGGAGGTCTCCATCCTGCCTCTTAACGGTGGGCATCGTCACGCCTAACGCTTCGGGCAGCGATACGCGACACATGTACTGACCAGTAACTTCTCCGGTCACCCGTTCATGAAGGAGAACCGCACCTGCCGCGTGGGGTTGTCGCCGTTGGGATCCACCAGGCAGATCGACTGCCAGGTGCCTGTCTCTTATA
>KL571237.1:9846-11389 GCA_000715855.1 Actinoplanes liguriensis
CCCCCCGCCGATCACCGGCAGGGTCGCGTACGGCGGGATCCACGCCGGAAGCACGTGATCCCGGCCATGTCCACGGGAGCCGTGCCGGTGCCGCCACCTGTCCTCGGCCGGCAGCAGGTCGTCGATCGCGGTCAGCAGGTCGTCGTCGGAGCCCGCTCCGGTCTCGATGATCGCCAGCCCGGCCGTCGCGTGTGGCACGAAGACGTGCAGCAGGCCGTCCTTCTCGGAGGCCACGAAACGCTCCGCCTCGCGGGTGATGTCGACCACGACGGGGGAGTCCCCGGTCCGTACGGTGATCACTTCGGTACGCATCCGGCGAGCCTATGTGTATAGATCGAGCAGCAGGAACAGTGCCGCCGTCGCGGTCAGCCAGGCACTCCAGAGTGCCAGCCGCCACATGATCATCCGGCCATTGCACCACCGATCCGGGGCGCCCGCTGGAAGATCGACTGAAGTGATCGGATTTCCGGTGGGTGGCAGCCCTCGCCTCGGTCCGCAATGCTGATTTCGTGACCACCCCGCAAAGCCTCGACGAGCGGTTCCGCGAAGCGGTCTCGGCCCTGCGACCCCCGGAGCACCGGCGCGCTCCCGGCGACCCGGTCCGCGACGGCGTCACGCTGACCGGCGCCCGTGCCCTGGAACTGTTCGACGCCCAGCTCACCAGCCGTCACCTCGATCTCGCCGCGCGCTGGCTGCGCAGCTTCAACGAGGGCTTCCACACCGTCGGCTCGGCCGGCCACGAGGGCAACGCCGCGGTCGCCGCCGCGCTGCGCGGCGACGATCCGGCCCTGCCGCACGACCGGGCCGCAGCATTCTACTGCGTCCGTGCCGCGCTCTCCGCCCGGGAGAACCGGACCCAGCGACTCGAGGACGCCGCACGCGACATCCTGCGCGGTGTGGTGGCGTCGGTCCGCGACCCGATCAGCGGCGGGCGCGACAAGGTCTTCGGCAACGCCGAGCTCCATCTGGTCCCGGTGATCTCGACGCCGGCGGGCCATCTCCCGAGAGCTGTCGGATTGGCGTACGGGCTGAGCCGCTCACCCGACCCGCGCTGGCCCGCCGACGCGATCGTCGCGGCCACCTTCGGCGACGATGGGGTGGACCAGCCCGGGGCGATCGCGGCCCTGCACGCCGCCGGCTGGCACGACCGGGCCGACCAGCGGATCCCGCTGCTGCTGGTCTGCGAGGACGACGCGCCCGGCGGGCCGGCGGCGGACGGCTGGGTGGCCGCGGTGCTGCGCGGCCGGCCCGGGGTGCGGTATTCGTACGCGGACGGGTGCGACCTCGCCGCGACCTACGACGCCGCCGCCGAGGCCGCGGAGTACGTCCGCCGCGAGCGCCGCCCCGCGGTGCTGCACCTCGGCACGGTCCGGTTGCTCGGCGAGCCCGGCGACCCCGAGCCCAGCGACGACGACCTGGGCCGGGACCCGCTGGTCGGTGCCGCCCGGCTGCTGATCGAGGCCGGCCTGCTCGGTCCGGACGAGATCATCACGCGGTACGACGAGGTGGGCTGGCAGGTCCGCAAGGCCGCCGAGGAGGGGCT
>KL571237.1:11673-14016 GCA_000715855.1 Actinoplanes liguriensis
CGTCGGGCCGGCCGCGGCCGCCCGCTCCCGGGTCTTCGGCGGCCGGCTGCCCGAGCAGGCCGGCCCGATGACCCTGGCGCAGACCGTCAACGCCGCCCTCACCGACGCTCTGGCGGCCCGCCCGCACCTGCGGGTCTTCGGGCCGGGCACGACCCGTGGCGGGCGTCACGGGGTCACCGCCGGGCTGCGCGAGCGCGGCGGCGACCGGGTCTTCGACACCCTGCCGGACGCCACCGGCGTGATCGGGCTGGCGCTCGGCGCCGGGCTGGCCGGCCTGCTCCCGGTGCCCGAGCTGACCGGCCTGGCCGACCTGCACAACGGCGAGGACCAGGTGCGGGTGGAGGCGGCGACCATGTCGTTCCTGTCCTCCGGCGCCTACCGGAACCCGATGGTGCTGCGCATCCCGGCGCTCGCCGACCCGTTCGGGATCGGCGGCCCGCTGGCCAACGACAACTCCCTCGCCGTGCTCCGGGACGTCCCCGGGCTCGTCGTCGCCGCACCGGCCCGGGCCGAGGACGCCGCGCCGATGCTGCGCACCTGTCTGGCCGCCGCGGAGGTCGACGGGAGCGTCTGCGTCTTCCTGGAGCCGGCCGCGCTGTATCAGACGAGGGACCTCTATCAGCAAGGCGACAACGAGTGGCTGGCGCCCTATCCGGCCCCCGAACGATGGGCCGGTGAACACGCTCCGATCGGCCGCGCACGCATCTACACCCTGGGCACGGCGCAGGACCTGACGATCGTCACGTACGGTGGCGGGGTGCGGATGTCCCTGCGAGTGGCGGCCAGACTGGCCGCCGACGGGTACGGCACGCGGGTGGTCGACCTGCGCTGGCTGAGCCCGCTGCCGGTCGCTGACCTGGTGCGCGAGTCCCTGGCGACCGGCCGTGTGCTGATCGTCGACGAGACCCGTCGCTCCGGCGGCGTCGGCGAGGGCGTGCTGGCGGCGCTGGTCGACGGCGCGTTCGTCGGCTCGGCTCGCCGGGCCGCGGCGGCCGACGCACCCGTTCCGCTGGGACCGGCCGCTCAGCACGTGCTGGTGGGAGAGGATGCCATCACACAGGGTGCCCAGGCACTGCTGGCACGGTAAATTGCCACACACTCGGTGCGCCACTTGCGCCGGGGCCCCGGAGTGTGTGGACTACCCCCAAAGTTCCGGTGCGATTTCAAGGCTTTTTCACGGCTAGGAGGATTTGGACAGTGAGCGCGACCGCGGGTCAGGCCGACGGCGTACGCAGCCTGGCGGACCGGTTCGGCTTCGAGCCGAGCATGGTGGTCATGGAGATGGGCTACGACGACGACGTCGACGAGGAGCTCCGTGACGCCCTGACCGAACGCGTCGGTGATTTGGTCGACGAGGACACCGACGAGGTCGTCGATGCGGTGCTGTTGTGGTACCGCGACGGCGATGGTGATCTGTTCGAGCTGCTCACCGACGCACTTGGCCCCCTCGCCGACAACGGTGTGGTGTGGTTGCTGACCCCGAAAGCCGGCCGCGACGGACACGTCGAGCCGAGCGACATCAGCGAGTCGGCGCCGACAGCCGGCCTGCAGCAGACCTCGACGGTGAACGCCGGCAAGGACTGGACCGGGGCTCGGCTGGTCTCCCCTCGGGGCGCCAAGAAGAAGTAGCTCGCCGCCATCCCAGCCCAGGTCGGCGTCCCCGGCGGACGCCGGCCCTTCGGCATGGGCCGTCGAGCCGGGGCATGCCGCTGCTGACCGGCGCCGCCATGACTAGTCTTGGGCGGGTGCCGATCGAGGTGGGCGCAGCGGCGCCGGATTTCCTGCTCAAAGACCAGAACAATCAGGACGTACGTCTCAGCGACCTGCACGGTCGCAAGGCGGTCCTGCTGGTCTTCTATCCGCTTGCGTTCAGCCGTCGCTGCCACGGCGAGCTGACCGAGGTCCAGGAGCGGCTGGCCGACTACGTCAACGACCGGGTGCAGGTGCTGACCGTCAGCGTCGACTCGATCTACAGCCACAAGGTCTGGGCCGAGCAGGAGGGTTTCGATTTCCCCCTGCTCGCCGACTTCTGGCCGCACGGGGCGGTGGCGCGCGCCTACGGGGTCTTCAACGAGGAGACCGGGTTCGCCAACCGGGGAACGTTCCTGATCGACACGGGCGGCGTGGTCCGCTTCGCCGAGATGACCGGCCCGGGCGAGACCCGCGACCAGTCCGCCTGGCGGGCCGCCCTGACCGCCTGACCCCCGCCGCGGGGCTGACCCCCGCCGCGGGGCTGGCTCCGGTGGCAGGGCTGGCACCCGCCGGGCCGCAGGGCTCGCCGCGCTTTCGCCGGGCCAGAGCTCGCCGGGCTCCCGCCGGGCCGCAGGGCTCCCGCCGGGCCGC
>KL571237.1:14248-16098 GCA_000715855.1 Actinoplanes liguriensis
CCCGCCGGGCCGCAGGGCTCCCGCCGGGCCGCGGGGCTTTCGCTGAAACGCGGGGCTCCGGCCCGGGTGCAGTTGTGATCTGCGGCGCTCTCGGGGCCTGATCCACGGCAGGGTACGATGGCCACTCCGGCTCAGCCGCAGCCGGGCGCGTAGCTCAGTGGGAGAGCACTCGCCTTACAAGCGAGGGGTCGTAGGTTCGAAACCTACCGCGCCCACCACCCCGACCAGCACCGGAGCGGAACCCGATCAAATCGGTGGTCCGCTCCGGTCTCACTTCTGGTCTCAGTTGCTCTGCCGTAGAGGGCATAACCGTCCTGCGGGCTCCGACCCGTCCGGCGTAGCAAACTCAGACTCCGGGCCAGACCCAGGCTCCGGGCTCGCCGGGACAGGAGTGCACGACCTGCTCGGGGGGTCGTGACAGCAGCGGTGTGGGCGTCGTGTGCTGGCACACCCCCCCCTGCAGGGTTGGGCGTGGAAAATGCCTTACGGTGCCTATGAGGGCTGTTGGGATGGCCACCGCAGTCCTCGGCGGGATCGAGTGGCCCACAGGCAACCGGCAGAACGGTTGTCCACGGGCCGGCGAGTTCGTTCAGCGATCATCCGCTACAGGTTGGGAGTCTCGGCGGATAACGCGCACCCACTCGGAGATCTGCTTCAAGCTCGTCGCTGAAACTCTCCGGGCAGGCTCGTGCGCGAATCGAAGACTGCTCACCTATGGTGCAGCGGAGATCGATGATGTCTCTTCGCTCCGGTTATATGCCTTCTTATGCCTTTCAGCACGATACCTTTCGATATCGGTTAGTAGATAGACCGGACCTGTCCTTGGGGTGCCCTTTGGCCGAGGGAACTCCGGACGTTTGGAAAGCCGTTGAGCACGTTGTCTGGATACCTGCAGAAGCTCGGCTATTTCGGACAAGCACACCAAGTCATCTGGCTTTGAGAGGCCGCGCACTCCGATCTCTATCGACGCCAAGGAGGCGTTGGGGGTTAGCTTCTTTTGAATTTCGATCAACCGGCGGGGTAGATGCCGGAGAGCCTCGCCGATGGTGGTATCAAGTTCGTGCAGGAAGATCGATAAATATTGGGTACTTCCGCGCTGAATAATGGCATGGGGATGTAGTTTTCCAAAGGACTCATGCGGAGATTTTTCCATAAAAGACGCTTCGGTGAACTCGACTACGATAGTCCAGTCCTGACTGTGGGATCTCACCTTCTATCCCCTAACCCGATAGGCGAGAAATTGATGTGCCAGGGGTGCTGTTGCAGTCGAAACGAGAGGGTCGCCGGTTCGGTGCCAGACCATGCACCCGGCTGCCGCGGCAGCCGAAGCAAGGACAAGGTCGCGGCGCGTGCGGGGACGACGGGTTCGGTAACGCCGTCACGAAGGTCAACGACGGAAGACCCCCGCGCGTGCGGGGACGACGTCTGGGACCGACTGATGGCCGACCGGCAGGAGGGAAGACCCCCGCGCGTGCGGGGACGACCAGTGGCCCGGAGAGCTCCAGCACGTCACCGAGGGAAGACCCCCGCGCGTGCGGGGACGACGGGGCGCACGTGGAAGCCGTAGCCGCCGAGGTAGGAGACCCCCGCGCGTGCGGGGACGACTGGGCCAACGACGTCGCCGCGGGCTATGGCCTGGGAAGACCCCCGCGCGTGCGGGGACGACGCGTCCGACACCGGCCACGCCTCACCGTTCGGCGGAAGACCCCCGCGCGTGCGGGGACGACTCCGGGCTGGACAGCCGGGAACCCGCGTACGGCGGAAGACCCCCGCGCGTGCGGGGACGACAGGCCTCGACGGCAGCGCCGGGGGCCGAGAGAGGGAAGACCCCCGCGCGTGCGGGGACGACG
>KL571237.1:16375-27213 GCA_000715855.1 Actinoplanes liguriensis
ACGACGTTTCCCCTTCCGCAACAAGCCAGCGGGCGAAGGGAAGACCCCCGCGCGTGCGGGGACGACGTTGCAGGAGTTGATCCATGTGGCGATGAGCGCGGAAGACCCCCGCGCGTGCGGGGACGACCGGTGTGGACGGCCCGCCTCGTGTGGGAGGACCGGAAGACCCCCGCGCGTGCGGGGACGACACCAACATCGCGTGGCTCGCTGAGGCCGTCACGGGAAGACCCCCGCGCGTGCGGGGACGACTCGTGCACGTCGGCCTTGCCGGAGAACGTGGAGGGAAGACCCCCGCGCGTGCGGGGACGACGCGGCGAACGTGGGCGTGCACTCCCGCGCTGACGGAAGACCCCCGCGCGTGCGGGGACGACACGTCCATGATCACGCCGGTGACCAGGCCGAGAGGAAGACCCCCGCGCGTGCGGGGACGACCTATCCGAGCCCCAGCCGACCGAGACGCCGGTCGGAAGACCCCCGCGCGTGCGGGGACGACTGCCCGGTTTCAAGTTTGCTGACTTTCGACGAGGGAAGACCCCCGCGCGTGCGGGGACGACGGCGGTTGCTGCGCTGGGCGTGGAGGCCAACAAGGAAGACCCCCGCGCGTGCGGGGACGACCGCCCAGTGCAGCGCCGGAGGGCTGAGCTTGGTGGAAGACCCCCGCGCGTGCGGGGACGACTGTGTTCGACGGCGCGGTGAGGGCAGCCCCAGGGGAAGACCCCCGCGCGTGCGGGGACGACGCTGCTGCGCACGATCAGCCAGGCCGCGATCTCGGAAGACCCCCGCGCGTGCGGGGACGACGGGCAGGGTGTCGATCTCGGCGACCAGGGAGCGGGAAGACCCCCGCGCGTGCGGGGACGACGACGTCGTCGCCGAGCTCGGCCAGCGCCTCAACGGAAGACCCCCGCGCGTGCGGGGACGACCTGTCGGCGACCGGTGAGGAGCGCAAGGTCGTCGGAAGACCCCCGCGCGTGCGGGGACGACCACGAGCCGCTCATGGTGGCCCACGAGCCGGTCGGAAGACCCCCGCGCGTGCGGGGACGACCGTAGTACTCGCCTTCGCGGCCTTCGGGGATGAGGAAGACCCCCGCGCGTGCGGGGACGACCCTTGCTGACCTGCGATGCTACCGGCGGGTTCGTGCCATCAGAATTAGTCCGTCGAGATCGGTGGGGTGCCAGCGATCTCTGCCGGCGGTTCGTGTTGTCCAACCCTGCTCGTTGCGAGCGGGTTCGATCATGATGGCCTGGCCGTCGTTGATGCGATCGCTGAGCAGGTTCCAGAGACGGTCACGTACCCGGGAACTGGGATTGCCGACGAACACTCCTGCGGCTATCTCGACCATCCACCGGGTCAGGTGGCCGCGGAGTCCTTCGGCCGCGGCGATGAGAACGACGACGGTCACCAGTCGACCTGCTGTGATTCGTCGATCTCGGGGCCGGTGACGCCGACGTAGGTGTTGTCGTCGAAGTTGTCTGCGTAGCCGCTGGCCCAGTTGACGCCGCCGGGAACTGCTCCGGACTGTTCGTCCCATAGCAGGTTGGCGTCCTCTTCCAGAGACTCTTCGGAGGTATCGAGCAGGAGTTCCTTGACGTCCCTGACCACCTGCGCCATGAGTTTCCCATCAACGACCTTGTCGCGAAACGCCAGTCGAATCTTACGTTCATCGGTATGTCCGGCTGCGGCCAGGTCGAAGGCAAGCGGAATGGTGTAGTCGGCTTTGTAGAGATCGGCGATGTCGAGGACGAACGATGTCGCGCCACCGGTGTGGACGAAGCCGAGGGCGGGGCTGGCGCCTATTCCGACGATGGCGGCGTGGCAGATAGCGTAGAGGCAGGCATGGCCTGCGGAAAGTAAACGATTGACGTCGTCGCCTGCCTCGAATGGTTCGCCGGGCTTGTATTGGCGGCCATTCCAGGAAACTTTCGTGCGCTGAGAGTGGCGACGATAGATCTTCTTCACGCGGGCGCCTTCCCTGCCCCGTAGTTGCTGCATGTTCAGACCGCTTACGTCTTCACCGGGGAACCGTTTCGCGTACATGGCGCGAGCGACGGCGAGCCGGTGCGGGGTTCGGGTGACGAGGTAGGCCTGGCGGTGGATGAGGGCGGCCCCACGGGAGGGGCCGAGGCCGCTGGCGTAGAGCCGTACGCCGTGCTCGCCGACCCAGCAGATGGTGGTGCCGGAGTCGGCGAGCAACGCAGCTGCGGCGTGCGTGATCCGGGTGCCGGGGCCGAGCAGCACACTGGCGATCATGGCGGCTGGGACACGAATGGTCCGCTCGCGGTTGACGAGCACGATGGCATTGTCGGAGCGATCGACGTGGCAGCGCTCGATGTAGATGGTGGACAGGCGGTCGCTGACCCTGTGCAGGTCCTGCGGGTTGGCCAGCCACCACATCAGGTGCTGCTCCTCGGCCGAGGGGGTGCGAGGGTGATGAGCCCCATGCCATAAGCCTTACCGGGGCCGACTCCGTTCAGGAGGGCGTTTCGGGCAGTGTCGGAGTCGCTGATACGCACTAAACCGTTGAAGGTCGCGGTCTGCAGAACGACCTGCGCGCCGCCGGCTTTGCGGAAGTCGATCCGGTCCCGCGCGCTCAGCTGTACGGCTGGAAAATCCTGGTTATCCGTGACTGCCTCAAAGCCCCACTTGCCGAGCCGTTCAGTGAGCCATGTCAATTGGTGAGCGGCGGTGCGATGCGGCACTCGAACACCACGGGGCCGGTCTCGGGATAGGCGTTCTTTCTGCTCGGCGGAGGGTTTGTCGAGGTTTTTGGTCGAGCCGACGGTGTTGGCCTTGAGCCGGAAGGAGAACTCGCGGCCGACAGCGACCGCGGCGAGTACGGGCTCGTAGGGCACGACGAGGATCTGCTGTTCCTCGCTGTCCGGCCAGCCGGCCCTCTCGACTAGGTGCTGCCAGGAAGGCCGGTGCCGGGTCAGGACCACCAGTTGGAGGCGGTGTTCGGTGTCCGGGGCGTTTTCGAGGCGCCACAGGACTCGTTCGTCAGAGCCCAGATCGCTGAATCCGCCGAGGGTGGCTGTGTGCGCAGCCCTCGGGTTTCGCAGGTAGGTCTGCGTTTCGGTGCGCAGTGGATTGAGCCAGATGCGCGACAGGTAGGGCATGGCGGGCTCGCTATTCCATGAAGGCGAACGGGTTGTGTTCGTCGGGGGAGGGGGCGGCGGTCGTTGGCGCCGGCGGGTTGACCCAGAAGTTGCGAACGGTCCTGGTGGCATAGCTGCGATGCAGCGGGTCGAAGCTTCGGGGAAGATCGATCCGTACCTCGTCGCCTGTCAGATCGTCGATGGTTGCCGGCAGCGGCCGGTCGCCGCGCTGCCCTCCTTCACGGGGAACCGTCTGCAAGACTTCGATCAGGTTTCCGGGCCAGAGCGGCCCTCGCGGTCCCGGATAGGGGAGGACCAAGGGGTGAGTCGGCGGGCAGGAGCGCCGGCCGAGCGCCAATGGGAAGAGGGGTGCCGCCAACGCTGTACGCAGATCATCGAGCAGCGTGTGCGGCCCGAGGACCGCTGCGACGAAGACCGCATCCTGTAGGTAGAACCGCGTAGTGACGTACGTGTTCTTGGCGGGGGAGGTGGTCTTCTGCCGTCCGCGGTTGTTGGTCTGCGCCGACAGCAGTGGATTGCCGTCGAGGTTGCTTGCGGTGTGGTAATCGCGCAGAAGCGTGCCGGTGCGGTCGGTCCGTACGCCGAGGCTGAGGCCGAGCAGGTCCTCTACCGGATCCTGGCGGCGGCGGCCTTGGGCGGCAGCGAGCAGCCCGATGATGCCACTCTTGGTCGGTTCCGGCATGGTGTCGCGGCGGTTGAAGGGACTGGGACCTCCCCAAGACTGCAACGGTGCGGCCAGGCGGAGGACCAGACAGTACGGTTGCTCCGGGGTGGCGGTCATCGGTGACCAGCCAACTGGGCGGCTACGGTCTCCCGCACCGCCATGAGTAGTCCGCTGAAGGTGAGCGCTGGACCGATTTTTTGCGGTTCCGGCAGCACATCCTGGGAGTAGACCGAGGCCACGGAGACCGGGTTGATGCCCCATGTCTCGGCGGCATGGAGGAGTTCCTTGTCGAGTCGACTGATCGACTCGGTAGCCCGGCCGTTCCGGGAGAAGATCGGATTTTCGAAGGCGGAGACCAGGTTGACCGGTTGGTCTCGTCTAACGACGACGCTCATCAGCTGCGGGAGGGTCTGGTGCGCGAAGCTGTTTTGGTGCCCACTCGGCACCGAGTACGCGAACGCTTCAAGAAACGCTGCCAGAGCGGATTGCGCAGCATCCTGGTCACCGTCGAGATTCGTCAGGAGTTGGTGCAGACCGACAGTGGCGAAACGGTAGAGGGTGGCAGAGGTGAACTCGACAGTGCCGATCATCCCGGCACCGGTATCGTCGTTGTTGGCGTCGTCGACGGCGGTGTAGTAATCGAATTCGATCTCCGCAGCATGGGTGCTGATCGCGTGCGCGACCTGGGTGGCGGCATCGACGTTGAGACTGGGTAGGTCGGCGACCATACGCCCGAACAAGGCCACGTCGATCGGATGTCCGCTGGTCAGAATCGGCAGGATGTTGAGGTCCTTGTCTGCGGCAGCCTTGCCGAGAGCGTCATCGGGAAGCGTTACCAGCTCCATCGCCCGGTCGGCGACCAGATCCACGATGCGGTCCAGTTGGTGGTGACCATAGAACAGCAGGTAAGAGCTCTCTTCCGCCTTCTTCTTGCTCGCAGTGAGACCCAGTTGACCGATCAGGGCTTCGGCAAGTCGCCGGCTGTCGTCGCTGGGGAGGCCGGTACGGGCTGCGATCCGCTCGCCGAGTTCACGTCCGATCCGCTTGGTGCGAGTGCCGAGCTTCTGGTCGGGCAGCGCGAGCCGGTCGGCGAATGCCTTCCTGGTGGCGCGTTTCCATGCTTGGGAGGACACTCGTGCCCGTCGTGCTCCGCCGTAGACGGCCTGTTTGGGACTTCCCGCGTCGTCACGGTTGACGTTTGACGGCGGCAGCGACTGGATGATGTGAACATCGACGTAGATCGGCTGGTTCACGGTTGATCCCTTTCTTCGGAGGATAGGCCGGACTGCTTCTTGCCGGCGTAGTCGACGAAGTACTCAGAACCCCACCTGCGTCGAGTCTGTGCAGCCCTTTCAGGCCAATCCCAGGTGAGCATCTGTTCATACAGGAGCGTGTAGTCCAGGGGCCGGGTGATCCCGCGGAGTTGAGTAATCAGCCCGCGTAGGTGCAGTACTAGCTCGGTGAGGCTGGTGGCGGTGGCGGCCGCGGCAAGCCGTCGGTCGACGGGATCGATTCGATCTTTATCGCCGCCCTGATCGGACCTCAGTTGCCGGACTGCGGTGCCTAAACCGATTCGCTCGCGATGCATCGGCCGCGCCTGGGATTGCTGGTGTAGCGCGAAGAGCGCTAGTGCATGATGCTCGGCGAGGAACTGGGCTGTCTGCTTACCTTCGCGGTTGAGTGTTGTGTAAAAGCGCCACATCTCTGGAACCTCACCAGGGTTGCGGCCGAGTCCGCGCCGGAGGTTGGCGAGGTCTGCGCCAGGCGGCATTCCCTCTTCGGGGCCAGTGCGGAGCCAACGTCCTTCGCCGTCCGTGTGACGTGTCCAGTAATAGCGGTGCGGATTTTCTCGCTTGGTCATCGTGTCGCCTCTCCCGACGAGTGAACGTCAGCCGGCCGTCCGAGAATTTTGGTGACGGCGATGCGAAACCATCGTTCGGCGGTCGCGGCGCGTTGCGGATGCTGGTTTTTGACGGTCCGTCCCAGAAAGGACTGGGGTGCGGCGCCGGACAGCAGAGTTTCAGCGGTCTTCCATACGACGCCGCGCGCCGCTCGAATCCAGTCGTTGCGGATCGTCTCCGCTTCAGTCGGATTGTTCTGCAAGCCGCTGAGGGCGTCCCGTGCAGACCGGTCGAAGTCCTGCATCATCTGGTCACCGGCACGTTGCCCGCGATCCCAGGGCACACGATCACCGCCGGCAGCGACACGAAGGTCATCACTGAGCCGGTTGACGGCCTGTCGCAATTCCTCCGACTGCTGAACGATCTCCTCAACGAGTTGATATGCCTCGCCGCTGTCGTCGAGCGCTGCGATCGGTATCGGCAGTAGATCGGTGACGACGTCTTCCACCACGGCTTTCTGTGTGCCGTAGACCAGCCCGACACACAGCACCCGCAGCGGATAGTCGGCGGGCAGCGCTCCGCCGTACTGCATCTCGCGAACATGCACCAATGCCCGGCTGCTGGATCCATGGGTGGTGGCGCGACCACTCGCCGCCAACATCGGCAGCATGCCGCGCCAGGCCGCTTGCCCGGCCGTGTGCCGTACCGGGACCTGTCGCTTGGTCTGCTTCGACATTCGCCAGGCGCAGTGTGGTTCGACCTGCGGAGTGCCCCCGTCCAAACGGTCTCCGGCGCACAGCACAACCTGCCGGACGCGTACCCCGTCATCGCTCTGTTCCGGTATCAACCGAATCCTGCGTCCCTGCCAGGTGAGCAGGTCGAGCAGGCCCAACGGGGCGCGGGCCTTCCACTCTGGCCCTGCCTCGTCTTTGTCGGCACGTCTCCACTGCGGCCGATCGACCGGATCCCCATCGCTGCTGCACCGCAAGTGCAGCAGAATCGTGTCTTTCAGCGTCCTGCCCAGGGGGATAACGTTGCCGATCGCGCCCAAGGGGCCTGTCTGGTTTCCTGTGGTCTTGCCCGCCTTTACCTGCGGGTCGCCGGCGGCACCGGACTTGATTCCGGCAGTGTCCCAACAGTGCGCGGAAAGAACGGCCCGGATCGCGGCAGCGGGTGGCAATGCCGGTGGATCGGCCTCCGTGCGTGCCGAGAACAGCGGCACGTTGTTGCCGGTCGCGATGGACGGCAGCAACAACGAGACCGGCTTGGTTGTCCCGTTCGGCGTTTGCAGATCACTGACCTGGGCGAACGGTGCGTCACCGAACACCTCGAAGAGGTCGTGATGGCGCTTCAGATAGCTGGTGATCGGCGGCTCGGCGGTACTGCTTCCCGGATACCAGGATGGCCAGCGGTCTAACGACTCAGCTGACCACAGCTCGGCCCACTGGTCTGCGTCGGCTGGGGGAGGACACCCAGGTTCCTGGAAGACCGCATCGATATAGGCAGGCAGGAGCACTTGGCGAAGCAATGCGACTGCCTCAAGCGGCGTGTCCAGGGTCAGACCTGCAAATCGGTGTGCAGCGGTGAGGCAGGTTGTAAGCGAAACCTCTGTCGTACCTTGCTCAGCCAATACAGGGATGCACGGATCGACCGCGAGGTTAAATCCGTTCATGATCCTCCGTCGTGAGTCAGCGTGTTGTCCCTGCATGCGCGGGGTTTCACCAAGCCGAGCCATCACCTTGTCTCCTCTCGGAGCCCGAGGGCTGTGTCGTAGCGCAGTTGCCGGCCCCCGAGTACGGCTCTCAGGCCCTGGTCGAGTTCGAGCACCCGGGTTCCGGACAGCCACGGATCGCCGCCGCTTTCTGTGAGGGGCCGCAGTTCATTGATCGCGCTTTCGGTGAAACGGGTGGGCAACCTGAGCGATGAGCGCAGGAGCGACTCAGTAATCTTGGGGTCGCTGACTCGGGTGTCTGCGCTTCCCAGCCACTCGCCGTCGAGTGTGTAGCGGCCGTTGTCCCCCCGGCGGATCAAGATGACCTCCACTGAGTCCGCTCCGTCGCGGACCATCGCTTGGACTCGGTCTTCATCGCCTTCTGGATCGCGGGCACGTATGTTGTGCAGCCCGGACAGGTCCTTGCGATTCAGGTTCTCCTCGCCGGACAGGATGAATTCTTTGGCCTTGCTCGCGCGGAGTTGCCGCTGTTCGGCGAACTCCGTGTGAGCCAATCCCGTGTCCGCCTGCCATGATTCGGCTCCGAGTTTTTCCTCGCTGTAGCCGCGTCTTACCAGTTCGGGGACCTGCATCGGAACGAGCCAGGTGCCTGAACCCCCGGTCGTCTCCTCGACGAGGGCGGCAGCGCGTAACAGCGGATAGCGGTGGTAGACGTACTCGCTTCCGGCGGGGAACCTGGGGGCATCGCTACCTCGCGTAAGACCTGTCACGATCACGGTCGCTGATCGCAACGGATCGGGGCGATACGGCCGGTCGTGCCGATGCAACCTGCCGATGCGTTGTAGCAGGAGGTCGATCGGTGCGATGTCAGTTACAAGCAGATCAGCATCGACGTCGAAGGACTGTTCGGCGAGCTGAGTAGCCACGACGATCATGGGTTGACGCGGGGCCGTGTCGTTGCCAGGCCCGAGCCGGGACAGCACCTCCGCGGTGCGGTCAGCGCGATCGCCCATGACGATCGACGAATGAAGGAGCGTCATCGACGTCGTGTCGCCGAATCGTGCCGACAGGTGGGCGAAAGTATTCTGGGCGCGAGCGACCGTGTTGCGTACGACGAGCACACAACCACCGCCGGTCAGTTTCTCGGCCAGCAGTTCTGCCAGGTCTTCAAGTGCGGTCGTACTCTCGTCGAGCACCTCCAGCGTGACAGGAAGTGATTCTCGCCAGCCTTGCGTCCCTTGCGAAGTCGCCGAGGCGGTGCCGTTTTCGACGGTCAGGGTCCGGACTACCGGATAGCCGGCTTCTCGGTTCCAAGCCCCCGGAATCTCGACGCTTCGACGACGCATGATGCCCTGGAGATAGGCTGTGGCAAGGGCCGACCGGACAGGCGGTGGAAGCGTCGCCGAGAGCAAGATGACAGGTACGCTGGCATCTGCCAGCCAGCGAAGAGCCTCGCCGAGGAACTGCATCATGTAAACGTCGTACGCGTGCACCTCGTCGAGGATCACTACCCGGCCGGCGAGTCCGAGATGGCGCAGCATCACGTGGCGCGTACGAGTCGCGGCGTACAGGAGCTGGTCGATGGTGCCGGCGGAAGATCGCATCAAAAGCCCGAGTTTCGGGCCGAGAAACCATGTAGAGAGGGCAGAACCGGCCGAATTTTCGCTGGAAAACGTGCCGAAGACGTCGTGGCACCCGAACTCGTCGGTGTCATGGATGTCTGCTGCTCTCGCCGATTCTTCGAGTTCCCACCACCGGGCGTTGAATCGCCGCTTGCCATGAAGTAGAGCCAGCGGAACAGCCGGATCGACTCGCTCGGCCCACGTAGCAGAACGATTGAAGATGGCGTCGCTGGTGGCCTGGGTGGGCATGCCGAGGTAGACGCCGTCGCACCCGAAGCGGCAGCTCAACACCTCTGCGGCAGCCAACGCCAACTCGGTCTTTCCCTCGCCCATCGGCGCCTCGACCAGAAGCAGCCCCGGTGCGGGCATGGCCCAGGCAGTCTCGATGGCCAACCTCTGGACCTGCCGCGCATCCCGGCCGAACCGCTGCTGCATCAGATCGGTGTCGGAGGTGACCGACAGGTGGCGCCAACCGCCGGAGATGCGGAGCTTTTCCCAGGCGATACGTGCTCGGTCGCGAGCGACAGCGGCACCGACTCGACGCGGGTCGTCGATGCCGGTAAAGCAACCGCCGCTGGCAATCCAATCCGCCATGATCACGGCTCCGGAGAGTGCCAATTGAACGGCCCTGGGCGGAACGGCATCGGGCTCCATGGCGCACAGATCCAGTCCGAGCCCGTCGGTGACCGCGCTGACGACAGCGGCCTGCGCCGCCGCCCAGGTGTCAGTCCTACCGTGGCCTTCCCGATCGGCCCGTCGATAGGTGCTGACATCGGGAACGACGCCATGGTGACCGGAGATCAGAGGTGTGATCCAAGCGATCGACCTTCGGGACCAGCCGCAGGCTGCCAGAATGCGATCCATGATCACCGCACCTGCCAACGTGTGATGCCATCGTCGGCTTGCTGAGCTCAGGATTCCCCAAGTCAATCCGGCCCGGCGAATCCTTTCGGCAAGCACCTCACTCTTGGACTGGAACGCAGGTGTGGCCTTGCCAACGTCATGAAGCGCTGCAACCAGGGTGAAGAGGTGCCGTCCCCGTCCGGCACAGCAAGCATCCAGTTGTGAGCGAACGCTCGGAGCTAGGTAGTTGTCCCAGATCAGCTCGGCGATGGCTGCAGTGTCGAAAAGGTGCTGAAGCAAGAGATTCGGGTGACCGCCGGCATTCGACTTCCCCCAAAGCAGTCGCCAGGCCGGGACTTCCTGCTCACTCATAGCGGGCACCCTAGCCAGGAGGACCGACAACTTTGGCGCGATCAATCGCGAGGGTGCGAAGTTGATCACTTCCGTTGCCATTGGGGCAGTCAACTGACCTGCGTACATTCCCTCTTGCGGCTTACTTCTGCCAAGATTCGTATCGTCCTTAGTGGACGCATATCTGGTCTCGATCGGGTGAATAGATTTGAACCCAGCATTGATGGCCGGAAGTTGGTCCGTGGCTGGGCGGCGCGGTGATAATGTCCCGGTCGGATTGATGATTTTTGGCCACTCGCGCCCGAAGAACCGCAGTTCAGCAAGCGTCGTCCCCGCACGCGCGGGGGTCTTCCTCCGGCCCCCACCTCGACGGCGCTGCGGACGAGGTCGTCCCCGCACGCGCGGGGGTCTTCCGCGGCGCCGGGCCTGCGCGTAGTTGGAGTAGGTGTCGTCCCCGCACGCGCGGGGGTCTTCCGCTCACACTGATCAGGTCATCCACAGCTCGGCTGTCGTCCCCGCACGCGCGGGGGTCTTCCGCAGGCGAACTTGTCGTCGTGGCGCAGGCCCAGGTCGTCCCCGCACGCGCGGGGGTCTTCCGATCGGCCGCAAGCTGCGGGCCCTGGTCAAGAGGTCGTCCCCGCACGCGCGGGGGTCTTCCTGCATGCTTCAGCTTCTCCAGGGGGTGCACGGCGTCGTCCCCGCACGCGCGGGGGTCTTCCCTCGAGCGGCTG
>KL571237.1:27480-28245 GCA_000715855.1 Actinoplanes liguriensis
TGCTCGGCGTCGTCCCCGCACGCGCGGGGGTCTTCCCAGGACCATGACCATGAGGCTGGTCGGCACGTAGTCGTCCCCGCACGCGCGGGGGTCTTCCCCGCGACGATCTGATCCGGCAGGTTCACCGCTGGTCGTCCCCGCACGCGCGGGGGTCTTCCCCCGGAGGTGGTGGCGGATATCGCGTCTGTGGCGTCGTCCCCGCACGCGCGGGGGTCTTCCGATCTTCACCGCGTTTGGTGCCGACCAGGGCCCGTCGTCCCCGCACGCGCGGGGGTCTTCCGGTCGGCTGATGGACCTGTTCGTGCTGCACGGCGTCGTCCCCGCACGCGCGGGGGTCTTCCGGACCGATACCGGTCGAGGATTTCGGTGGTGGCGTCGTCCCCGCACGCGCGGGGGTCTTCCGACGACGTTTCGGCGTCGACCGCGACCCTGCTGGTCGTCCCCGCACGCGCGGGTCTTCCGGACCGATACCGGTCGAGGATTTCGGTGGTGGCGTCGTCCCCGCACGCGCGGGGGTCTTCCCCCGGCGTACTCGTCCCCGAGGGTGATCTTCATGTCGTCCCCGCACGCGCGGGGGTCTTCCGACCTGCTCGCGGCCGGTACGCACGCCGTCGTCGTCGTCCCCGCACGCGCGGGGGTCTTCCGACCCAGCGCAGCACCGCCCGATCCGCGCTGCGGTCGTCCCCGCACGCGCGGGGGTCTTCCCACGACGACGCAGGCGAACACGGTGCCGAAGACGTCGTCCCCGCACGCGCGGGGGTCTTC
>KL571237.1:28439-29030 GCA_000715855.1 Actinoplanes liguriensis
TGCCGAAGACGTCGTCCCCGCACGCGCGGGGGTCTTCCGGCGGAGGCCGAGGGTTCAAATCCCTCCGCCAGGTCGTCCCCGCACGCGCGGGGGTCTTCCGGGCGGCCAGTACGACTGGGTCGCCATCGGCGCGTCGTCCCCGCACGCGCGGGGGTCTTCCGCGGACCGGGGCCTCCGGGTGCAGCTCGGCGAAGTCGTCCCCGCACGCGCGGGGGTCTTCCGCAGTTCTCCGCGGCGGGCAAGACGATCTCGTCGCCGTCCCCGCACGCGCGGGGGTCTTCCGAGGCCGACCCGCGCCAGGCCCTGTCCGAGCTGGTCGTCCCCGCACGCGCGGGGGTCTTCCCGGGATGTCGCCCTCAGCGCACAGGCGTTTCAGGTCGTCCCCGCACGCGCGGGGGTCTTCCCCCGTCTTGAGCGATGGGGAAGGCTGTGAAGGAGTCGTCCCCGCACGCGCGGGGGTCTTCCCGCCACCTCAGGCCAGGGCGGCTACATGGGCGTGTCGTCCCCGCACGCGCGGGGGTCTTCCGGCCCTGGTCCGCGCTGAGCAGGCCCTGCAGAAGTCGTCCCCGCACGCGCGGGGGTCTTCCCCCG
>KL571237.1:29276-32283 GCA_000715855.1 Actinoplanes liguriensis
GCACAGCATTGCGGCCGCGTCGTCCCCGCACGCGCGGGGGTCTTCCGATCAGCACCAGGATCGCGGGGATGGTCTTCTTGTCGTCCCGGCACGCGCGGGGGTCTTCCCCCACCCACGAACCGTTCTGCCACACCTGCCTCGTCGTCCCCGCACTCGCGGGGTCTTCCTGCGCGAGCGCGACCGATCGCGCCGGACAGGTCGTCCCCGCATGCCGGGCGGGTTCAGTTCAACGTACGAGTCTGCAATTGTCCCGTACGTTGCGGCGGTGACGGCGACCGCGGCGTCGTCTCTGATGGCGAGCAGCCCGAAGCTGAACGCATCGTGGTGGTGGCACAGCGGGGGACCCGTCCGCCACGGTAATCCTCCTCGGAGGCTTGGCGGTCGGTCGACGATGCGCGAGCGCCATGGTCTCAGTTCCGGTCTCGTTCGCGCGAGCCCGGCATCGTCCGCGGCGGTGCAGCAGCGGCTTGCGCCCCAGCTCACGTGCGGTGCCGCATGGTGACGGACGTCCGGGCGCAGACCTTACAAGCGAGGGGTCGTAGGTTCGAAACCTACCGCGCCCACCGGAACAACGGCCCCGGCCCGCCAGCGCGAGCCGGGGCTTCGTCGTGCCGGCCGCGGGTCAGGCGGTCACGGGTGGATCGGCCGGCGACGGGCGCCACCGGCCGCCGGGCAGGATCTCGCCGAGGTGCTCCAACCGGGCCCGGACGCCGCCGGTGGTCCGGCCGAGCTCGGCCGCCAGCTCCGCCTGCCCGGCCCCGCCCCGATAGCGCTCCCGGAGCCGCTCGTCGTCGGCCGGGGCCCACCGGGCGCCCCGGTTCGGCGCGCGGCCCCGCTGGGCGGGCGGCCGCGCGGTGCCGGGCGCCCGGGTGCCGGTCATCGCGATCAGGCCGGCCAGGGTGGAGGCGAGCACCTCGGTGAGCCCGGCCAGGTCGCCAGGGGCGATGCTGCCGCTGATCTCGCTCACCACCCGGCCGTCGTCGTCGCTGCTCACGATGCACAGGTCGAGCCGCTGATCCTCGGTGGGGAAGACGGTGACCTGATAATCCGTCCCGCCGATCTGGAGACGGCGGTCGAGGGTGATCGGGGAGTCGCGGAGTGCTGTGTCGGTCATGGGGCCGACGCTAGGGCCACCCTCTGACAGTTTTCCGGAGCCGGGGCCACCGATGGGCCGGCCCGGTGACCCGGGCGAGCCACTCGCGGTAGCACCCGGCGAAGGGCTCGGCCCCGCCGGTCAGCGCGGTGTGCAGCTCGGCGGCCGCCCCGGTGGCCGCGGCCACCACCTCGTCGGGGTAACCGAAGCGGATCGTGTGCTCGGCGAACTCGTCCTCGTCGTCGATCACCACCCGGCCGCCGGAGCGCATCCGGATCACGTCGAGGTCCAGGTCGACCACGGTGAACTCGGCCGGACCGGTCCGGCGGGCCGGGGTGATCACGTCACAGTAGATCTCCGAGCGGCTCGGCTCGGCCGAGAACATCGCCATCCACCAGGCGTCCCGCGGCACCAGGCGGACCGAGTCCGACTTCGTCCACGAGACCCGCCGCAGGCCGTAGCTGTAGCGCACCATCGTGCCGCGCGGAGTGCCGATCCAGGTGCCGAACTCGTCCTCGCCGAGGAGACGGCCGGTGACCCGGCGGTGTGGCCGGCCGTCGTACTTGCGCAGAACCAGGTCGACCGCATCCACGCCCGCGACGCTATCGCAGCGCCGCACCCCTGTCCCGGAGCGCAGCGCTGCCCCGGCCTCGGAGCGCAGCGCCGTCCCGGCCTCGGAGCGCAGCGCCGTCCCGGCCTCGGAGCGCAGCGCCGGCCGGGCCTCGGAGCGCGCCGCACGCCGGCCCCGGAACGCGGCGCGGGAACCGGGTCCCGTCCCGCGACGAGGACGCAACGACCACGCAACCGCGCGCGGCTCAACTCGCCCCGGCGCTCACCGAATCAACTGTTGCTCGCGGGGAGAACCCCCGCGGTGGGCGGGTCCGGCCGGTGTCCCCTCGGCGGTTCGGGCCCGCCCCGGCGGAACAGGCACGACGGGGGAGCCGCGGTGAGCACGGACCTGTACATCGGCGCCGACGAGGAGAAGGTCGTCGTCTCCGTGCGGCCGGTGCGTGCCCGGACCGGACGCGTCCGCCACCGCCGTACGGGATCAATGATCGAAGCCGTCCTCAGGCCGCCTTCCGGACGTGGCCGCGACGTGCGCCTGGCCTCCGTCAGCCGCCTCGCCCTCGGGCTTCTCCTCGCCTCCGCGATCCTCGCCGCCACCGGCCTGACCTGGTGGCTCCCGGGGGCCGTGAGTGCCGCGACGCTCGTCTGGACCTGGCGCCGGCAGGCCCGCGCCGCCCAGCTCGCCGTGCTCGCCGTGCCCCGCGACGAGGAGTCCCGGGTGCTGTGGACCGAGCCGGAGCGGGACGCGTTCGCGCGGGCTCTCGCCGCGTCGCACCGGGTCCGGCGGACCTGGCCGGCGCTGGGCGACATGGTCGACCCGCGGCTCGCCGACCACTCGCTGACCCGGTCCTTGGACGAGCTGGCCACGCTGCTGGCCCGTCGTCAGGAGCTGCGCCGGGTGCGGGCGGGGCTGGAGTCGACGCACGACGCCGACATCCCGGCGGACAGCCCGGCGCGGCTCGCCGCGGATCTCCAGTGGGAGCGGGCGGACGAGCTGTGGCGGGAGAGCGGCGCGGCGGCGAATCGGATCCTGCGCGCGATCGACGCCGCGGCCCGTGCCGGGGAGAGCTTCATCCGGGAGCAGCAGGTGGCGGCGACCGCACGGCACGCCGAGCGCGCGCTGGCCCGGGTCGGGGGCGTCCCGATCGCGGACAGCGGACCGGAACTGGCCGATCGCACCCGAGCGGTGATCACCGCGTACCGCGAACTCGGTCTTTGATTTTTTCATTCATTCGCGTCATCCGTTCAGGTGACTCGCCCCACGTCGGGCTCCGGGATACCTTGTCGAATGACATGTGTTCCCGTGCCCACGCCCGGCAACCGGCCCTGTCTCTTATACACATCTCT
>KL571237.1:32502-35720 GCA_000715855.1 Actinoplanes liguriensis
GGCCGGCGGCGGGTTCGTGTCCGATTCAGGCGGCGCGGCGCAGGGTGGAGAGCTGACGGGGCACGATCGGCGTCCGGGGTGCCCGGCTCGCCGACCGCGCGAGCATCTCCTGCACCTGTTCCGGGTCGGGCAGCGCCCAGCCCACCTGGCCGGGCGTTATCGCCCAGCGGACCGATCCCTCGACCATCCGGCTCGGTGGCGCCGGGATCCACGACCCCTGCGCGTGACGGACCACGTCGAGGCGCAGGTCGAGCTCGGCCCGGAGCGGACATCCGGGCCGGACGAGGAACATCCATCGCCCGGCCGCGGTGACCGCGACCGGCCCGGCCGAAGCCGCGTCCCGGTCCGCGGCCGGCCGGCCCAGCACGGCCGGCACCTCCAGCACGTCGAAGGCGTCGCCGGTGGTGAGCAACACGTTGTGTGGCCGATGCCGCCACCACCCGGCCATCCGGGCCGGATCGGTGGTGGCCGACTCGGCGAGGGAGTCGACGGCCGGATGGCATCCGGTGATCGGGCAGCCGGGGCGCCCGCAGTCGAACCGGGCGCCGGCGAGGAACGCACCGGGCGCCACCGCCCAGCCGTGACCGGCGAAAGCCTGCGCGGCCCGGCGGAGACGGATCCGGTCGAGTCGATCGAGAAGCGACGGTGGGACGAACGGCTGACGGTTGGTCCACTGCATAGCCCAACTCCCCCGGAATCGAGAGGCCCGGCCGTATCCCAGCGAGATGAACGTCGTTGGGCCGGTCAGATCCACCCTTTGCAACTTGCAAGAAAAACTACGAGCATCGGTGAGCAGGCGATCACACACGCTGTGCGATCTGTGCGCACGTGAGCGGTTCACACTGCAGGTCACCGGATGGCTCACCGGCGGAAAGGCCGCCGGGTGAGTGGGGGAGGCACCGTGGACGAGCTGCCGATCGGCCGCCGCGTCGCCTACTGGCGGGGCAGGCGCAAGATGTCTCAGCAGGTCTTCGCAGACCGGTTGGGCAAGAGCAAGAGCTGGGTCGACAAGGTGGAGCGCGGGGTCCGCCGACTCGACAAGTTCTCCGTTGTGTACGACATCGCGGACGTGCTCCAGGTCGATGTCCAGCTGTTGCTGGGCAAAGAGGTGGAGCGCAAGCCGGAGACGCAGAACTGCATCGACCAGGTGGAGGTCGAGGAGATTCGTGCGGCTCTGGAGCGTTATGACCAGATGAGTGCGTTCTTCCAGGCTGTGCCGCAATCGCCGCCACTCGCGGAGATGCACAAAGCGGTCAGCCACGCCTGGCTGACGTACCAGCACGCGAAGTACGGCGCGCTCGCGCGGGCCCTGCCCAAGCTCCTCCGGGACGCGCAGGCGGCGGACAGCGCGCACGCCAACAGCGAGCAGGCACCGAAGGCGGCGCACCTGCTCGGGCAGGTCTACCAGATCGCCTCGTCGGCGCTGCGGAAGGTCGGCGAGCACGAGCTCTCCTGGCTCGCCGCGGACCGATCGATCGCGGTCTCCCAGCGGGCCGGCGACCAGCTGCTCGCCGGGCTGGCCAGTTACCGCGTGGGCAGCGCGCTGCTGGCTCTCGGCCGGGTCCGCCCGTCGCTCGAGGTCAACGTCAACATAGCCAACCGCCTGGCGCCCGGCCCGTCCCGTCCCGAGGCAGAACAGCTTTCGGTGTACGGGATGCTGCTGCTCAACGGCGCGATGTCGGCCTCCCGGATCGGGGACAGCGCCACCGTGCGCGACCTGATCGGTGGCGCCGAGCAGGCGGCCCTGGAGCTGGGCGGCGACTTCAACCACTACTGGACCTCGTTCGGGCCGACCAACGTGCAGCTGCACCGCTGCGCCACCGCGGTCGAGCTGGGCGACGGCCGGATGGCGGTCGAGGTGCATGATCGGATGGAGAAGGCGGGGTTCCACGCCCTGCTGCCGGAGCGCCGGGCGCACCACTACCTGGACATCGCCCGGGGCTACACACAGATCGGCGACGTGGAGAAGGCCGGCGAGATGCTGCTGGAGGGCGACCGGCTCGCGCCTTCGGAGATCCGCTGCCGCCCGCTCGCCCACGAAGTCCTTTCCGACGTGCTGCGCCGGACGCGGGGCACGCCGCCGGCTCCGATCGCGGAGCTGGCCGAACAGATGGGAGTCGGCGTATGAGGTGGGTCCGCGCGTGATGACGGGTAACCCCTCACCCGGTGTGCTGTACGTCCTCGTGTGCGGCTCACCGATGGCCCGGGACGTCGGGATCCTCGTCAGCCTGGCCCAGCGCGACGGCTGGGAGGTCTGTGTGATCACGACCCCGGACGGCCGCAAGTTCATCGACGTCGCGGCCCTTCAGGAACAAACCGGACATCCCGTCCGTACGGACTACAAGAGTCCCGGCGACCCGGACGTGCTCCCGCCCGCGGACGCGATGATCGTCGCTCCGGCGACGGTCAACACGGTCAACAAGTGGGCCGCCGGGATCACCGACACCCTCGTGCTCGGCCTGCTGGTCGAGGGCTACGGGTACGGCGTGCCCACCGCCGTCGTCCCGTACACGAACAAGGTGATGGCCCTGCACCCCTCGCTGCACGAGAGCCTCGCCAAGCTCCGCGACTGGGGCGTGCACGTCCTCTACGGCGAGGACGTGTGCCGGCTCGGCGGGCCGGGCCAGACCGACCGGTTCCGTGGGCAGTTCCCGTGGCGGCGTGCGCTGCAGGCGGTGAGCAACCCGATCACCGCCGCGAGCCGAGTCGAGCCTGGGGCGGTTTCCTAGCCGTATAGAGTTTCCGCTCGTGGACCCTGCCGTTGTACCGACCGTCCGCCAGGTGGTCGACGCGCTCGACGCGCGCTACCCGCGCAGCTGGGCGGAGTCCTGGGACCGGGTCGGCCTGGTGCTCGGCGAGTTCGAGCACGCCGTCTCCCGCGTCCTCTGCGTCGTGGACTGCGTGCCGGAGACCGCCGACCAGGCTCTCGCCGTCGGCGCCGACCTGATCGTCGCCCACCACCCGTTGCTGCTCAAGCCGGTGTCGTCGCTCGCCCCGGACTCGTTCAAGGGGCGCATCGTGCACCGGCTGATCCGTGCCGAGGTGGCCCTCTACACCGCGCACACCAACGCGGACGTCGCGAACCCGGGTGTCTCCGACGCGCTCGCCGCGCGACTCGGCCTGACCGGGCTGCGCCCGCTGGTGCCCGCCGAGGGCGCGGCCGCCGGTGCGGGCCGTGGCGCCGGCCGGGTCGGTGAGCTGGCCGAGCCGCTCACCCT
>KL571237.1:35911-42779 GCA_000715855.1 Actinoplanes liguriensis
CCACGTCGGCCGGGGTGCGCGCCGCCGGCGATCCGGAGCGATCGATCCGTACGGTGGCGGTCTGCGGTGGCGCCGGTGACTCCTTCCTGGCCGACGCGGCCCGTGCCGGGGTCGACGCGTATCTTTGCGCGGACCTGCGGCACCACCCGGCCGGTGAGCATCTGGCGAACGACGGCCCGGCGCTGCTCGACGCCGCGCACTGGGCGACCGAGCGACCCTGGCTGGACGACGTGGCAGCCTGGCTGCGTGCGCAGTTCCCCGTCGATGTGGTGGTGTCCGACCTGGACACGGACCCCTGGACCGTTCATTCCGCATCTGCGCAGAAGGAGATCCACTCGTGAAGGCCGCCCCGGAAGCCCAGCGCCGCCTGCTCGATCTGCAGGCCGTCGACACCGCGCTGGCCCAGCTCGCGCACCGCCGCAAGAATCTGCCCGAGCTCGCCGAGATCGAGGCGGCGGCCCGGGAGATCTCCGCGCTGGAGGACGAGCGGGTTCGCGCCCAGGTCGCGGTCGACGACCTGGACCGGGACATCTCCCGGTTCGAGAAGGACATCGACCAGGTTCGTCAGCGCAAGACCAAGGACCAGCAGCGGCTCGAGGCGGGCGGCTCGGTGCGCGAGGTCGAGGGCCTGCAGCACGAGCTGGCCACGCTGAACCGGCGGCAGTCCGAGCTGGAGGACGCCGAGCTCGAGCTGATGGAGCAGCGGGAGACCGCGACCGCCACGCTGGCCGACGTGCAGAGCCGGATCACCGCGGCGGTCGAGCGGCGCGCCGACGCCGAGCGGCGGCGTGACGAGACGTCCACGGAGATCGCCAAGGAGCAGGAGTTCAAGTCGCAGTCCCGCGGCCCGCTCGCCGCGGATCTGCCGGCCGACCTGGTCACCCTGTACGACAAGATCCGCACGGACACCGGGATGGGCGCGGCGCTGGTCTACGCCGGCCGCTGTGGCGCTTGCCGGATCGAGCTGTACGGCGCCGACCTGAACCGGGTGAAGGCCGCCCCGGCCGACGAGGTCGTGCGCTGTGAGGAGTGCCGCCGGATCATGATCCGCACCTCGGAGTCGGGCCTGTGAGCGGTGACCTGCGGGTCGTCGTCGAGGCGGACGGCGGCTCGCGGGGCAACCCCGGCCCGGCGGGGTACGGCGCGGTGGTGATGACCACCGACGGCGAGGTCCTGCTGGAGCGCTACGCCGCCCTGGGCACCACCACGAACAACGTCGCGGAGTATTCCGGCCTGATCGCCGGTCTGCGCGCGGCCGCCGAGCTGAACGCCACCCGGGTCGACGTCCGGATGGACTCCAAACTGGTCATCGAGCAGATGTCCGGCCGCTGGCAGATCAAGAACCCGGGCCTGCGACCGCTCGCCGCCGAGGCGGCCGGCCTGGTCGCCAAGTTCCAGACGGTCACCTTCGACTGGATCCCGCGCGAGCGGAACACGGCCGCCGACGCCCTGGCGAACCGGGCGATGGACGAGGCCGCAGGCAAGTTCAAGGGCGACCGGGTCGAGGCCGAGACGCCGAAGCCGCGCTCCTGGGCGCCGCCGTCGCTGGAGAACGCGACCCGGCTGATCCTGGTCCGGCACGGCGCGACCGCGATGACCGCGCAGGGGCGCTACTCGGGCCGCGGCGACGTGCCGCTGACCGACGAGGGCGAGGCCCAGGCGATGGCGGCGGCCGGTCGGGTGGCCGGGCTGTCCCGCGACGTCGGAGCCGTCCTGACCTCGCCGCTGGGTCGCTGCGTGCGGACCGCCGAGCTGATCGCCGCCGAGGTGGGCGGCGTGCCGGTGACGGTCATGGACGACCTGATCGAGTGCGACTTCGGGCTCTGGGAGGCGAAGACCTTCGCCGAGGTGCAGGAGGGCTGGCCGCGCGAGATGAGCGCGTGGCTGGAGTCGACCAGTGTGGCGCCGCCGAAGGGCGAGTCGTTCCAGACGGTCGGCAAGCGGGTCCGCGGGGCGATGGCGAAGATCCTCCAGGCGTACCCGGGTCAGGTTGTCGTGGTTGTCTCGCACGTCTCGCCGATCAAACTGATCCTCCGCGACGCGCTCGCGGCCGGGGACGCGTTCCTGCATCGGCTTTTCCTGGACGCAGCGGGCGTATCCACCATGGACATCTGGCCGGACGGCAACGTCGCGGTTCGCTCGGTCAACGAGACTGCTCATCTTCGATAGAAAGCATTGACCCCCTCGGTGCGGGACGTTTATTTTCCTCGATTAGGAAACGTTCTTAACCGTTTCGCCCTTGGGGGGCTCATGAAGGGTTTCACCCGCGCTCTGGTCGCCGCGGCAGCAGTCTTTGTCGCCGCTGCGCCTGTGCCGGCATTTGCACACGAAAAATACGTCAAAGTCGGGTACTTCACGCAGTGGGGCATCTACGGCCGCGACTTCCAGCTGGCCAAGGTCCAGAAGTCCGGCGCCGCGGCCCGGCTCACCCACCTCAACTACGCGTTCGGCCCGGTCACCGCGGACGGCGTCTGCGCCTCCGCCGACCCATGGGCCGACTGGCAGACCCCGTTCTCCGACGCGAACAGCGTGGACGGCGCCGGTGACGTCGCCGGCCAGCCGATCGCCGGCAACCTCAACCAGCTCGCCGAGCTCAAGAAGAAGAACCCCGGGCTGCGGGTGCTGATCTCGCTCGGCGGCTGGAGCGGCTCGGCGTACTTCTCGGACGCGGCCCTGACCGACGCCTCCCGCAAGAAACTCGTCTCGTCCTGCGTGGACCTCTGGATCAAGGGCAACCTGCCCGGCCTCACCGAGGGTGTGGCGGGCGGCATCTTCGACGGCGTCGACCTGGACTGGGAGTGGCCCGGCTCGGACGGCAACGCCGGCAACGTGATCCGCCCCGAGGACAAGACGAACTTCACGCTGCTCGCCGCCGAGTTCCGCGCCCAGCTCGACAAGCTCGGCCGGACCACCCGCAAGCACTACGACCTGACCGCGTTCCTGCCCGCCGCCCCGGCGAAGATCGACGCCGGCTTCGAGGCCGCCAAGATCTTCAGGTACCTCGACTTCGGCACCCTCCAGGGCTACGACTACCACGGCACCTGGGAGGCCCGGACCAACCAGCAGTCCGCCCTCCGCGTCCCGGCCGGCGCCCCGGACAACCCGGACTTCTCGGTCGAGAACACGGTCAACGCGTGGCTCGCCGGCGGCGCCCCGCGCCAGAAACTCGTGCTCGGCATGCCGTACTACGGCCAGGGCTGGACCGGCGTCACCGGCACCGGCAACGGCCTGTTCCAGCCCGCCACCGGCCCGGCGCCCGGCGTCTTCGCGGCCGGCACCGAGGACTACAAGACCCTCAAGAAACTCCCGGCACAGGGCTACAGCGTGCACCGGGATCTGCGGGCCGGTCACGCCTGGCTCTTCAACGGCAACACCTTCTGGACGTACGACGATCCGGCCGTCCTCCTGCAGAAGACGCTCTACATCCGGAGCCGCGGTCTCGGCGGCGCCATGATGTGGTCGCTCGACGGCGACGACGACAATGCCACCCTGACCAGGACGATCGCGCTCGGCCTGCACTGATTTCGACCCCGGCGCCCGGTCCCGCGCGGGCCGGGCGCCCCGTACACTCCCGTGATCATGAGACGCCTGCTCACCTCGACCGGAGTCACCGCGGCAGCGCTGCTGGCGCTGGCCGGCGGTCCTCCGGCCGAGCCGACCGGTCTCGCCGGGCCGCCGGCGCCGCCGGACGAGAGCCTCACCGTGCTCCGCCACCACGCGACCGAGATCCTCGCCGGCCGCGGCGACAGCCTCGCCCGGCAGGAGTACCCGGACCCGGACGCCCCGTCCGGCGTCACGATCGGCGACGTGGCGGGAACGGCGGCCGGCACCCGGCTGACCGTCGAGTTCATCGGCGCCGAGTATCCGGGGACCTCCCCGTGCGGCGCGGACTACATCGTCGAGGCGGCCGAGTCCGCCGTCGCCGTCGTCCTCCTGGTCGTCGCCGACCACCATCGCGCGAGAGCCGTCCCACCGGACGAGCCCCCCGGCATCTGCACCCAAGTCGGCTTCATGCACTCCGGCACGGTGACCCTGTCCCACCCTCTCGGCCACCGCCCGGTGACGGACGCCGTCAACGGCCTGCCCTTGCCGATCCAGCCCCACCTCTGACGAGGAGCCTCAGGCGCCGGGCGCCCACCCGTCCGGTCGCTGATGCGCGCAACACAGCCGCTCGCCGGAGTGATCCGTCACCCACCCCTGATCGCCGTTGAAGTGGACCACCAGCCAATTCGCGCCGTAGTAGTCCACCTCGAACGGCTCGTGCGGGTAGGTCGTGCCGATCCAGGGCTCCGGGCCGCTCACACCGGTCGTCGTGACCACGAACGTCTCGCCCGGCCGGAGCCAGTAGTCCTCCCCGTAGGGTTCCAGACTCAGTTCCAGCAGTTCGCCGCCGCGGTTGTGCACACGCAGCCGAGCCTCAGGAACGTCAGTCACCATCAATGCCCTTCATCGGTCGATCACCGCAGAGCTTCGCACAGCCGACATCCCGTGTCGGCCGGGCACGTTCGCCGGCCCGCTTTCCTCCTAGGCTGGCGCGGTGACCTCCGATCAGGCCGAGCCGCGCCCCTACGGGCAGACCTTCGAGGACCTCGCCGCGTTCCTGCAGCGCCCCGTGCCGGACGGATACCCGGTCGACCAGGTTCGCGAGTGCGTCTGCCGGTCGTGTGCGGGACGGTCGTTCGAGGTGCAGGTCATGGACGAGGAGAGCGCCGCCCGCCGGACCTGCCTGACGTGCAAGGCGCGAGAGTTCATCGCCGACAGCGCGGAGTACTGGGACGACGACGCACCGGCGGAGTACTTCTGCGGCTGCCCGTGCGGCCACGAGGAGTTCGCCGCCGCGGTGGGCTTCTCGCTGCGCGAGGACGGTGACGTCCGCTGGCTGTTCGTCGGGCTCCGCTGTCTCGATTGCGGCCTGATGGGCGTCTACGAGGACTGGAAGATCAGCTACGGCCCCAGCGCGTTTCTGCTCGACCAGGTCTGAGGTGCCCGGATGGTCTGCGCGGCATGGATCGGACTCCGGCGGCGGCTTTGACTCAGGCGCCGCTGCCGAACGTCCTCGCCTTCCTGTTCCTGCCAGAGCGAAGAAGCCACCCGTAGGACGCCCCGGCCACAGAATCCGCGTACAGGCCGACTCGTCCGCCGCCCTCGCGCGAGGCCCGCGGGCGTGAGCTAGCGGGCTCGGACCTGCTGCGTCACCTCGGGGAATCCGGGCTCGTAGCCTTTCTGGTACGGCTGGGCCGCGAAGAATCCCTCCAGTTCGGCCTGCTCCAGGACGTCCTTCGCGGCTCGTACGCGAGCCCTCTCGGCGGCCTTCGCCCCCCGCGACCGGGCGACGTCCTCCGCAGCTTTGGCCGCCTGGTTCGCGCGCCTGGTGATCGCCGCCTTGGCGGCCCGCTGCCGGGCCATCTCCGGGTCGAGGCGCCGCGCCGGCCGCACGTCGGCGGTCGCCTCGACCTCGCGGGCCTCGATCGCCGCGAAGTCCGGCCGGATCTTGGCGGCGACCCACTCGACGCCCGCGACCAGGCCGACCACCAGCGAGAAGATGATCCGCAGGCCGAGCGGGCCCGGGGCGGCGAAGTTCACCGCGGCCGAGATGCTGACGACGACCACCAGCACCTTGAGGGCGGCTTTCTGAGCGTCCTGGGCCATCCCGGCGGTCTGGCTGATCGTCAGCATGGACAGCATCGCCAGATCAAAAACGGCCGGGACGATCCACGCGAACAGCCCGGCGCCGAGGCTCACCAGGTAGTGCCCCTGGTGCAGATAGCTGGCGGCGAGCGCACCCATCAGGATGCCGTTGTTGGCGCGTTTGATGGTCCGGATCGCCTTCAGCATGCCCGGCACCGCGCCCTTGGCGTACTCGGCGGCGAACTGCTGCGTCAGCGTCATCTGCGCCGGCAACGCGAACCTCCCCAGCGATGGAGATGCGAGGAACCCTCGGAACAGGGCAGACGCTACCGAAGATCGGTCGAACGGGGGCAAGGTTCGCACCGGACCGCAAGGTCCGCAATAAAAAGCAAACCCCGATTTGGGTACGAGGTGAGCACGCCACCCCGGGCGACGGAAACGCGCGCCCCGATCCCGGCATGACTGAGCACGCCCGCCCGGGTCGGGGCGGGCGTGCTCAACGCCGTACGGCGAAATCGTGGTTGAAATCGGTCAGGTCGAGGAGACCGTCCCGACCGTGGTGACCGGCTCCCGCTCGATTCTCGGGTCGCCCTCGTCGGCGAAGTAGTCGTCCCGCGTCGTCCCGTCCACGCCCTCGGGCGTTTTCATCGCCCGCAGCACGAACGTCACGAGCACCGCGACGACCAGGTTGACCAGCACCGCCACGAACCCGACGTAGATCGTCTTCTTGGTGTCGAAGCCGAAGTCGGAGAGCGCGAACGCGGAGCCGCCGAAGTGCTTGCGGCCGGTGGCGGCGTTCGGGATCTGCCAGAGCATCCAGAACGCCAGGAGCATGCCGGCCGCCCAGCCGGCGATCAGCGCGCCCCGGTGCAGCCAGCGGCCGTAGAGGCCGAGGATCACCGACGGCGCGGTCTGCAGGATGATCACACCGCCGATGAGCTGCAGGTCGATGGAGAACTGCGGGTCCAGGAAGACGATGAACGCCACCGCGCCGATCTTGACCACCAGCGAGGTGATCTTGGCGACGTTCGCCTCCTGGGCCGGGGTGGCGTCCCGCTTCAGGTACTCCTTGTAGATGTTGCGGGTGAAAAGATTCGCCGCGGCGATCGACATGATCGCGGCCGGCACCAGGGCGCCGATCCCGATGGCGGCGAACGCCACACCGGCGAACCAGGCCGGGAAGTGCAGGTCGAACAGCAGCGGCACCACGGTGTTGCTGTCCACGCTGCCGGCCTTCGCG
>KL571237.1:43033-43577 GCA_000715855.1 Actinoplanes liguriensis
GCTTCACGCCGGCCGCGATCGCCATGTAGCCGAGCAGCGCGATCAGCCCCAGCAGGAAGCTGTAGGCCGGCAGCGCCGACATGTTGCGCTTGATCACGTTCCGGTTCTTACTGGCCAGCACGCCGGTGATGCTGTGCGGGTAGAGGAACAGCGCCAGCGCCGAGCCGAGCGCCAGCGTGAAGTACTGCACCTGGTTGTTGGCGTTCAGGATGATCCCGTCCCCGGGGGCGGGCGAGGCCTGGAACTTCTTGTCCGCCGCCTCGAAGATCGCACCCCAACCCCCGAGTTTGTACGGGAGGTAGAGCACCGCCACGATGATGACGACGTAGATCAGGGTGTCCTTGACGAACGCGATCAACGCCGGCGCCCGCAGCCCGGACTGATAGGTGTACGCCGCCAGGATCGCGAACGCGATGATGATCGGCAGATGCCGGGCGATCGCGCTGTCCCCGGTCACGCCCATCGTCTTGAGCACCGACTCGATCCCCACGAGCTGCAGGGCGATGTACGGCATGGTCGCCACGATCCCGGTGATCGCGATCAG
>KL571237.1:43809-50516 GCA_000715855.1 Actinoplanes liguriensis
GCATGGTCGCCACGATCCCGGTGATCGCGATCAGCAGGGCCAGCGTCGGCGAGTCGTACCGGGTGCGCACGAAGTCGGCCGGCGTCACGAAGCCGTGCCGGTGCGACACCGACCAGAGCCGGACCAGGATCAGGAAGAACAAGGGATAAATGACGACGGTGTACGGCACGGCGAAGAACCCGGCCGCACCGGCGCCGAAGATCAGCGCGGGGACCGCGACGAACGTGTACGCCGTGTACAGGTCCCCGCCGACCAGGAACCAGGTGATCCAGGCGCCGAAGCTGCGCCCGCCCAGCCCCCACTCGTCCAGGTGAGCCATGTCCTGCGGCGCCCGCCACCGCGCCGCCACGAACCCCATCCCGCTGACCAGCAGGAACAGGATCGCGAAGACGACGATCTCGGTGATGTGATCGCTCATGGCTGCCTCCTCTTCTTGGTCATCTGGTAGACCAGCGAGGTCGTGCCGACGCCGAGCAGGATGAAGGCGAACTGCAGCCAGTAGAAGAGCGGGAAGCCGGCGAGCCGGGGCTCGTCGTGGTTGAACAGGAACGTCAGCAACGGCACCACGATCGGCACCAGGAGCAACCAGTTCCAGGGACTGCTATCGGTACGCGGGGATTCCGGCTCCGCCATGATCCGCCTCCCTCAACAGCGTGTACGGTTTCCGTCACGCTAACGAGACAGCCGGCCCGAAGGCGATCAACGTGCGCCGAACGGACTGAGCCGTGCGCCGAGCGGCCCCATGGCCGAAGCGCAACCGCCGCCCCCCGGCACGGCGTGAGAGCGACGGACGAGTCGGCCTGTACGCCGGATTCTGTGGCCGGGGCGCTGGGCCCCGGTGGCGGCCATCCATCTCGGCCTGCCGTTGCCGACAGGCTCATGCGGCCTACCCGCAGGATCGGGCGAGCAGCCCTCGAACCCTGCGCCGGCCACGACCTCGCGGTCGCGGCCTTGCTTGGCCTTGCTCCGGGTGGGGTTTACCGAGCCACCCCGGTCACCCGGGGTGCTGGTGAGCTCTTACCTCACCGTTTCACCCTTACCGGCTCACGCCGGCGGTCTGTTCTCTGTGGCACTTTCCCGCGGGTCGCCCCGGGTTGCCGTTAACAACCACCCTGCTCTGCGGAGTCCGGACGTTCCTCGGCGGTGCCCGGAGACACCGACGCGGCCGCCCAGCCAACTCGTCCGTCCCCCCGATCCTACGTGCCGATCCTTTCCCCGGCCGTCGCCGGGTCACGTGCCACACGGCGCGGGAACGAGCCATGGGCGCCAGCCCGGGGGTGGAGTCGGTGCAGGGTGGGGTGGGTGAGGCCGTAAGGTCGCTCGCATCATGGATCTGTCGCACATTCTGTTGCTGGTGGTCGCCGGGGTCGCGGCCGGTGGGGTGAATGCGATCGCCGGTGGGGGATCGCTGATCACCTTTCCGAGTCTGATCGCGACCGGGCTGCCGTCCGTCGACGCGAACGTGACGAACTCCGTCTCCGTCTTCCCGGGGTATGTGTCGAGTGTCGCCGGGAGCCGGGCGGATCTCGCCGGGCAGAGCGCGCGGGTGCGGGCGGTGCTGCCGGCCGCGGTGATCGGCAGCGTCGGCGGGTGTGCGCTGCTGCTGGCGACGCCGGGGCGGGTGTTCGAGGTGATCGTGCCGTTCCTGGTGCTCGGGGCGGCGGCGACGCTGGCGTTCCAGGAGCGGCTGCGGGGGCTGGTGGGGCACCCGAGGGCGATGTCACCGCGGCGGGCGGCGGTCACGTTGCAGGTGGTGGTGTTCGTCGGGGCGGTCTACGGCGGGTATTTCGGCGCGGCGCTCGGCGTGATGTATGTGGCGGCGCTCGCCCTGATCCTGGACGAGCCGCTGAAGCGGATCAACGCGCTGAAGAACGTGCTGTCGGCGACCGTGGGCCTGATGACGGTGCTGGTGTTCGCGTTCTTCGCGGACGTGCACTGGGCTTCGGTGGCGACGCTGGCGCCGGCCACGGTCGTCGGGGGCTACGTGGGGGCGCGGGTTGCCCGGCGGCTGCCGGCGAAGGTGCTGAAGTACCTGATCGTGACGTTCGGTACGGCGATCGGCCTGGTCCTGCTCTATCGGGCGTTCGCCTAACAGCCGGAGCCACACGTCCGAAACTGGTCAACAGCAAGATCGGCGATCGTCGTTACCCGGGTGGCGTCCGGGTCAAACGGGCCCGCAATCACGACGTACGCGAAAAAGGGTTTTGCGGGCCTTGGATCGTCGTCAGCAGAACCTCGAGAGCCTCCTCTTCATCCAGGTCGTGCAGGCTTTTACAGGTCGCGGCGCGCAGTGCCGCGGGCGCGGGAACGGCGTCGAGACAAAACACCGTGAGGGTCTTCGTGATCGGCAGCCGGGCCCACTCATTGTCGGAGGCGCGGTGCTCGGCCGAGACGAGAATGATCACTTTGTCCGGGCCGGAAAGCGCGACCGCTAGCCGATGAGCGAAGTCGACCGCGGCCGGAACCATTTCCACGGCATGGCCCGCGGCCTGCAGTGATCCGTTGATCCATTGTGCCCAGACGGAGTCCGCCGGGGTGTAGGAGAGGAGTACGGGCACGTCTCCAGCATGCCGTAACGCATTCCACATTGGGCACCGGGCGTCGACGACCATCACTCGGAGGCTGTGACATTGTCATCCGTTGACGTGCAAGTTGCACAACTCTTAGTGTCGAACCCGTGACGCCGAGTGGACCCTTGCGCAAAACGGGAGTGTCCTTGGCGGACGGGCAGCACATGTCGGCAACACAATCGAGGAGCGCTCGATGACTGTCGCGATCGGGATCAACGGCCTCGGGCGGATCGGTCGCAGTTTGACCAGAATCGTCGCGGCCGCACCGAATCCGGGCGTCTCGATAGCCGCGGTGAATGACATCGCGTCCACCGAGAAACTGGCGTACGGCTTGCGCCGCGACAGCATCCGGGGCTCGTTCCCCGGCACGGTGACCGCGCGCGGCGACTACCTGGTCGTCAACGACCACGCCATCCGCACCTACCGCCACGAGCGGCCGGAGCGCATCCCGTGGGCCGACCAGGGGGTGGAGGTGGTGATCGAGGCGACCGGCCGGTTCCGGGCCGGTGGCACGGCACGGACCCACATCACCCACGGTGGCGCCCGCAAGGTGGTGATCAGCGCCTCGGCCGACGACCCGGACGCGTTCCTGGTGATCGGCGCCAACCACGCCAGCTACAACCCGTCGGTGCACGACGTGGTCTCGCCGGCCTCCTGCGGGGTGAACGCACTGACCGTGATGGCCAAGGTGCTGCTCGACCGGTTCGGGCTGCGCTCGGTGAACACCTCGGTGATGCTGGCCACCCAGGGCTGGGGGCGGGTGCAGGATTCGCTGATCGGGACCTCGCGGGACGATCCGCGGCTGGGCCGGGCCATGGCGGACAGCATCATCCCGCACAACCACGTGGTCGGCGATCTGGTCCGGGTGGCGCTGCCGGAGATCGGCGAGATGCGCTACAGCTACTACTGCGTGCCCACCCCGGTCGGGTCGCTCGCCGAGTTGTCCGGGCAGACCGGGCGGCCGGTGTCGGTCGAGGAGGTCAACCGGGCGATGGCGGAGGCCGCGGCCGGGCCGCTCCGCGGCATTCTGGCGTACGACCCGGACCCCACCGTCTCCATCGACGTGAAGAATAATCCGGCGTCCTGCCTGTTCGACCCGTCCGGCACGCAGACCACCGCGGACGGCGGCGTGAAGGTGCGCGGCTGGTTCGACAACGAGTGGGGCTTCTCGAACCGATTACTCGACCTGGCCCGGCTGATCGGCGAGCTGTTACCGGTTCCGTCCGGACAGGCGAGCTGGAGCGTCGCCTAGATTTGTCCGGTGATCAGTCTTGCTGATGTGGAAGCGGCCGCCCGGCGCATCGACGGCCGGGTGCGGCGCACCCCGCTGGTCGAGGCCGGGCCCGACCGGTGGTTCAAGCTGGAGTACCTGCAGCACGCGGGCTCGTTCAAGACCCGCGGCATGATGAACAAGCTCCTCAGCAGCACGGTGCCGCCGGCCGGCATCGTCGCGGCGTCCGGCGGCAACGCGGGGCTGGCGGCGGCGTACGCGGCCCGGGAGCTGGGCGTGCCCGCCGAGGTGTTCGTGCCGGTGACCGCGCCGGCGGTGAAGGTCGCCAAGCTGAGCAAGCTCGGCGCGAAGGTGGTCCAGGTCGGCAACGAGTACGCGGAGGCGTACACGGCCGCGCTGGAGCGCACCGACGCGCTGTTCTGCCACGCCTACGACGATCCGGCCATGGTTGCCGGCAACGGCACGATCGGCCTGGAAATCTCCGAGATTTCGGACACGGTGCTGGTTGCTGTCGGCGGTGGCGGGCTCCTCGCCGGCGTGATCGCTGCGCTGCGTGATCGCGTTCGCATCATCGCCGTCGAGCCGGTGACAAGTGCGGCACTGAACGCAGCGTTAAAAGCGGAAAAACCGGTAGATGTCCGAATCAGCGGGATCGCCGCCGACTCCCTGGGCGCCCGCCGGGTCGGCGACATCGCGTTCGAGCTCGCCACCGACGCCAAGATCGAATCACTTCTGGTCGGCGACGACGCCATCATCGACGCCCGCCGCCGGCTCTGGGACGACTACCGCATCGTCGTCGAGCACGGCACGGCCGCCGCCTACGCCGCGCTGACCTCCGGCGCCTACCGCCCGGCCCCCGGCGAGCGGGTCACCACCCTGCTCTGCGGCGCCAACACCAATCCCGCCGATCTGGGGTGATCGGTCCCGGCGACAGGGCACGCTCGGGAGGTGACCGACGAGATCCAGTCCGTTCACCAGTTCCGGCGCTTCGCCCTCGTCGTCTGCGCGATCGGCGTCACCATCCAGCTCGGCCTGACCGCGTACTACCTGGGCATGGGCCACCGGGCGGCGCCCCACCACCTCCCGGTCGGCCTGGTCGCCGCCGCTGAGCAGCGCGCCGAGGTCGTCGGCATGCTCGAGGAGGGCGGCCGGTTCGAGGTCGGCGACTTCGCCTCGGCGGCCGCGCTCACCGCCGCGATCAAGAGCCGCGAGGTGTACGGCGGAGTCGACCTCAGTGGCGACGCCCCGCACCTCTACGTGGCGAGCGCCGCCGGCCCGGCCGCCGCGACGCTGCTGCGCAGCACGTACACGTCGGTACTGCAGCAGCGCACCGCGGCACGGGTGACCGAGCTCGCCGAGGCCGGCGACGAGATCGGCGTCACCACGGTCGAGACGCTGATCACCCCGCCGCAGGTGACCGACGTGGTGCCGCTGCCCGCCGACGACGTGAACGGGGTGTCGCTGGGCTTCCTCACGCAGGCGCTGTCGCTGGGCGGGACGATCGCGTCGATGGGACTCGGGCGGTTGATCCCGCGTACGCGCCGGAGCTGGCGCCGCGGAGTCGCGCACCTGTCGACACTGATCCTGTACGCGGTCGGCTCGGCGGCGGCGGTCCTCTGGTCGATGAGCTGGTTCGGCATCGGCAGCGGCGCCGACAAGTGGGAGATGCTCGGCATCTTCTCGCTGATCTCGCTCGCCGTGACCGGCTCCACGGCCGGCGCGGTCGCGCTGGTCGGCCCGGCCGGGGCGATCGTCGGCGCGTTCTACTTCACGATCGGCACCGTCATCTCGGGCGCGAGCATCCTGCCCGAGTTCCTGCCGGCGTTCGGACGGCATCTGGGCGAGAACCTGCCGACCGGCGCGGGAGTTCAGGCGGTCCGCGACGACCTCTACTTCCCGGACGCGGCGATCGGGCCGCATCTGTGGGTTCTCACGGCGTACGCGATGATCGGTTGTTTTTTGATTCTGATCACGAATGTCCTGCCGAATCGGAAGGACCAGACGTCCGAGGTCGATCTCGACCTGACCGTGCGTCTCGAAGGAGGTTCCGCGGAGGCATTTTCGCGGAGCAACTCAGATTTCCGTGGCCACGCCGAACCAGTAGAACGTGGGAATCGAGGGAGTGAACGCACGCATCGCGAACATCCAGAGCCGGATCATCGCGTTGCAGACTCAGCAGGCCACCACAGCGACGACCGCGGCCCGGACATCGGAGTCGGGAAGCAGCAGTAGCGCCTCGTTCGCCAGCCAGCTCAACGGCGCGATCGCGGCACAGAACGGCCCGGAGGCCGGGAAAACCTACAAACTGAACGCCAAGGGCATTCCGGAGGACCTCGCCGCCTACGGCAACGGAAAGATCCCGGCGAACGCGCTCGAACAGGTCGGCGGCACCCGCCACAAATTGTGGGCGCCGGCCGCCGAACGACTCACCCAATTGATCGCCGACGCCAGGCGGGACGGCGTGAACATCGGCATCACCGACTCGTACCGCCCCTACGAGGAGCAGGTGGACGTGGCCCGGCGCAAGGGCCTCTACTCACAGGGCGGGCTCGCGGCCAAGCCCGGCACCAGCGAACACGGCTGGGGCATGGCCACCGACCTGGACCTGAACTCCGAGGCGCTCGCCTGGATGCGGAAGAACGCGGACCGATACGGATTCATCGAGAACGTCAAGCGCGAGAGCTGGCACTGGGCGTTCCGCCCCAACACCTGACAAACCTTCGCCGGTACGTCGTGAGAGCCCCCGCCGCAAGCCTCCGGCCGCCGACCCGAGCGCCCCGCGTGACCGGGGCTCACAGTTCACGCCGCGTCCCGTGACAGCACCGCGCGAGGCCGTGGCCGGTCCGGGCCGCAGCGCGCCGCCCGGTCTCGGCTGGTTCTCACGGTGGTTATTCGTGCCTCATAAC
>KL571237.1:50720-51062 GCA_000715855.1 Actinoplanes liguriensis
CTCACGGTGGTTATTCGTGCCTCATAACCACCGTGAGAACCAGCCCGAAAACCCGAGGCGTGGCTGGGCCCGGGGTCAGACGCGGCAGAGGATCTCGCCGTGGGGGACGGTGAACCAGCCGTCGGGGGAGCGGGACCACTCGTGCCAGCCGGCGGAGAGCCGCTCCAGGTCGTCCTGTGAGGCGGCGCCGGTCCGCAGCGCGGTGGTGGCCATGTCGGACTTCAGGATGCGGTCGGCCCACATCCCGCCCCACCACGCCCGGCCGGCGTCGTCGGCGTAGCACCAGACGCCGGCGGTGGCCGTCACGTCGGTGAAGCCGGCGGCCCGGGCCCAGGAGAGCAG
>KL571237.1:51303-54632 GCA_000715855.1 Actinoplanes liguriensis
CGCTGGTAGAGGGCCAGCCACTCGTCCAGCTCGGGCACCAGCGGGAACCAGGTGAAGCCGGCGTAGTCGCCGTCGCGCGCCGCGACCACGCCGCCGGGGCGGGTGACCCGGCGCATCTCGCGCAGCGCGGCGACCGGATCGGTCACGTGCTGCAGCACCTGGTGGGCGTGGACGACGTCGAAGCTGTCGTCCGGGAAGTCGAGGGCGTGCACGTCGCCGACGGCGAAGTCGACGTTGGTCAGGCCCCGCCGTGCGATCTCGGCGCGGGCCAGGTCCAGCGCGCCGTCGGTGCGTTCCAGCGCGGTGACCCGTGTGACCTGTGTCGCCAGGTCCGCGGTGATGGTGCCGGGGCCGCATCCGACGTCCAGCAGGGTGAATCCGGAGGAAAGATGCGGCAGCAGGTATGCCGCCGAATTCTCTGCGGTGCGCCAGCGGTGTGAGCGCAAGACCGACTCGTGGTGCCCGTGGGTGTACGTCGCCATGCCCTCGAAGCTAGCCCTGTTGTCCTCGAATGTGGGACGGTCATCCCACATTTTGAACAAGGCGATTTCTTGGTACGCAGTTCAGGCCGTATTTTGGTCGTCATGAGGATCGGCATCGTCGGCGCGACGGGACAGGTCGGTGGCGTCATGCGCCGCATCCTGGCCGAGCGCGCTTTCCCGGTAAGTGAGCTCCGGCTCTTCGCTTCCGCGCGCTCCGCAGGCCGCACGCTGCCGTGGGGCGGTGGTGAGGTGACCGTCGAGGACGCGGCCACCGCGGACTACAACGGCCTGGACATCGTGCTCTTCTCGGCCGGCAAGGGCGGCTCGAAGGAGTACGCGCCCCGCGTCGCCGAGGCCGGCGCCGTCATCGTCGACAACTCGTCGGCCTGGCGCATGGACCCGGACGTCCCGCTCGTCGTCGCCGAGGTGAACCCGGACGCGGCGAAGGTCCGTCCGAAGGGCATCATCGCGAACCCGAACTGCACCACCATGGCCGCGATGCCGGTGCTCCGGCCGCTGCACGACGAGGCCGGGCTGGTGTCGTTCATCGCCACGACGTACCAGGCTGTCGGCGGTGCCGGGCTGGCCGGCGCGGCCGAGCTCGACGAGCAGATCAAGAAGGTCGCCGACCGGGCCCTCGAGCTGGTCCACGACGGGTCCGCCGTCGAGTTCCCGGAGTCCAAGGTCTTCCCGCAGCCGATCGCGTTCAACGTGATCCCGCAGGCCGGCTCGTTCGTCGACGACGGCACCTTCGAGACCGACGAGGAGCAGAAGCTCCGCAACGAGAGCCGGAAGATCCTGTCGCTGCCCGAGCTGCTGGTCTCCGGGACGTGCGTGCGCGTGCCGGTGTTCACCGGGCACTCGATCCAGGTGAACGCGCGGTTCGCCCGGCCGCTGTCGCCGGCCCGCGCGAAGGAGCTGCTCGCGTCGGCGCCCGGTGTGGAGCTGTCCGACGTGCCCACCCCGCTGCAGGCCGCCGGGCGCGACCCGGCGTACGTGGGTCGTTTCCGTGTCGACCCGACGGCGGAGAACGGCCTGTCGTTCTTCATCTCGAACGACAACCTGCGCAAGGGCGCCGCTCTGAACGCGGTGCAGATCGCCGAGCTGGTCGCCGCCGAGCTGAGCTGATCCCGGTTTTTTCGCCGCCCCGGTCGCCTTCCGCGACCGGGGCGGCTTTGTGTTCCCGGCCCATCGAGGGTCTCTGTGGTGTGAATGCGAGGGGGAAGCCGGGCGAATTGACCGGGTGGCTCGTTCCGATGAGGTATGACGGTCAATCCTCTCGGCTCCACAATGGAAATCTTGGGCATTTTGCCCGAATCGGTAGCGCATGGTCGTTTTTAGTTGCAGAGTGATGGAATGAACGTCAGTGGGCTCGGTGCGGCGGGCTACTTCTGGTGCCTCCGACACCACCGGGTCGAGAGCGGCGACGACGTGTGTCCCGCCCAATATCGGCTCGGCCCGTTCGCCACGGCTGACGAAGCGACGCGGGCCCTCGAAACGGTCGAGAAGCGCAATGCCGATTGGGATGCCGAGGACGACCGCTGGACCGGGGAGAGCAATTAGACCGTCACCTCGCTCCATGTCCGACCTTCCCGGTGCCGCCGTGCCCGCAGTCATTCGCAAGGAGGAAACACCCCGATGCCCCCTGCCAAGAAGGCTCCGATCAGACCCGCCGCCTCCAGCGCGGGATCAAAACCTGTTTCCCGTACGTCGAAAGGCGCGGCCGTGAGTGCGCCCCGAACCGGTGTGAGTGGCCGGTCCGCGGCGACCGGGTCGTCGGCGGGCCGGAGTGGATCGGGCGGCCGGACCGCATCGGACGGACGGAACGGGACGGCCCGGGCCGTGCCCGGGAGCAGGGCTGCGAAAGCGGTGACCGCGGCCGGGACGGCTGCGGGCAGGACCGGGACCGGGCGGACGCCCGCACCGCGGGTGAGCGGATCGAAGACGGCAGCGGTGGGACGTGCCGCCGCGAAGGTGGGGAGTGGAGTCGCGGTGGCGGCCAAGTCGAAGGTTCCGGCGGGTGTGACGGCTCGGGTTTCTGGTGCGGGTAAGGCGGCGAAGGTTTCCGCCACGAAGGTTTCCGCCCCTAAGGCGGTGGCGGCGAAGTCTGCCGGGAAAGCGGCCGCGGTGAAGCCCGTCGCGGTCAAGCCGGCTCGGGCCAAGCCGGTCGCGGTCAAGTCGGCTGCGGCCAAGTCGGTCGTGGGTAAGCAGAAGCCGGCTGCCGTGAAGTCGGTAGCCGCGAAACCGGCGGCCGTGAAGAGCGTTGCCTCGAAGGCCGCTCCCAAGACGGCGGCGAAGAGCGCTGTTGCGAAGACTGCCGCCGCGCCGAAGAAGAGCGTTGTGTCGAAGGCCTCCGCGGCAGCGGGGAAGAAGGTACCGGCTGCCCGGTCGGCGGCCCCGGCCGCTCGGACGGCGGGGAGCAAGCGGGCGGGAACTGCGGTGCCGGCGGCACGGGGTGCGGCGAAGCCGGTGGGCAAGGCGGTGGCTGCGGCTCGGAGCACGGTCAAGAGCGGGCCGGCCAAGTCGGTGACCGGGCGGGTTCCGGCGGCTGCCAAGACTGCCGCGACCAAGCCGGCGGGACGGACGGCTGCGGCGACCAAGGGAACGGCGCCCGGCCGGGTTCCAGCCGCCCGGTCCGGGGCTGCGGCCGCGGCGAAGGTGGCACCGGCGACCAAGGCCGCGGCCAAACCGGTTGCCGCGAAGAAGGTGGCGGCCAAGCCGGTCGCTGCCCGGTCGGCTGCTGCAAAGACTGCTCTGGCCAAGGCCACTGCGATCAAGACTGCTGCTGCCAAGACTGCTGCTGCCAAGACCGCAGCTGCCAGGACCTGTCTCTTATACACATCTCTG
>KL571238.1:0-436 GCA_000715855.1 Actinoplanes liguriensis
CGCACATCCACTTCGAGGTGTACTCGTCGCTGGCGAACGCGACCAGCGGCGACGGCCCGATCGTCAAGACGTCGCAGATCGCGATCCCCGAGGACGTCGCCGACCTGGTGTACGCCACCGACGGCTACAGCAAGAGCGTCACCAACCTGAGCCAGATCAGCCTGGCGACGGACAACGTGTTCGGCGACGACTCGGCGGCCCGGGAACTGGCGACCGTCACCGGCAGCGTCGAGGCGGGCTTCGTGGCGGTGCTGACCGCGGCCGTCGACCCGAGCGGAACCGAGGAGAGCGGTGGCACGCCGCCGTCGGGCACGCCGTCCGGGGCAGCACCTTCGGGCGCGCCGTCGGTGTCCCCGAGCGCAACGGCGAGCGCCTCGGCGACGACGACGACAACCGCGAGCGCGACGGCAACCGCGAGCGCGACGACGACGGCGGT
>KL571238.1:658-1371 GCA_000715855.1 Actinoplanes liguriensis
CCCCGGCCGCGCCGGCAGCAGGAGCAGAAGAAGGCGCGGCACTGGTGGAACCCGTTCAGCTGGTGACGCCGGTCGGGTGCTCACGGCGTACCCAATCGGATTTTTGATCTTTTGAAACCGGGACGCGGGCCGGCCCCCAAGCGAACCCGCGTCCCGGTCATCCCACTCAGACCTCGACGGTCAACTCGAAGACCTGGGTGGTGGGGTGGCCGGCGCGCTCGTGCACGCGCATCACGGCCTCCTTGCTCGGGCCGGTGCTGAGGCAGAACACCTTGCCGGCCTCGGGGTCGAGCCAGGCGCGCTCGAAGTGCACGCCCTCCTCGCCCTCGATCTTGAGGTCGGCGTCGTGCGCCGCGTTCAGCTGCTCCGCGGTGACACCCACGAATCCGTCGTGGACGTCCATGAACTTCGCCATCACATTTCCCCTCGCTGTGCGGCATCTTGCCTGACCAGTACAGCTTGCGAGGAAGAGCGCCGTCGGACATCGGTCATAACACCTAGGAAGCCGGGGAACGCCTCCTAAAGTTCCGCTGTGACCCTCAGCAGTCCGGTCCTGATCGGACGGAACGACCTGCTCGACCTCGCCGGCCGGCGGCTGACCGAAGCTGCCCAGGGTTCCGGCGAGCTGCTCCTGCTGGCCGGGGAAGCGGGCATCGGCAAGACCCGGCTGCTGCGGGAGATCACCCGGCGGGCGGCGGGGACCGGCTTCGCGG
>KL571238.1:1549-1971 GCA_000715855.1 Actinoplanes liguriensis
GCGGTGGTCGGCGCGGCCGCCGCGCCGGGCGACGCCGAGGTGGCCGCGGGCCTGCTCACCGACCTCGGCGCCGCCCTGCGACGGGACCCGGCGACCGCGGAGACCGGCACCCGGATGATGGAGCGCCTGCGGGACGGCGCGGGCGGCGACCCGGACCGGCACCGGCGGCTGCTGGTCGCCGACCTGACCGACATGATCGAGCGGGTCGCCGCGTGCCCGCGTCCGATGCTGGTCACCCTGGAAGACCTGCACTGGGCCGACGACCTGACGCTGGACGTGCTGGCCCGGCTCGCGATCCGCGCCCGCTCGCTGCCGATCCTGCTGATCGGGACGTACCGCAGCGACGAGCTCTACCCGCGGGTGCCGATGCGGATGTGGCGCGCCCGGCTCCTGACCCAACGGCATGCCGAGGAGGTCCGGCT
>KL571238.1:2225-5739 GCA_000715855.1 Actinoplanes liguriensis
GCCGCGACTCGGCCGCGAGGACACCGCGGCGCTGGCGGCGGCGATCACCGGGGGGATCCCGGCGCGGCTGTCCGCGGTCTTCGACCGCAGCGACGGGATCCCGCTGCACGTCGAGGAGTTCCTGGCGGCGCCGGACGGGGTGCCGGACACCCTGGCCGACGCGGTGCTGCTCCGCGCCGAGCAGCTCGGGCCGCAGGCACGGGAACTGGCCGGGGTGGCGTCGGTGCTCGGGCGCTCGTTCGACCTGGATCTGCTGGTGGCGATCACCGGGCTGGCGCCCGCGATGATCGACGCCGCAGTGCGCGAACTGGGCGAGAGGTTCTTCCTCCAACCCCGCGGGGACGGTCAGGCCTACGACTTCCGGCACGCGCTGATCCGGGACGCGCTCTACGCCGACCTCGATCCGCTGCGGCGTCGTGAGCTGCACGGCAAGGCTGCCGAGGCGGCCGCGGAGGCGGGGTTCGCGGCCGCGTTCATCAGCGATCAGTTCGAGCGGGCGCAAAGATCGAAGGAGGCTTTCCCGTACGCCGTGAGCGCGGCCGCCGACGCCGTCGCGCTCTCCGCGCACCAGGAGGCGGCCGACCTCTACCGACGGGCGCTGCGCACCGCGGACCCGGGGGCCGACCGGGCGTTCCTGCTGGCCGCCCTCGCCGCCGAACTGGCCGCGATCGACGACAACGCCGGGGCCGACCGGGCGTACACCGAAGCCTACGACCTGCGGATCGCCGCGGGCGAGCCGGCGGAGGCCGCGGAACTGCTGCCGGGCTGGGTCGCGGTGCGGCATCTGCTGGGAGACGGCCTCGACCAGCGGGTCGCCATGCTGCGAGCCGGGATTCCGCTCTGCGCCGGTGTCACGCTCGCACGTCTTCACGCGGCGCTGGCGGCGGCGTACATGCTGGATCGGCGGCTGACCGAGGCGCTCGCCGACGGCTCCGAGGCGCGGCGTCTGTTCGGCGACACCCCCGACCTTGACCTGGACTCGACGGTCGGGTCGGTGCTGCTCTTCCTCGGACGGCTCGACGAAGGCTGCGAACTGCTGGAGAACGTCATCGCGCGGGCCACGGCGGCGAACCTCGAACGGGAGGCGGCCCGGGCATACCGGATGCTCGGCTCATCCACGTCGGTGCTCGTCGAATACGACAGGGCGGAACGCCGGCTGACCGAGGGCATCGCGTACGCGGACCGGGTCGAGCGGTTCAACGACCGGCACTACATGGCCGCGCACCTGGCGCACGTGCGCTGGGCCACCGGAGACTTCGCGGGCGCGGCGGCACAGGCCCGGGCCGCTCTCGCCGACGGGCGGGGCGGGATCACGACGCGGATCACGGCATTGCACGTACTGGGATATGCGGCCCTGGTCAGTGACCCGGCGGCCGCGAAAGCCGCCCTGACCGAGGCCGCTGAGCTCGGCGGGGCCATGCGTGAGCTGCAGCGCGTCTCGCCGGCCTGGTGGGGGCTCGCCGAGCTGGCGCTGCTCGCCGAGGACCCGGACACGGCGATCATGCGGTGCGAGGAGGGCTGGGCGGCGTCGGCCGCGGTCAACGACGCTTCCTACCTTTTCCCGTACGTCGTGACGGGCACCCGGGCCTACCTCGCCGCCCGGGGACCGACGCAGGCCCGGGGATGGATCACGCGGGTGTCGGCGCCCGTGCTCGAACGCGAGATCCCGGGCACCCTGGGAGCGCTCGACCACGCCTGGGGGCTCATTCACCTGGCCGAGGGACAGACCGGGAAGGCGCGCCCGCTCCTCGCCGCGGCAGCGAGCTTCTGGGCGAGCCGGCGGCGCTTCTGGGAAGGCACCGCCGTGCTGCTCGACCAGGCTCGATGTGCCCACCGGTCCCGGCGGCCCGGCGAAGCGGCGGCGCTGGTGACGGCGGCCCGCACGGCCTTCGGGGCGCTGCCCGCCGCCTGGCTGGCCGGGACGCCCGCCACCTCCGTCGAGCCCTCCCTGCTCACCGCCCGCGAGCTGGAGGTGGCGCGGCTCGTCGCGGGCGGGCGGACCGACCGGGAGATCGCCGGGCAACTCGTCATCTCACCCCGGACGGTGGCGGCCCACGTGGAACACATCCGGACGAAACTGGGCGTGGCCAGGCGGACGCAGATCGCCGGTTGGCTGGCCACGGTTGAGCCGTCGAGCTAATTCCATCGTGGTAAGTCAAAAGGGCCATAGCTCACGGTCTATCCACCTCGGCACAATCTCCGGCATGAGCGCACCGGGGAACTCCGTCATCCTGCTCGTCCTGCTCGGCCTTTTCCTGGGCTGTGCCGGATACGCGCTGGGGCGGCTCCATGAGCGGCGGATGAGCGGGGAGGAGCGGGAAGAGGCGTACCGGGACGGGTATGACCATGCCGCGCGCAGCGTGTTCAGCCTGGCGGCCCGGGTGGCCGGGCCTCGGCGGCGAGGGGCGGTGCGGGCCTCCGTTGTAGTGGGGGAAGGGCAGCCCCGAACGGGTGAAACGGCTCCGGCTCCAATTCTGGATCCGGCCCCGGCTTCGACTCCGTCCCCGTCCCCGGCCCCGGCTTCGACTCCGTCCCCAGCCCCAGCCCCGGCTTCGACTCCAGTCGCTGTCCCGGCTGTGGCCCCGCCGGTGCTCGGGTTTCCGGCGCCGGCGCCGCATGTGGTTCCCGGGCTGCCGTTGCCTGCCGCGGAAGGTGGGGTGAACTACTCGACCCTGGCGGATCCGCATTGGTCGGGGCAGACCGAGCCGATCGGCGAATCGCCGGCGGTTCCTGTGCCTTCTGATCCCGCGCCGCCTTTTGATCCTGCGCTGCCTTCGGTTCCCGGGCCGTCCTCGGAATCCGCGCGGCCTTCGGATTTCGTGTCGCGTTCGGCCGCCGGTTCGCCTTCGGATTCGGTGTCGTCCACGCCTTCGGTTCCCGCGCCGCGCGCCCGGCACTCCGCCGAGCCGGAACGGGCCGGGCGGCACACCGTGCCGGACGAGCTGGTGCGGGCCGCGACGTACAAGCTCGCCGCCGATCGGGTGGCGCGGGCCAAGGTGCGGGCGCCCGAGGAGCCGGCCGATCCCCCGGTGCCGCGCCCGCGGGGGCAGTGAGGCGGTTTCTGTCGTACCCCCGGATTAGGTTTTCGGGCATGGTCACCGTCGATGACGTGCGGCTGGTCGCCCGGGATCTGCCGCGCAGCGAGGAACACCTGATCCGGGACAGAGTGAAGTTCCGCGTGGGCAAGATCGTCTATGTCGCTTTCTCCCGTGACGAGGCCGTCATGGGGTTCGGCTTCCCCAAAGAGGAGCGGGAGGCGCTGGTCACGGCGCGTCCGGCGACGTTCCACCTGCCACGTGAGTCCGATCTGCGGTTCAACTGGGTGCAGGCGTGTCTGGCCGAGCTGGACGAGGAGGAGATGACCGAGCTGGTGCTGGACGCTTGGCGGATGGTCGTGCCGAAGAGGGTCTGGTCCGCCTACCTGCCACGGTTGGCCTGACCCGCGGCTGGCCTGACCACACGGCTGGCTGACCACGGCTGGCCTGACCACACGGCTGGCTGACCACGGCTGGCC
>KL571238.1:5986-9569 GCA_000715855.1 Actinoplanes liguriensis
AGCAGGAGGATCTCCGCCAGCGGGCCGGTGCCGGGCGGGATCGGACGGGCCGGGGCGAACGCCGCGCCCGGCATCAGCCTGGCCGCGCCGTCCGGGACGGCACGGGCGATCGGGAGCGTGGCGGCCAGCACCTCCGGGGCCGGGGTGAACGGCAGGGCCAGGGTCGTGGCGACGTCCCAGCCGTGGACCACGTAGTCGACCAGGTGGAACGAGAGCGCCATCCGGGCCGGGAAGGTGCGGTCGGTGCTCAGCTCCGGCAGGTACACCTCGCGGTCCAGTGCGCCCGGCTCGGCGAAGGCGGCCAGGACCTCTTCGGCGGCATCGGCGTAACGAGCCTGGAAGTCCGCGCCGGGCCGGACCGGTTCCCACACCGCCAGGTCGTCGCCCCGACTCCGGGATGCGAGGTCGTCGCCATGGTTCCGGGATGCGAGGTCGTCGCCATGGTTCCTGGCAGCGAGGCTGTCGCCGTGACGCCCGGCCGCCTTGTCGTGGCCGCGGGCGGCGGCGGCGAAGCCTCGGTGCTGGGCGGTCATGTGCGCGAGCAGGTCGGCGAGGTCCCAGCCCGCGCACGGGGTCGGGCGGGTCAGATCGGCGGTGCCGGCCCGGTTGACCAGGTCGACCGTCGCCCGGACGGCGGCGGCGTGGATGCGATCAGTGATCGTATGCATATGCCTACGATCTACCTCAGCTTACGATTGGTCAAGACCGCGGGCATGACAAGCTGCTCGGATGGCAAGGGATGATCTCGGCGCGATGGTGGGCCGGCTCGGGCGGCGGCTGATCGCCATGGAGCTGCCGATTCTGGCTCGGCACGAGGTGTCGATGTGGGCCTACGTCGTGCTGAACGGGCTGTCCGGCGGCGCGGTGCGGACCCAGGCGGCGCTCGCCGCGAGCATCGGGGCGGACAAGACGCGACTCATTCCGATCCTCGACGACCTGCAGGACCGTGGGCTGATCTCCCGGGAGCCGGATCCCGGCGACCGGCGGGTGCGACTGCTCGGGCTGACCGAGAGCGGCCGTGAGCTGCATCGGGCGGTGCAGGCCGAGATCAGGGACGCCGAGGAACTGTTGATGGCGGAGCTGCCCGCGGCAGACCGGGACGCGTTCGTGCGGACGCTGTCAGCCCTGGGTGGCTGACCGGGACGGGTTGGCGCGGAGGCTGGCAGCTTTGGTGGCGGACCGTGGCGGGTTCGTGTGGAGGCTGTCAGCCCGGCCGGCCGGGACGGGTTCGTTCGGCCGCTGTCAGCTCTGGGTGGATCGGTCGGCGGCGACGGCCTCCTGCAGGCCCCGGGCGGCCAGCCGGTCGGCGCGCTCGTTCTCCGGGTGGCCGGCGTGTCCCTTCACCCAGTGCCAGCGGACCTCGTGCCGCCGGACGGCCTCGTCGAGGCGCTGCCAGAGGTCGACGTTCTTGACCGGCTGGCGGGCTGAGGTCTGCCACCCGTTGGCACGCCAGCGCGGGATCCACTTGGTGATCCCGTCCCGCACGTACACGCTGTCGGTGTAGATGTCGACCACCAGCGGAGCCCGGTTCAGCGTCTCCAGCGCACGGATCGGGGCCATCAGCTCCATCCGGTTGTTGGTGGTCGAGGTGGCCTCGCCGCCGCACAGGTCCTTCTCCGAGCTGCCCCAGCGCAGGACGGCGCCCCAGCCGCCGGGCCCGGGATTCGGCGCGCAGGCCCCGTCGGTGTAGATCTCGACGACGCGGCTCTGCTCACTCATGCCGCGAACCCTATCGAAACCGCCGGCCCGGAGAACGAGGGCGACCGGCCGAAAGTACGGCTCGGGGGTTCTTTGGTAGGGCGCGACGGCGCGTCCCACGGAGAAGAGTGATGGCAGACGCCGAGAGGGGGGTGAGCACAGGTGATGAGTGAGGGCTGTCTCTATGTGTATAAGAGACAGGATGGGCGGAGCTCATGGTGGGTGGCGACGTGGCCGCGGTTGAGGTACGAGACGTCGTGGTGCGCTACGGCGACACGACAGCCGTCAAAGGGGTGTCGGTGTGCGCCCCGCGCGGGCGGGTCCTCGCCCTGCTCGGGCACAACGGCGCCGGAAAGACCAGCCTGCTCCAGGTCTGCGAGGGCTTCCGCAAACCGGACGCCGGCACGGCCCGCATCCTCGGCATGGACCCGATCGCCGAGCACGACGCGCTGATGCCACGCCTGGGCATCATGCTGCAGTCCGGCGGGGTCTACCCGTGGGCCGCCGCCGGGGAGATCCTCCGCCTGTTCGCCTCGTTCGCCGCCACCCCGCTCGACCCGGACATGCTGCTCGACCGGCTGGGCCTGCGGAAGGTGGAGAAGACCCGGTTCCGCCGGCTCTCCGGCGGCGAGCAGCAGCGCCTGAGCCTCGCGGTCGCGCTGGTCGGCCGGCCCGAGCTGGTCTTCCTGGACGAGCCGACCGCCGGCATGGACACCGAGGCCCGGCACACCACCTGGCAGTTGATCGAGGAGCTCCGCGCCGACGGCGTCTCCGTCCTGCTCACCACCCATCTGCTCGACGAGGCGGAGCGCCTGGCCGACGACGTGGTGATCATGCGGTCCGGCGAGGTCGCGGCCACCGGCACGCCGGCCGAGCTGACCGCGGCGGCCGGCATCGACCTGCTCGAGGTCCGAGCCGATCCGGGCCTGGATCTGGTCTCGCTGAAGGCCCGGCACGAGGTCGCCGAGACCTCCCCGGGGGAGTATGCGATCACCGGTTCCCTGGACACCCGGGCCCTGGCCGACGCGCTGGCCTGGTTCGCCGCCGCGGACGCGCACGTGACCGCGGTGAGCAGTCGCCGCCGCACGCTGGAGGACGTCTACCTTTCCCTGACCCGTCAGCACAGCACTGCCGTAGGAGCCGTCAAATGAGCGCCGGAACCTTCGCCCCCGCCCCCGGGCGGGCGCCGATGCGCACCGTCATCGGCCGGCAGATCCGGATGGAGTTGCTGCTCACGGCCCGTCGCGGCGAGGCCGTGGTGCTGGCCATGGGCGTGCCGCTGCTGGTTCTGCTCGGTGCCGGCCTGACCCATGCGACGAACCTGCCGACCGACGACCGGCTGGGTTTCGTCGTCCCGGGCGTGCTCGCGCTGACCGTGATGTCCACGGCGTTCACCGGGCAGGCGATCACGACCGGCTACGAGCGCAGTTACGGGGCGCTCAAGCGGCTCGGCGCCTCGCCGCTGACCCGGCCCGGGCTGCTGCTCGCCAAGACCGCCGCAGTCCTGGTCCAGATCGTGCTGCAGGTGATCTTCCTGGGGCTGGTCGGCGTGCTGGTCGGGTGGCGTCCGCAGTTCGGTGACATCCTCCCGGCGGCCGGGGTGACCGTGCTGGCCGCGGCGGGCTACAGCGGGCTGGCGCTGCTCCTGGCCAGCGTCCTGAAGCCGGAGACGACGACCGGCGCGGCCACGCTGATCTACGTGCTGATGCTCTCGGTCGGCGGGATCATGTTCGCCGCGCCCGATCTGGGGACGGTCGGCTGGTTCGTGCTGCCGCTCGCGGCCCACGCGCAGGCCCTGCGGGACACACTGATGAACGGGACGAGCATTCCACTGTCGATCTGGCTGGCGCTGGCCACGTGGGCGGTCGTCTGGCTGTCCCTCGCG
>KL571238.1:9798-10722 GCA_000715855.1 Actinoplanes liguriensis
GCCGGCCTCGCCCAGTTCCGCCGGCGGCGCCCGGTTCCGCGGGGGAGTGGCAGCTCCCGCCGGGCTCGACGCCCGGTTGCGGCGGGCGTAGCGGCTCCGCCGGGCACGACACACGGCTGCGGCGGTGAGTGGCAACCTCCCGCCGGGGCACAACGCAGGGCTGCCGGCAGCTTCTGGCGGGCTTAGCACGCGGCTGCGGCGGGGTGGTGTCCATCGATCGGTGGACAACCGGTGACGGTCGCGTGGTCGTTCCGGGGGACGTCGCCGGGGCGGCACGATCGACGGCATGGAAGCCATCGAGGTAACCGGACTTCGGAAGACCTACCGGGACAAGGAAGCCGTCAGCGGGATCGACCTGGTCGTGGCCCGTGGTGAGATCTTTGCGCTGCTCGGGCCGAACGGCGCGGGCAAGACCACCAGCGTCGAGATCCTGGAGGGTCACCGGCGGCGGGACGGCGGGGGCGTCCGGGTGCTCGGCGAGGACCCGGGCACGGCCGGGCGGGCCTGGCGCACCCGGATCGGGATCGTCCTGCAGGACGCCGACGACGCGGCCGACCTGACGGTCGCCGAGATGGTGCGGCACGTGGGCGGGTTCTACCCCGAGGCGCGGGCGGCCGACGAGGTCATCGAGCTGGTCGGGCTGACCGCCAAGCGGGACAGCAAGATCCGGACACTGTCCGGCGGGCAGCGGCGCCGGGTGGACGTGGCGCTCGGCATCGTCGGGCGGCCCGAGCTGCTCTTCCTGGACGAGCCGACCACCGGGTTCGACCCGGAGGCGCGCCGGCAGTTCTGGGACCTGATCCGAACGCTGGCCGGGGAGGGCACCACGATCCTGCTGACCACGCACTACCTGGACGAGGCCGAAGCGCTCGCGGACCGGCTCGCGGTGCTGGCCGACGGGCGGATCGTCGCCGAGGGCACCCT
>KL571238.1:10940-13433 GCA_000715855.1 Actinoplanes liguriensis
GAGGCCCCCCCCGCCACGCTCGGCGGGCGGGCCGCGGCCGGCTCCAAGGTCTCCTGGCAGGACAACGGGCAGACCCGCACCGAGCAACTGGCCGACCCGAGCGAGCTGATCCGCAAGCTGGCCACGGACGGCACCGACCTGCGCACCCTCACGGTCACCCGGCCGACCCTCGAAGACATCTACCTGACCCTGATCGGAGCGCAGCGATGACCGCCACCACCGTGAACGTGAGCACGGCGTCGATGAGCCTGAGCCGCGGCCGGATCGAGGTGCGGCAGTTCCTCCGGGACCGGACCGCGGTGGTGTTCACGTTCCTGTTCCCGGCGATGCTCCTGCTGCTGTTCGGGACGATCTTCGGGGACTCCTACGACCAGACCGGGGTCAGCGCCAGCCAGGTCTACGCGGCGAGCATGCTGGCCTACGGCGTGCTGACCACCGGCTTCGTGACGATGGGCTCAGGGCTCGCGATGGACCGTGAGGACGGCACGCTGAAACGCCTCCGCGGCACGCCGTTGCCTGTCACGGCGTACCTGATCGGGAAGTTGATCCTGGTCTTGACCTTGAGCATCGCGGAGTCGGTGCTGCTCATCCTGGTCGGCACGCTGGTTTTCGACATGCCACTGCCGGACGCGAGCCACTGGCTCACCTTTGCCTGGCTGATGCTCCTCTCGGTGATCACCTGCTCGCTGCTGGGCGTCGCGGTCAGCGCGATCGTCAAACACGCCCGCAGCGCCGGCGCGATCCTGAACGTGCCGGTGGTGGCGCTGCAGTTCATCTCCGGCATCTTCATCCACCCGATCACCCAGCTTCCGTCGTGGCTGATCACCGTGGCGTCGCTCTTCCCGGTCAAATGGATGGGCCAGGGCCTCCGGTACGTCTTCCTCCCGGACAGCATGAAATCCCTGGAAGCCGCGGGGCAGTGGGAGCTGGGCCGGACGGCGTTGGTGCTCGGCGCCTGGTGTGTGATCGGATTGGTGCTGTGCCTGGCGACCTTCCGGTGGAGCGAAAAGGACCGATGACCGAGTCGGAGGCCGTCCACGTCGCCTACTCCCGGCTGTGGGACGTCTATTTCTTCGTGATCGCGGCCGCGAACGTGGCCGCGGTCCTCGCCTCCGGGGCGACGGCCGGGCGCGAGCTGATCGCGGTCGCGGCGATCACCACGATGATCGTCGTGCACGCGGTGATCGGCTGGCGCGCGGTGCGAGGCCCCGACGGACCGCTTTCGATCACTGTCCTCGCCGGGCAGGTCGCGCTCTTCCTGGTCGCCGCGTCAGCCGTGCCGGTCGCCTCCTGGCTGCTGTTCGCGATGATCCCGCTGACCTTCCAACTCGCATCGGTGCGCCTCGCGATTTGCACGGTCGTGCTGGTCACGATGGTTCCGACGATCGTCGACCTGATCAGTGGGGAGGGCGACCCGAAGCGCGACCTGGTGATCTCGGTGATCTCCGCGGCGTCCGGCATCTGGCTCGGCCTGTGGATCATCCGGGTGATCCAGCAGAGCACCGAGCGGGCGAATCTGATCGCCGAGCTGGAGGCGACCCGCGCCCAGGTCGCCCGGCTCTTCCACGAGGCCGGGGTCACCGCCGAGCGGACCCGCCTCGCCGGGGAGATCCACGACACCCTGGCGCAGGGCTTCACCAGCATCATCACGCTGATCCAGGCGTCCGATCCGGAGCTGCGCGACGAGCGGCTGGCGCTCGCGGTTCGCACCGCGAAAGAGAACCTGGCCGAGAGCCGGGCCATCGTCGCTGCTCTCTCACCCTCCGCTTTGGCTTCCGGACTACTCGACTCGGTACGGCGTCAAGCGTCCCGATTCACCGAGGAGACCGGGGTGCCGGCCGGGTTCCGGGTCACCGGCGACCCGCGTGACCTGCCGACGCCCGTCGAGGTGGTGCTGCTCCGGGCGACCCAGGAAGCGCTGACGAACGTGCGCCGGCACGCCCACGCGAACGAGGTGGCCGTGCTGCTCGCGTACTCCGCGGTGTCCGTCCGGCTGGTCGTGCGCGACGACGGGTGCGGGTTCGACCCGGCGGGCACCGACGGGTTCGGGCTGCCCGGGATGTGTCAACGGGCCGAACAGGTGGGCGGCACACTGACCATTCGCAGCGACCCCGACACCGGAACAACCGTCGAACTGGAGGTGCCATCGTGATCCGGATCCTGCTGGTCGACGATCATCCGGTGGTGCGGATGGGGTTGCGCGGCATGCTCGACGCCGAACCCGACCTGACCGTGATCGGCGAGGCGTCCGACGGGGCGGAAGGCGCCGAGATCGCACTCCGGGAACGGCCCGACATCGTGCTGATGGACCTGCGGATGCCCGGTGCGGACGGGGTCGAGGCGACCGGGCGGATCCTCGCCGGGGACCGGGACATCAAGGTGATGGTGCTGACCACGTACGAGTCGGACCGGGACATCCTGCGTGCGATCGAGGCCGGGGCCAGCGGATACCTGCTCAAGGACGCCTCACCGGCGGAGCTCGCGGACGCGGTG
>KL571238.1:13680-14155 GCA_000715855.1 Actinoplanes liguriensis
GGCGAGACGGTCCTCGCGCCGAGCGTGGCGTCGACCCTGGTCCGGCAGGTGCGCAGCCCGGCGCCGCCGGCGTTGTCGGCCCGCGAGACCGAGGTGCTGAAACTGGTGTCGGCGGGCCTGACCAACGCGGACATCGGCAAGCGCCTGTTCATCTCGGAGGCAACCGTGAAAACCCACCTGCTGCGCGTCTTCAACAAGCTGGACGTAGCCGACCGCACAGCCGCGGTAACCACCGCCATGCGCCACGGCCTCCTCTGACCCGCGCCCCACGGTCGCGAGCCATCCACGGTAAGCCGATTCTCGGGCCGCCGCGCGTGCGGATCCTGATGCCGCGCCGGCGCCGGCTTCCGGGCTGGTGCTCGCCGTGGTTATCGCGACGGCGTAACAACGGTGAGCGCCGGCCGGGAGGGTGAGGCGCGCTGCTGGGGTGACCGACAGCGGGCGTCGCGTGGGTCCTTTTGACCGCAACCACCCG
>KL571238.1:14456-14652 GCA_000715855.1 Actinoplanes liguriensis
GAGGGGACATGAAGAATTTGATCTTCAAAAGCGTGAGGGCCGGGACATGGCCCGGCCCTCACATGGTCCTGCGTCAGTGGATGCCGAGTGCGCGGCGCATCGTGTAGAACAGGTCGGTCTGGTTGGTGACGCCGAGGACGTTGGCGGCCTGCGGGCCACCGGCGGCGATGCGGACCTCGGTGCCGGTGTGCTGCTG
>KL571238.1:14878-25698 GCA_000715855.1 Actinoplanes liguriensis
GAGCCGGTGATGTCGGCGGTGGCGTAGCTGATCGTCATGTTCGCGTTGTCGTGCGTGATCAGCGTGGCGGTGTAGCCGAGCGTGGCGGCCTCGACGATCTGGCTGGTGTGGCCGTGGTCGGCGGTGACGACGACCAGCGTGTCGCGGTGCGTGCGCTGGTAGTCGAGGGCCTTCTTGACCGCGGCGTCGAAGGCGACGGTCTCACCGATCTGACCGCACGGGTTCGCGGCGTGGTCCTGCTTGTCGATCGAGGCGCCCTCGATCTGCAGGAAGAAGCCCTTCTTGCTGTGCTTGGACTGCTTGTCCAGCACGTCGAGCGCCTTGGTCGCCATCTCGGCCAGGTGCGGCTGGGTGGCGGTGCGGGCGGTGTTCGTGGCGCACTTCGCCGGAGTGGTGCCGGTGCGCGTCGGCGTCGGGCCGACCCACTCCAGGTCCATGTTGTTCGGGGCGAACGCGCCCAGGATCGGGGCGCTCGGGGAGGCCTTGCTCAGGCCGGCGGCGTCGGTGACGACCTGGTAGCCGGCCGCCTTCGCCTGGTCGGTCACGGTCTTGCCCTTGAACGTGCCGGCCTGCACGGTCTGGTCGAAGAAGACCTTGCCGCCGCCGAGCAGCACGTCCGGCTTGGTCTGCACGAGCTGCTCGGCGATCGAGCCGGCGCCGCCGTTGACCTTGTCGTTGACAGCACAGGCGGTCATCGTCTGCGGGCCCTTGCAGCCGCGGTCGACGACGTGCGAGCCGAGCACGGCCGGCGTCGCGTCCTGGAGCTCGGCGGTGGTCACGTCGCCGGTCCGGTATCCGGCCTTCTTCGCCAGCTCCAGGATCGTCGGCACGGGCTTGCCGTCCGGAAGCACCGAGATCGCGCCGTTGTAGGTCTTGCTGCCGGTCGCCCAGCCGGTGCCGGACGCGGCCGAGTCGGTCACGTATTCGGGCAGGGCCGGGTTCGCCTTCTGCACGGCGTAGGTGGTGTACGCGCCGGTCAGCGGCAGCGTGTCCATGGCCAGCCGGCCGTTCGCCCCGACCTCGTAGTTGCGGGCGATGGTGATCTCGCTGTCGCCCATGCCGTCACCGATCAGCAGGATGACGTTGCGGGCGGTGCCGCCCTGGATGGCGCGCTCGGCGGCCCGGGTCTTGTCCTGGTGCGAGTCACCGGCCATTGCCATCGACGGGATCGCGACGACCGCGACGGCGGCGGCCGCGAAGGCCACGCGTCCTCGGATATTCATACTTTCGCACTCCCTCATGTGTCGGTCCGCCCCAGGCCATCAGCATCGGGCAACGCGGAGGTGTCTGTCCGGTTCTGATTCGGACAACACGGCACTACGGGAGATCGATGAATACGAGAAACCGTCAATAGCCGGATATGCCGCTCCCGAGGCGTTCATAATCATTGCGGCGTGGTGTGTTTGCGCAGCTCAAGGCACCTGTTCATGTTCGGTGCCGATGGACGGAGGAGAAAGCGCGTGCCGACCGACGTGGGCGTTGATCAAGCGCCGCGGGGCCGGGAGAGCTGAGGTCCATGTTCTCCCCGTGGCCCTGGAGTCCCGTTCGGCCAAGGTTGGGTGACCGCTCTGCGACTGCTTCCGGTCGTGAAGGTTCCTATGCCCGAAATACGCGTTCCGCCGAAAACACTCCGATATGCCGGTTAAATTACGGATGGCTACGCCTCACGTGGACCTTTGGTCCGGTGTTTGCGCTGCTGAGGGCCGGGTCAACCGGTGCCCCCGACCGCCCAAGGTGCGGTACCCGAACAGGCAACCTCGTCGGGTGACGAGGACGCAAAGCCAGGGGCCTCCCCGCTGGAGGTTGCCCAGCCGCCGAAGGAGACAGGAAGAGAATGCGTCATCGACCAATCCAAACGGCGTCGCATGAGCGAGTGCCGTTCACATTCTGGGGACGTAACCGAATCCGGCAAGTGATGACGTCTGTCGCGGTGTCGGCGGTGGCCCTAGTCCCGGCGACGTTCATCGCGTCACCGGCGTACGCCACTGTCATCGCCGGCCTGACCATCAGCTCCCCCGTCGTCAATGAAGGGGGGACGGCCAGCTTCACGGTGACTTACAGCGGTTCAGCAGCGTCGGCGAATGACATCGTCTTCACTACGGGCGGCGGCACGGCGACCAACGGCGGAACCGACTACACCACCAATCCGACTGTCCCCGGCGGCAGTGGTAGTCCTGCGACCACCATTTCTGCAGGAGGTTTCACTGGCACGGTCGCCAACGGTGGTCCCAACACCATCGTGGTGACCGTTCCCACGACTGCGGACTCTTCGGCTGAAGGCCCTGAGACGTTCAATTTGATCGCCACGGAGGCGAACACCACCTATGTGACTACCGCGACGGCGACGATCGTCGACTCGAAGGTCAACAATCTCACCGTGACCCCCGCCAGTGTCTGGGAGGGGGGAACGGCCAGCTTCGCCGTGACCTACACCGGAACCACCTCGTCGGGGAGCATTACCTTCGGTACGGCTGGGAGCGCTCAGACCCCGACCCTCACGGCAACCAGGGGAACCGACTTTAGTGCGACGCCGAGTGTCGCCAGCTACACCTTCCCTGGAACTGCCGCGGGCGGCACCAACACCATCACGGTGACGGTCGACACTACGGCCGACGGCTCCAGCGAATCCGACGAGACGTTCCAGCTGACCGCCATGAGCTCGACCGGCACGGCGACCGGGACGGGAACGATCTGGGAACCCGCCAACAACCCGATCGTCCTCAGCGGAGCGACGACGGTTGCGGAGACGGCGACGGGCGGCGTCCAGCAGTCGGTGACCGTGACCGCCACCCAGGTCAACCCGCAGCCGCACGATGTGGTCATCCCGGTGAAGACCGCGGATTTCGCGGGCACCAGCTACGCCACGGACATGGCGACCTCCGCGGGTGGCGCGAACCGGGACTACTCCGCGCTGGGATCCGACGCGACGATCACCATCCCCGCGAACAGCACGGTCGGGACCACCACCGTGCAACTCTGGGATGACAACTCGGACGAGCAGGACACCCAGTACTTCAACGTTGCGGTGGACGCCACCCGGACCGTTCTCGGCGGCGCCGTGGTCGGCGGCCAGGACACGGTGAAGATCGGGATCAAGGACGACGACGCCACGCCGACGGTGGTTGCCGGCGACGCGGCAAAGGTCACGGAAGGTGCTCCGCTCATCTTCCCGCTGACGCTGAGCAACCCCTCGGAGAAGGGGGCCAACGTCTCGGTCGCGGCCGCCGGTGTTGCCGCCGGCAGTGCGGCTGCGGCCACCGTCGGCACGACTGACTCCGGGACCAACGATGCCGTCTGGACCACGTCGACGGTGACGTTCCCGGCGTACGCCAAGACCACCAACGTCCTGATCCCCACCACGACGCGTCCGAGCCAGTTCGAGGGCCCGGAGAACGTCCGGATCACGATGAGCAGCCCGGTGAGCGCCACGCTCGGCACCCCGGCGACGGGCAACGGCGTCATCACCGACACCGAAGCCGGCCAGACACTGCAGTACAGCTCCCTGCATGACCCCTCGGGTCCCGGCGCGTTCAACAATGGGACACGTTCCTGGACCGAGGGGAACTCCGGTCCGGTCGAGAAGAAGATCTACCTGAAGTTCAACCCGACCGGAAATCTGCCGACGACGCTGAACTACACCTTCGCCGATGTCACCGCTACGAACGGGGTGGACTACATCGGTAAGGCCGGAAGTGTCTCGGTCGCGGCCGACGGCACGCTCGCGGAGATCCCGGTGACCATCGTCGGGGACCGGATCGCGGAGGCGAACGAGACCTTCAACCTGGTGGTGACCGACCCCAACAACGTCGCCAGCGCGGCGTCCACCGGCGAGATCCTCTTCACCATCAACGACGACCCGGACTCCCCGCCGGTGTGGACCACCGGCGATGTCACGGTTGCCGAGGGGAACAGCGGTACCTCGCTGGCCCGGATTCCGGTCACTCTGAACGCTCCGGCCGGAGCCGACGCGACCTTCACCGCCGCGTTCACCCCGGCGGGTAGTGCCGTCGACGCCACCACGACGACGGCGGGCACCAACGACTTCGACGCGCCGACGGACTCGACCGTCACCGTCAAGGCAGGCTCGACCAAGGCCTACTTCGAGGTGCCGATCAACGGCGACACGGTCTACGAGCGGGACGAGAGCTTCAACGTCACGTTCACCCCGCCCGGCAGCGTGACCGCGTCGGCCGACACCGCAACCGTGTCGAAGGTGACCATCACCAACGACGACATGCAGCCGAAGATCACCTTCGCCGCGGCCAGTGGCACCGAGGGTGGGCAGGTGACGGTTGTTCCCACCGTCGTCGGAACCTCGCAGTACACGTACGACGTGAGCTTCTCCGCCGGTGCCGGGACCACCGACCCGGCGACAGTCGATGCCGACTTCCAGATTCCGGCCACGCTGTCGTCGCCCACCGTCAACATCCCCGTCGGGTTCGAGGGGCCGCTGTCCAAGCTGCCGTCTCCGTACACCGTGCCGGCGTTCACCCTGTTGAACGACGACATCGACGAGCCGACCGAGACGTTCACCGTCACGGCGAACGAGGCCAGTGCGGTCCTGCAGGGCTTCACCACGTCGTCCACGACCGTCAAGATCGCTGATGACCCGCTGGACACGCCGCCGGCGGCTTCCATCGGTGACGTCACGGTCAACGAGAAAGACAAGATGGCGGAGCTTCCGGTCGACCTCGCCTTCACCGGCGAGGCCACCTCCACCACGCAGACCGTGACCATTCCGTACTACACCGCGGATGGCTCGGCCAAGGCGGGCAAGGACTACGCGCCGGTCACCAGGGGCGTTCTGACGGTGCCGCCGGGCACGATGAAGGCCACCGTCAAGGTGCCGATCATGGATGACCCGGACATGGAGTCCGACGAGACCTTCAGCGTCCGGCTCGGCACTCCGCAGCCGGTGGGCGCGCAGGTGATCGGCGGCGAAGCCACCGTCACGATCAAGTCGGACGACACGAAGCCGCCGATGGCGCCGACCCTGATGGTCACCGGCCCGGCGAAGGGTGCCGGCTCGGTCATGCTGTCCGGCAAGGCCACTCCCGGCACCGACGTCTGGCTGTCCGGCGCGGCTCTGCCCGAGATGGACAAGAAGGACTTCAAGAAGCTCGGCTCGGTCAAGGCCGACGCCATGGGCAACTACAAGTTCCCGGCGCGGATGATCACCTCGGGGTGGGCGTTCGCGGTCGAGACCTCGGCCGGGTCCACCTCGGTCAAGACGGTCAAGCTGACCCAGGCGCCGATGCTGACCGTGTCGACGACGAAGGGCAAGCTGGCCGCCACGGTGGGCGGTAACCCGAAGGCTGCCGGCCAGACGGTCACCATCCAGCGCAAGAGTGGCAGCAAGTGGGTGACTGTCGGCTCCGGCAAGACCACTTCGACCGGCTTCCGGGGCTCCTGGAGCATCAAGTCGGGCACGAAGCTGACGGTGCGGGCCCTGGTCTCCGGTAACGCGGGCATGGGTATCAACGCCGGCTACTCCGCCACGAAGACCATCACCATCAAGTAAGCATCACCTGACCCGAAGAAAACGGGGGCGGCCGAGAGGCCGCCCCCGTTGCTTTGTTCCGGAAGGGGTCAGTCGACCTCGGCGACGGCCTGGGCGAACTGCGCCGAGTACAGCCGCGCGTACGCCCCCTCGGCCGCGATCAGCTGGTCGTGCGTCCCCTGCTCCACGATGGTTCCGTTCTCCATGACGAGGATCAGGTCCGCGTCGCGGATGGTGGAGAGCCGGTGGGCGATCACGAAGCTGGTCCGCCCGGTCCGCAGCGTGTTCATCGCCCGCTGGATCAGCACTTCGGTGCGGGTGTCGACGGAGCTGGTCGCCTCGTCGAGGATCAGGATGCTCGGCTCGGCCAGGAACGCCCGCGCGATCGTGATCAGCTGTTTCTGACCGGCGCTGACGTTCGAGCCCTCTTCGTCGATCTTCGTCTCGTAGCCGTCCGGGAGCATCCGGACGAACCCGTCGACGTGCGCGGCTTCCGCGGCCCGGACCACGGCTTCCTGGTCATGAGAGTCTGCCCCGTACGCCAGGTTCTCCGCGATCGTCCCCCCGAACAGCCACGTGTCCTGGAGCACCATCCCGATCTGTTCGCGCAGCTGTTCACGCGGCATGGTGGCGATGTCCACCCCGTCGAGCGTGATCCGTCCACCGGTCACGTCGTAGAACCGCATGAGCAGGTTGACCAGCGTCGTCTTGCCGGCCCCCGTCGGCCCGACAATGGCGACGGTCTGCCCGGGCTCGACCGAGAGTGACAGGTTCTCGATCAGCGGCTTGTCCGGCAGGTATCGGAAGGACACGTTCTCGAACGCGATCCGGCCCTCGACGCGGGGGAGAGCGACCGGGGACGGGTCCGGGGACTGCTCGGGCGCGTCGAGCAGCGCGAACACCCGCTCGGCCGACGCCACCCCGGACTGCACCAGGTTCGCCATGCTGGCCACCTGGGTCAGCGGCTGGCTGAACTGCCGCGAGTACTGGATGAACGCCTGCACGTCACCGAGCGACAGCGTGCCGGACGCCACCCGCAGGCCACCGACGACCGCGACCAGCACGTAGTTCACGTTGCTGATGAACATCATGGCCGGCTGGATCAGGCCGGAGATGAACTGCGCGCGGAAGCTGGACGCGTACAGGTTGTCGTTGTGCGACCGGAATGTCTCCTCGGCCTCGTGTTGCCGGCCGAACACCTTGACCAGCGAGTGCCCGGTGAACATCTCCTCGATGTGCCCGTTGAGCTGGCCGGTCGTCTTCCACTGGGCGACGAACTGGGGCTGCGCCCGCTTGCCGATGGCCTTGGTCAGGAAGAACGACACCGGAATGGTGACCAGAGCGATCAGCGCCAGCAGGGGCGAGATCCAGAACATCATTCCCAGTACGCCGACAACCGTCAGCAGCGCGGTGATGAGCTGGGCGAACGTCTGCTGCAGCGTCTGCGCGATGTTGTCGGTGTCGTTGGTGGCCCGGCTCAGGACCTCACCGCGCGCCTGCTTGTCGAAGTAGGACAGCGGCAGCCGGGACAGTTTCGCCTCGACCTGGTTGCGCAGGTCGAAGACGGCGGTCTGCACCACGCGCGCGGTGATCCGCCCCTGGAGCACGCCGAACACCCACGCGAACAGGTAGACCACGACGACCCCGGCCAGCACGTGCATCAGCTTGTCGAAGTCGATGCCCTGGCCGGGGATCACGTCGTTCATGCCGGCCAGCAGGTCGGCCATCTTGTTGTCGCCGCTCTGCCGCAGCAGCTCGATGGCCTGTTCCTTGGTGGTGCCGGGCGGGAGTGACTGGCCCAGTTTCTTGCCGACCACGCCGTTGAAGATCACGTCGGTGGCGTGGCCGAGCAGCCGCGGGCCGAGCACGGACAGGAAGACCGAGGCCACCCCGAAGAGCAGCACCAGCCCGACGAGTGCCCGCTGCGGTTTCAGAAGGCCGAGCAGGCGCTTCGTGGAGCCCTTGAAGTCCTCCAGTTTCTCCGGCGGACCACCTGCTCCCATCATCATCCGGGCGGCCGGCGGGCCACCCATCGGCCGCGCGGGCGGCCGGTTCGGCCCGGTCATGCGGCAGCCTCCTGCTCTGTGAGCTGGGAAAGAACGATTTCCCGGTACGTCGGGTTGCCGTCCATCAGTTCCTCGTGTGTTCCGGTCCCGACCACCCGGCCGTCGTCGAGCACGACGATCCGGTCGGCGTCCCGGATGGTGCTGACCCGCTGCGCCACGATGACCACCGTCGCGTCCGCGATGTATTCGGTGAGCGCCGCCCGCAGCGCCGCGTCGGTGGCGTAGTCGAGCGCGGAGAACGAGTCGTCGAACAGGTAGATCTCCGGTCGGTGCACCAGTGCCCGGGCGATCGCCAGCCGCTGCCGCTGACCACCGGAGACGTTCGTGCCGCCCTGCGCGATCGAGGCGTCGAGCTGCCCGTCCATCGCCTCGACGAAGTCCTTGGCCTGTGCGATCTCCAGGGCTTCCCAGAGCTCCTCGTCGGTGGCGTCCGGGTTGCCGTAGCGCAGGTTGGTGGCGATCGTGCCGGTGAACAGGTACGGCCGCTGCGGCACGATCCCGACCAGCCGGGACAGTAGATCCGGGTCGAGCCGGCGGACGTCCACGCCGTCGACCAGCACCTCGCCCTCGCTCACGTCGAAGAGCCGCGGGATCAGGTTGAGCAGGGTGGTCTTGCCGCTGCCGGTGGACCCGATGATCGCCGTGACCTCCCGGGGGCGCGCGACAAGACGTACGCCGGAAAGCACAGCGGCCTCAGCCCCGGGATAGCGGAAGCTGACCGCCTTCAGTTCCAACTCGCCGTGTCTGGTCACCTCGGTGACCGGCGCCGCAGGCGGCGTCACCGACGTGTCGGTCGACGTCACCTCCTGGATGCGCTCGGCGCAGACCTCGGCCCGCGGGATCATGATGAACATGAAGGTCGCCATCATGATCGACATCAGGATCTGCATCAGGTAGCTGAGGAACGCGGTGAGCGCGCCGACCTGCATGTGGTCGCTGTCGATCCGGTGCCCGCCGAACCAGAGCACGGCGATGCTGGACAGGTTCACGATCAGCATCACGGTCGGGAACATCAGCGCCATGATCTTGCCGGCCTTCAGCGAGACCTGGGTGAGGTCGTCGTTGGCGACCTCGTAGCGCGCCTTCTCCCGGTCGTCGCGGACGAACGCCCGGATCACCCGGATGCCGGTGATCTGCTCACGCATCACCTGGTTGACCCGGTCCAGCTTGACCTGCAGGCTGCGGAAGAGCGGGCGCATCCGGCTGATGATCAGGGCGACCACGCCGATCAGGATCGGGATGATCACCAGCAGCAGCGAGGAGAGCGGCACGTCCTGCCGCAGCGCCAGCACGATGCCGCCGACGCACATGATCGGCGCGGAGACCATCAGCGTGAACGTGAGCAGCACCAGCATCTGGATCTGCTGCACGTCGTTGGTGGTCCGGGTGATCAGCGACGGCGCGCCGAACTGGCCCACCTCGCGGGCCGAGAACGTCTGCACCCGGGCGAAGATCGACTCGCGCACGTCCCGGCCGACCGCCATGGCCGTCCGCGCGCCGAAGTACACCGCGACGATCTGCGCCGCGATCTGCAGCACGGTGATGCCGAGCATCCAGCCGCCGACCTTCATCACATAGCCGGTGTCGCCGGTGATGACGCCCTTGTCGATGATGTCGGCGTTCAACGTCGGTAGGTAGAGCGTCGCGAGCGTCTGCAGGAACTGGAAGAGCACGATCAGGCCGATCGTGTTCCAGTACGGCCGCAGGTGCACGCGAAGCAGTTTCATGAGCACTTCGCTTGCTCCCCAGAGTCGGATTCGTTTGCGTCTCGCAGGATGCCGTCGAGCAGCAGCGACGCCAGCTCCACGCCGCTGAACTGCTCGCTGTCGCCGAACGGCCCGAACGTGTTCGCGCCGCAGTAGAGCAGCAGCAGCCGGGCCGCCTTGGCCGGCGAGACCCGCAGCCGGGCCGCGTCCGGCTCGAGGACCTCGGTGACCGCGGTCATCAGCTGCCCGCGGGTGGAGGTCATCCGCTCGCGGGCCTCCGGGCTGCTCTCGCCCGTGATGATCAGCCGCCGGGCGGAGTGCATCAGGCTCGCGTTCTCCGTGAACCGGGCGTGCACGATCTCGGCCGCCCTCAGCAGCCGGGCCCGCAGGTCGGTCGCGGGATCGATGGCGGCCAGCGCGTCCAGGGTCGGCTGCGGGTCGAGCGCCTTGACCACCGAGCAGACCACCAGCTCGTTCTTGTTGCTGAAGACGCCGAAGATGGTGCCCTCGGCGACCCCGGCGGCGTGCGCGATCTGCCGGGTGCTCACCTCGACCCCATGCTCGTGAAGCAGCGGGATGGTCGCCGCGATCAACGCGGCCCGCCGCTCGTCCGGCGCCAGGGCCGGCTGTCGTCTGCGTCTCGTTTCCACGGCGCACAGCCTAATGAGCGAGCACTCACTCATCCACTGACTTTTGTCACGGGCCTGACTTTTGTCACGGACCCCTCGTCGAACCGGAAACGACACGAGGGCGTATCAAGTAAACGTGAGCCAACCACGCAAGCCGTACCGCCGGGTCATCCGCCATGTGACCACGGGTTTCGCCGCAGTCCTCGTCTTCCTCGCGCTGATCCTGCCGGACCAGATCACCCGGCTCCCGCCGGGCAACCACTGGTACACCGCGCTGGCGCGGATCCCCGTCGAAGGCCTGATCGCCGGCGCGGTGCTGCTGGTCACACCGCTCAAGTGGCGCCGTTGGCTCGCCGCCGGCCTGGGCGTGGTGCTCGGCGTACTGACCGTGGTCAAGCTCGTCGACATCGGCTTCTTCTGGGTGCTGGCTCGCCGGTTCGACCCGGTGCTGGACTGGACGCTCTTCGACGACGGCTTCAACTTCCTGGCCGACTCGATCGGCAAGGCGGCCTCGATCGGCGTCGCGGCCGGCGTGATCCTGCTCGTCGTCCTGCTGATCGTCGGCATGACCTGGGCGATGATGCGCCTGACCGTGGTCGCGGTCGGCCACCGCCGGATCGCGTGGAGTGGCCTGGGCGCCGCCACGGTCGCCTGGGTCGCCCTGTTCACGATGAGCTTCCAGCTGATCGGCGGCATCCCGGTCGCCGCGCACGCCGCCTCCGACCTGGCCCAGGAGACCGCGCTCGCGCTGCCCAAGGACCTCGCCGACAAGCGGAAGTTCACGCAGGAGGTGCTGAACGACGCGTACCGGGACCGGCCGGGCAGCCAGTTGCTCACCGCGCTGCGCGGCAAGGACGTGGTCTTCTCGTTCATCGAGAGTTACGGCCGGGACGCGGTGGAGAACCTGTCTCTTATACAC
>KL571238.1:25908-26843 GCA_000715855.1 Actinoplanes liguriensis
GATGGTGATCAGAAGCTGGCCAAGGCCGGGTTCGCCGCCCGCAGCGGCTTCCTCACGTCCTCGACCGCGGGCGGCGGCAGCTGGCTGGCCCACTCGACGTTCCTGTCCGGGATGTGGGTCAACAACGAGTCCCGCTACCGCAGCCTGATGGCGACCGACCGGCTGACCCTGACCAAGACCTTCAAGACCGCCGGGTACCGCACGGTCGGCATCGAGCCGGGCGTCATCTACGCCTGGCCGGAGGGGCAGTTCTACGGCTACGACCAGGTCTACGACAAGGCGGCGCTGAACTATCACGGCCCGCAGTTCAGCTGGTCGCCGATGCCCGATCAGTATGCCCTCGCCCAGTTCCAGAAGCAGGAGTACTCCCGCGCCGGCCGTGGCCCGCTGCTCGCCGAGATCACCCTGACCTCCAGCCACACCCCCTGGGCGCCGGTGCCGAGCATGCTCGGCTGGGACCAGCTCGGCGACGGCAGCGTCTACGGCCCGCAGGCCAAGACCACCAACCCGAAGGACGTCTGGAAGGACGACTCGAAGATCAAGACCGAATATGCCCGCTCCATCGCCTACTCGGTCGACAGCCTGATCAGCTGGGCCACCACCTACGGTGACGACAACCTGGTCATGGTCTTCCTCGGCGACCACCAGCCGGCCTCGGTCGTCGTCGGCCAGAACGCCACCCACGACGTCCCCATCACCATCATCGCCAAGGACCCCAAGGTCTTCGACCGCATCGCGTCCTGGGGCTGGACCAGCAGCGTCAAGCCCGCCCCGAACGCCCCGGTCTGGCCGATGAACGCCTTCCGCGACCGCTTCCTCACCGCCTTCGGCCCGGAAGGCGACCCCCACTAGACACTCATCGATCCGCAGGCGTTCCTCCCCGCCCAGAACCGGCCGGCCACGTGGGCAGCGTGACCGGCCGGTTCGTCGTTTTC
>KL571238.1:27136-27609 GCA_000715855.1 Actinoplanes liguriensis
TCCGTGGGTGGTCCCGCTCAAAAGAACCCCGCGATGCCCGCACCGGCTCACCCGAGCGGCGCGCCCCCGCTCGCGGCTGGCTCTGGCTGTGGTTATGAGGGACGAATAACCACAGCCAGAGCCAGCCACCCAGCCCACGCCCGCCGAGACCGCCCAGCCCGCAGCCGAGCTGGCACTGACGGTCGTCCGGAGAGCCGGATACAGCCGTGAGTGCCAGCCGCGCCCGCGCCGGGGGTCGAGCTGGCACTGAGGGTCGTGCCGAGAGCTGGATTGAGCCGTGAGTGCCAGCCGGGGCCGCAACCGGGGCGTGCGATCTGCCGGACGGGGTTGGGGTGTTCCGGCAGGCTCGTCGTTGGCGGGCAGAATGCGCGTCGGGCGCGTTACTTCCGGAAGCTGGTGCACATGTTCGCCGAACCGTCGCTGACCCACCGCAAGGAGGACGGCGCCGAGGTGCCTGTCTCTTATACACATCT
>KL571238.1:27828-28671 GCA_000715855.1 Actinoplanes liguriensis
CCGCCTCCACCGCGGTCCTCGGCGGCGGCGTCGGCCCCCGCGAGTGGCTGATCAACGCCAGCGTGCCGATGTCCTACGCCCGCCCCGACCCGGAGGCGCACCTGACCGAGCTGTCCACCCAGCTCAGCCTGACCGGCCCGGGAGTAGGCCTGCTCACCGGCGTGGACGTGCACGACGTGGTGTCCGCGGCCGAGGACGGCGTGCACGTCTACGCGACCGTCGGACTGGGTGCCCCGATCCGCGCCGCCGAACCAGGCGTGACCGGTTTCGCCCACCGCCCCGGCACGATCAACATCGTCGTCTGGATCCCTCAGCACCTGTCCGCCGGCGCCCTGATCAACACGATCGCCACGGCGACGGAGGCGAAGGTCCAGGCCTTGGCGGAACTGGGCCTCTCCGCGACCGGCACCGCGACCGACGCGATCTGCGTCCTCTGCCCGGCGACCGGCGATCCCGCGGCCTATGGCGGCCCCCGTTCCCGCTGGGGCGCCCCGATGGCCCGAGCCGTCCTCAGCGCCGTCCGCAGCGGAGGCGCCACGAACCTGACAACCGGCCGTTCCTGGTCCGACCGCCACCAGAAGTGACGACCCACCGGAAGTGACGACCCGCCACTCAGTGGTACGTCTTCTCGCCGGCCTCCAGCGCGACCGTGATCCGGTTCTCGGGCGGGGCGAGGGGACAGGCCCACGACGGGTCGTACGCGCAGCTGGGGTTGTAGAGGTAGTTGAAGTCGAGCCGGACGAGCGCCGAGCCCAGCCACTCCACCCCCCTCCCGTGCGTGCCCTTGACCGTGTCGGTCAGGTAGCGGCCGCCGCCGTACGTCGTGGTGCCACAGGTCCCGTC
>KL571238.1:28929-29333 GCA_000715855.1 Actinoplanes liguriensis
GCCGCGATCCACCAGAGCGTCAGCTCACCGAACGGCGTCTCCAGGATCCCGGCCCGGTTGTAGCGGACCACACCGTCCGGCCCGCCGGTGTCGATGGTCAGCTCGCCCTCGGCCTTGCGCACCGGTACGTCGACGATCGCCGACGGGTTCTCCGGGTAGTACCGCAGACCGGTGAAGCCGGCCCGCTCCGCAGGGGGGATCGGCGACTGCGCGTGAGTGGCGAAGAGATCATCCCGACGGGTGCGGAAATCCGACAGGTCGGCCGCGTCGAGGTAGTTGCGGGCGACCGCGGCACGGAAATCGGCCAGCTCCAGTGACTCCATTCCGGGAACGGTAGCCGCACTTTCGTGGCGCTTTGAGCGCAACCGAACACGCATTTCGCCCGTCGATGACGAGAGCGCCGA
>KL571238.1:29539-36286 GCA_000715855.1 Actinoplanes liguriensis
AACACGCATTTCGCCCGTCGATGACGAGAGCGCCGAAAACGGCTAGCGCAGCGTGGTCGTTTTCGGCGCTCTCGTCATCGACCGTTCAGGGCGAAATGCCGCCGAGCCGCAGGCGAGGCCATGTGAAGAGCCAACGTTGCGTCCATCACACCCGGGCTGCATCCTGGTGGGCGTGCCGGAACGGATTAGCGAAGTCACCGCCCTGCTGGCCGAGGTGCTGGCGCCGCGGGCGCCGCTCACCGTGATCGTCGACGGCGGTGATCCGGGCGCCGCCGCAGACTTCGCCGCCCGGCTCGCCGCGGCGTTCCCGGCCAGTTCCCGGGCGTGGAGCATCGACGCCGTGCTCGGCCTGACCGGCCCGGGCGCGGGCGGGTTCGACTCGGCGCTCAACGTGCTCGAGCCGGCCACCGATCAGGTCCTGGTCTACCTGCGTGGCGGCCCGCGCAACCGGTTCACCAGCGGGGACGGGGAGCGGCGTGCCCAGGTGGTGATCGACCACCGCGACCCGGACTGGCCGGTGATCAGGCACGTGCACCCGTCGCTCGCCGACCCGGATCGGTGGTATCTGTCGGAGAGCCGGGCGTTCTTCGCCGCCCGGGCCGCGAATTGGGACGTCAAATTCGGGGAAGACCTTCCGGCGTACGCGAAAGCGGTCCACGAGGCCGGCGTGCGTCCCGGCGACGTGGTGCTCGACATCGGCTGCGGCACCGGTCGCGCCCTGCCCGCGCTGGCCGGGGCGGCCGGGCCGACCGGCCGGGTGATCGGTCTCGACTTCACCCCGGACATGCTCGCGGAGGCGTGCCGGGCCGGCCGGAACAGTGCGGCGACCCTGGTCGTCGGCGATGCGCGCCGGGTGCCGATCGCGGACGCGACGGTCGACGTGATCTTCGCGGCCGGGCTGGTCAACCACCTGCCGGACCCGGTCGCCGGGCTGGGCGAGCTGGCCCGGGTGACCCGGCCGGGCGGGACTCTCGCGATGTTCCACCCGGTGGGCCGCGCGGCGCTCGCCACCCGGCACGGGCGGACCCTGCGCCCCGACGAGGCGCTCGCCGAGGCCCGCCTGGCGCCACTGCTGGCCGACGCGGGGTGGGTGCTGACCTCGTACGAGGATGGGAATGATCGTTTCTTGGCCCTCGCGAAGCGCGTGGAGGCGGGACGGATCTAGGGGTCGATCAGGCCGAGCTCGGTGAGATGGCGGGCGAAGTCGCCGAACGGGATGTGCGCGGTGGCTGCCGCCCGCACCGCCGGATGTGCCGAGCCGACCGCGACCGCGTGCCCGACCAGGGCGAACATGCTCAGATCGTTCGGCATGTCACCGAACGCGACGGCCTGCGCGGGTGGCACGCCGAGCCAGTCCAGCGCGCGCGACACCCCGGCCGCCTTGTCCACCCCGAGCGGCCCTGCCTCGATCAGGTGGGGCGCCGAGTAGGTCAGCGTGGCCCGCTCGGCGAAGCCGGCCTCGGTGAGCGCGGCGATCAGCTCGTCCGAGGTGAGCGTGCCGTGCCGGATCGCGACGCCGTAGGCGGGCTGGTCCGCGATGCGCCCGATCGGGATCTCCCGCCATGGCTCGGGCGGCGGCCGGCGGCGCAGCGCGAGATATTCCGGGGTGATGTCCCAGGAGGCGACCCCGAACACGGCCAGCCCGGCGCCGGGCCGGGCGCGGACGAACGCGGCGAGGTCACGCAGCGTGCCCGCGTCGAGGGTGCGCTGCCAGAGCGTCCGGTTCTCCGAGGGGGACCAGCCGAGTGCGCCGTTGTGGCAGACCGCGACCGCCAGGTGGCCGACGAGCGCGCTGAGCCGCTGCACCCCGTTGCGCGTCCTGGCCGTGGCGGCGAGCAGCGGCACCCCGCGAAAGCGCAGCTGGGCGGCGGCATTCAGCGTGGCCGGGCCGATCGTGTCGTCGGGGCCCACCACCGTGCCGTCCAGATCCGTGACCACCGCGCGCCACTGCGTCATGACCGGCATTCAACATCATGCGTACGACGTTGCGCCGCCCCCACAAATTTTCAAGTGCTCCCTGCCACGCTGGTGAAGGTCGCCGATCGTGGGCGGGACATGCAAGGCTGACACGGAACGAAGGGGGACGCGGATGGGCATGATCAAAGTTGTCGGCCTGGTGCTGCACCCGCGCCGCGACTGCGGATCGGCGGTCGACACCATCGTCAGCTGGGCGGCGGCGCGTGGCGTGACCGTGCTCGGCCTGCCCGACGAGATCAACCGGATCGACTGCAGCGCCGTCGCGGTCTCCGCCGAGGAGATGGTCGAGCGGGCCGGCCTGCTGGTCAGCCTCGGTGGCGACGGCACCATGCTGCGCAGCATGCGACTGGTCGAGGGCCGCAAGACACCGGTCCTCGGGGTGAACGTGGGGCGCCTGGGCTTCCTCGCCGAGGTCGACCTGCCCGACCTGCAGGACGCGCTGTCGGCGATCGACGACCACTCGTACCGGATCGAGTCGCGCACCGCCGTGCGCACCACGTTGCCGGACGGGCGTCCGGTGACCGCCTTCAACGACATCGCCCTGGTCCGGGTGCCGGGCCACGGGCTGGCCGCGGTCGGGATCCGGGTCGAGGGCAAGCGGTTCGTCAACTACGCGGCCGACGCGGTGCTGGTGTCGACGCCGACCGGTTCCACGGCGTACAGCTTCTCGGCCGGCGGCCCGATCGTCTCGCCGAACGTGGAGGCGTTGATCGTCAGCGCCGCCGCCGCGCACTCGTCGTTCAACCGCTCGCTGGTCCTGGACACTTCCGAGCACCTCTGCCTGGACGTGCTGCCCACCAGTGGCCGCCTGGCGATCGAGGTGGACGGGATCATCGAGGGCTACGCCGAGGCCGGCGACTCGATCGAGATCACGCCGATCCCGGCCGCCGCCCAGGTGATCCGTTTCGGTCGCACGTCGTTCTACGAGCGGGCGCGGCGCAAGCTGCGGGTCGAGGGCAGCGCCCAGGCCGGTGACTTCGACGCCGCCGACGCGACGGTGGTGGACAGCTTCGAGCAGCAGCGCTACGAGGTGCTGGTCGGCGGCGAGGTCGCCGGCATGCTGCACTACCGCCGCCGGCCCGATCGGGTCGAGTTGCTGCACACCGAGGTCGACCAAGCCTTCTCCGGGCGCGGGCTGGCCGGCCGGCTGGCCGCCGCCGCGCTCGCCGACGCCCGCTCGCGGGCCGTCCCCATCACCGCCACCTGCCCGTTCGTGGCCGGTTATCTGGAACGTCACCCCGAGCTGAACGATGTGGAGCTGAGGTAACGACATGGGCCAAGCCGCCATCCTCACCGTCGACGACGACCCGTCGGTCTCCCGCGCCATCGCCCGGGACCTGCGCCGCCGCTACGGCGACAAGTACCGGGTGATCCGGGCCGGTGGCGCGAGCGAGGCGCTCGAGGTGCTCAAGGAGCTGAAGCTGCGCGGCGGCCGGGTCGCCGTGATGCTCGCCGACTACCGGATGCCGCAGATGAACGGCATCGAGTTCCTGGAGCAGGCGATGGACCTGTTCCCGCACGCCCGCCGGGCGCTCCTGACGGCCTATGCGGACACCGACGCCGCGATCCAGGCGATCAACGTGGTCGACGTCGACCACTACCTGCTCAAGCCGTGGGACCCGCCGGAGGAGAAGCTCTACCCGGTGCTGGACGCGCTGCTCGACGCCTGGCAGGCCACCGGCGATCAGGAGCTGCCCGACATCCGGCTGGTCGGCCACCGCTGGAGCGAGCCGTCCTTCCAGATCCGTGACTTCCTGGCGCGCAACCTGGTTCCGTACAAGTATTTCGGCGCCGACGAGCCGGAGGGCCGCCGCCTGATGGAGGCCGCGGACGCCGGGCCGGAGTCGATCCCGCTGGTGGTGACCGCGGACGGGCGCGCGATGCCCCGCCCGAGCGTGCAGGAGGTCGCCGAGGCGGCCGGCCTGTCGACGAACCCGGGCCGCGACTTCTACGACCTGATCATCGTGGGCGGCGGGCCGGCCGGGCTGGGCGCGGCGGTCTACGGCGGTTCGGAGGGGCTGAAGACGCTGCTCATCGAGCGTCAGGCGGTCGGTGGCCAGGCCGGCCAGAGCTCCAGGATCGAGAACTATCTGGGCTTCCCGGACGGAATCTCCGGCGCCCAGCTCACCGACCGGGCGCGGCGGCAGGCGGACAAGTTCGCCGCCGAGACGCTCAACACCCGCGAGGTGGTCGGGCTGCGGGCGGACGGCTCGGCGCGGACGCTGACGTTCGCCGACGGTGGCGAGATCTCCGCGCACGCGATCCTGCTCGCCACCGGCGTCTCCTACCGGCCGCTGCTGGCCGAGGGCGTCGCCGACCTGACCGGCTCGGGCGTCTTCTACGGCTCGGCCTCGACCGAGGGGCCGGCCTGCTCCGGCAGCGACGTCTACATCGTCGGCGGGGCGAACTCGGCCGGCCAGGCGGCGCTCTTCTTCGCGAAGTATGCACGGCGCGTCACCCTGCTGGTGCGTGGCGACTCGCTGGAGTCGTCCATGTCGTACTACCTGATCCAGCAGCTCGCCCAGGTGGCGAACATCGAGGTCCGGACGCGGTGCTCGGTGATCGGCGCGCACGGCGACGGGCACCTGCAGGCGATCACCATCTGTGACAGCAAGGACGGCACGAAGGCCAAGGTCGAGTGCGGTTACCTCTTCGTCTTCATCGGGGCGGAGCCGCGGACCGACTGGCTGGGTGACGCCGTCGTGCGGGACGGGAAGGGCTTCGTCCGTACGGGATCGGATCTTCTCGCGAATGGTGACCGTCCACGGGGATGGGATCGGGACCGCGATCCGTTCTACCTGGAGAGCAGTGTTCCCGGCATCTTCGCCGCCGGCGACGTCCGGGCCAACTCGATCAAACGGGTGGCCTCGGCGGTCGGCGAGGGCGCGATGGCCGTCGCGCTGGTCCACCGTTACCTGGAGGCGCAGTAACCATGACCGCTGAGACCGAAGAGATCCGGCTCCAACCCTGTGAGCCCGGCCGGCTCACCTCCGACGATCTGAAGACGCTGTTCCTGTTCGAGAAGCTGACGGACGAGCAGCGCGCCTGGATCGCGGATCACGGCTGCACCATGCAGGTCGCCGGCGGCGGTCTGGTGCTTCGCGAGGGCGACCCGGCCACCCAGTTCTTCGTGCTGCTCAGCGGCACGGTCGCGCTGACCCGGCGGGTCGGGCAGGACGACGTGCAGACCAGCCGCACCGAGCAGCGCGGCGTGTACATGGGCGCCACCACCGCCTACCTGCGCGACGACGGCGTGCCGCAGAAGTACATGGCGTCCATGCGGGCGCTCTCCGACGCCGAGTTCTTCGTGCTCTCCGCCGAGGATTTCGGCTGGATGATGCGCGAGTGGTTCCCGATGGCGATCCACCTGCTGGAGGGTCTGACGCTGGGGATGCGCAGCTCGCAGGCGGCGATCGGCGAGCGGCAGCGTCTCCAGGCGCTCGGCGCGCTGTCGGCCGGTCTGATGCACGAGCTGAACAACCCGGCCGCGGCCGCCGCCCGGGCCACCGGCGCGCTGCGCGAGCGGGTCGCCGCGATGCGGATGAAGCTCGGCAAGCTCGCCAAGGGCAAGGTCGCGCCGGACCGTCTGACCGCCCTCCTGGAGTTGCAGGAGGAGGTCATCGAGCGGGCCGCGAAGGCGCCGGTGCGCACCGCGATGCAGGTCGCCGACCTGGAGGACGAGCTCGGCGACTGGATGGAGGAGCGCGGCGTCACCAACGCGTGGGACGTCGCCCCGGTTTTCGCCCAGGGTGGCATCGACACCGAGTGCCTCACCGAGGTGCAGTCCCGCCTCGACTCGCCCGAGCTGCTCGACCAGGCGATTCACTGGATCGGGTACGCGTTGGAGACCGAGCAGTTGATGAGCGACATCGAGGACGCGACAGGCCGCGTGTCCTCGCTGGTCAACGCCGCCAAGCAGTACTCGCACGTGGACCGTTCGGCGCACCAGTGGATCGACGTGCACACCGGGCTGGACAGCACGCTCGTGATGCTCGCCCACAAGATCGGTGACGGGGTCCGGGTCGTGAAGGACTACGACCGGACGCTGCCGCAGATCCCGGTCCACCCGGCCGAGCTGAACCAGGTGTGGACGAACCTGATCGACAACGCTGTGCAGGCGATGTCCGGGGCGGGGACGCTGACCGTCCGGACGTACCGGGAGGACGATCGCGTCGTCGTCTCGGTCGGGGACACCGGTCCCGGCGTGCCCGACGAGATCAAGAAGCGGGTGTTCGAGCCGTTCTTCACCACGAAAGCGGTGGGCGAGGGGACCGGGCTGGGGCTGGACATCTCGTACCGCATTGTGGTCAACGGCCATGGGGGCGACATCTCGCTGCAGTCCGCGCCCGGCGACACCCGGTTCCTGGTCCGGCTGCCGTTGAGCGAGCCCGCCTCGGCGTGAATTCGAGGCATGGAACAGAGGCGTGAAACAAAGGCGCGGATTCGAGGCGCGGATCCGAGGCGCGGATTCGAGGCGCGGAACCGGGCCGTGAATCGAGGCGTGGAACCGAGGCGCAGAGCTGAGCGGTAAATCGGTTGGAGTCGTTTGTCGCCGGTCCCTAGGATCGGGTTCGGCGACGGGCGGCTCCTGGCGGCGCTTCCTTCCACCTACTTGCTGAAAACGAGAATTTAGCGCCGTCGCTCCCCGCCCGTCGTCCTCATCTTGGAGTTGACCTTTGGCCACCGTTTCGGTCGAGACGTTCGTCGACGTTCCCCCTGACCAGGCGTGGGAGGCGATCGCGGATGTCGGCTCGGTGCACGAGCGGCTGT
>KL571238.1:36475-37174 GCA_000715855.1 Actinoplanes liguriensis
GGCTGCTGCCCGGCCGGGTGGCGTCCGCCGAGATCGACGGCGACGTCCGGACGTTGACGATGCCGAACGGCGCGCAGATCCGGGAGCTGATCCTCGCGATCGACCACGACCTGCGCCGGATGGCCTACTCCGTGGTGGAGGGGCAGGCGCTGCCGCTGACCTATCACCACGCGGCTTTCCAGGTGGTCGAGGTGGAGGGCCGTACCAAAATAATCTGGACGACCGATGTCCTGCCGCACGCCCTCGCGGGCGCCGTCCAGGCCCGTGTCGAACGCGGCATCGTCGAGATGAAAGCCGTTATCGAGGCCGCACAGGCCCGGTAGGGCTCAGATGTCGGCGATCACGACGCGGCCGGAGCGGAACGACATGTTGTCGCCCGGGTCCATGAGGCCCACGGCCAGTTCCAGCAGATGGTTGTCGCGGACCACGGTGAACCCGTGCTGCCGCAGCAACCGCCCCATCGCCTCCGCCGTCCAGGTGGAGAGCCACGGCTCGGCTTTCCACGGGTTGGCCCGCCCGGCCGTTCGCCCCATCGCCTGCGCGATGAAGCGGCCGAACCGCGCCGCGACCGATCGCTCCTGGTAGTTGACGACCAGGCGACTGCCCGCCGCGGACAACGCGGCGATCGCCTGCACGGTCGTGGTGACCTGCTCGGGCGTCAGGTAGGGGACCACACCCTCCCACACCCAGGTGGTCGGC
>KL571238.1:37397-41144 GCA_000715855.1 Actinoplanes liguriensis
GAAGTCCACCGGCACGAACGTCGGCGGTTTGCCGTCGAGCAGCGCGGCCCGCTCACGTTTGTCCTGCTGGGAGGCGGGCTGGTCGACCTCGTAGACGTCGGCGTCGGCGAGTTCCGGCATCCGCCAGGCGCGTCCGTCGAGGCCCGCGCCGAGGATCACCACCTGGCCGGCACGGCGTTCACGCACCGCGTCGTCGATCGCCACCGTCCGCGGCACCATCATCTCGCCGCAGCGCTTCACCATCTCGTAGCCGACGCGCCCGTTCCAGTCGGCCGGCGGCCGCCCCTCCAGCACCTGGTCGACGATGGCCCGCTCACCGTCGTTGAGCAGCACCATCGCCGTCGGGTCCGCATAGCGCCCGGGCGCGATCCGCCCGTGGGCCACGGCCCGTCCCTGGCACACGAGCACGGCTGTCTGACTCGCCCGATAGTCCGGCATCGTCAGACGGTAACCCCGTCCATCGACGGGGACCGCTGACACCTGTCACTGGGGCAGCAAGCCGCGGACGTAGGCGGCCTGACCAGCGTGCTGGGCGTCGTCGTCGTACATGCTGACCAGGCGGGCGCCCAGGGTGACCGGCGGATTCCATCGGCGGTCGACGATCCGGTCCAGGTCCGCGTCGGTCAGGCCCTTCAAAAAATCCACAGTCTTCGCGTGTACGGCCTGGTAGTACCCGGTGAGCGCCGCCGCGCTCTCCGGCACCACCGCCGCGACGTCCGCCGCCGTGTGGCCGTAACCGGTGTCCGAGGGATCGGACTTGCGCCCGAAGCGAGCGGCCCAGTCACCGGCGACGTAGACCTGCTCGCTCTCCAGGATCTCGGCGAGGTGGCTGTCCTGCACCCGGGTCAGGTGCCAGACCAGCCAGCCGATCGAGTTGGCGCCGGGCTTCGGGGCCCAGCGGAGTTGCTCCGGGGTGAGGCCGTCGATCGCCGTGCTCACCAGCTCGGGCAGCCGCCCGTACGCGTCCTCGAGCACACCCTTCGCGTCCATCCTCGATCTCCTCCTACTGTTGCTGCTGTTCGCCGGTGGCGCCCTGGTCCTGCTGCTGGCTCGTGTCGCCACCCTGATCGGTTCCGGACCCGGTCCCGTCGCCGCTGTCGCCGGTCGGCTCCGGGTCGGCCGGGGCGCCGGTGGTCGGCTGCTGCGCCGGCTCGGTCGTCGCCGTCCCCGCGTCGCCCGGCGAGTCGCCCGGTGTCGCGGTGGACGTGCCGGTCGGGGCCGGATCGGCGGCGCCGGTCGGCGTGGTCGAGACCGCCGGGGCCGGCGTGGTGTCGTCGGAGTCGTTGCCGGACCAGTTGAACACGGTCGGCGCCCCGTTGTCCCGCCCGCCCGTCGCATCCGCCGCGGACCGGCCGGCCAGCAGCTCGGCCATGGTGAGCGTGCCCATCGCGAGCACGAACAGCGCGCCGGCCACCATCGCGATCCGCTTCCAGCGGATCTTCCGCCCGGCTGCCGGGAACGCGGCCGGCGGTGTGGCGGCGGGTGACTCCGGTGCGGCGGCCACCTCGGGCGTGCCGACGGCGGCGGGTGCGGCCACGAACGCGGCCTGCAGTTTCCTGGTGCCCCGATCCAGGTAGCGGTGGTAGATCTCGGTGCCGATCGAGCTGATCAGGCTGGCCACCGCGGCGCCGATCAGCGTCCCGGCGACGCCGAGGAACGAGCCGACCACCGCGGCCGAGACCGCCGCGAGCGTACCGGCAATGGTCTTGGGAATGTCGATGCCGCCCAAGGTCCGGGCTTGCGCGTGCTCAGTCATGTGCCCCCTCTCAGTCGCGCCAGCTCTCCGCCTTAACCCCACGGCTGATTGCCAAACCCCGTCGCTCCGCGAGGGCCACGCGCAACGGGCGGATGATGATGCCTTCGTCCTCCTCAAGGCGGCGTCGGGCCAGCTTCCGAGTCCGCAGAATGCCCGCCAGACCGGCTGCGGCGATGACGAACTGCACCGACATCGCGGCCCGGAAATCGGCGATGTGATAGTCGGCACTGCCACCCGTCCGCGCGTCCAGGATCAGGCCGACCAGCTCGATCGTCAGGAGCGAGGCGACGAACCCGCCGACGTTGACGACGCCGGTCGCGGTGCCGAGGCGGTGCGGGGGATTGAACGTACGCGCATAGTCGAAACCGATCATGGAACCGGGACCGCCGGAGCCGAGCGCCACGACCAGCAGGATCAGCACGGGCAGCGGCGCACGCCCCGGCCAGAGGATGACCAGTGCCCAGGCGCCCAGGTTGATCCCGACGATGCCGAGCACGAGCAGCGACCGGCGCAGCGGATAGCGCTGCACGAGCGTGCCGAGCACCGGACCGGTCACCATCCCGACCAGCACGAAGAGGGTGAGCAGCGTGCTCGCCGTGCCACGGCTGACGCCCTCGCCCGCGATCAGGAACGGCACGCCCCACATCAGGGCGAAGACCGTGCCCGTGAACTGGGTGGTGAAATGCGTCCAGAGCCCGAGCCGCGTGCCCGGGTGCCGCCAGGCGTGCGCCACGTCGGTGCCGAGCTTGCGCAGGTTGATCGGATCACCGCTGACCACGCGGCGCTCCGGGGTGTCGTGCAGGGCGGCGAGCGCGGCCAGGGCGACGAAGACCCCGGCGCCGCCGGCCGCGAGGAACGCCGTGGACCAGCCGGGCCCGGCCAGCAGGGCGGCCAGCGGGACGGCGGAGAGCACCTGCCCGAGCTGCCCGACGATGCCGGTGAGCTGGGTGAGCACCGGGACGCGGCGGGCCGGGAACCAGTGCGGCACCAGCCGCAGCACGCTGATGAACGTCATCGCGTCGCCGGCGCCGACCAGGACCCGGGCGGTGACCGCGCCGGTGATCCCGTCGGCGAACGCCATCAGGGTCTGCCCGGCGGCCATCACGAGTGCACCGGCGACCACCAGCCGCAGTGATCCGAATCGGTCGAGCAGCAGCCCGACCGGGATCTGCAGGCCGGCGTAGACGAGCAGCTGCAGCACGGCGAAGCTCGCCAGCGCGCTCGCACCGACGTCGAACCGGTGCTGCGCGTCCAGCCCGGCGACACCGAGCGAGGTGCGGTTGAGGACCGCGATGACATACGCGGCGAGGCCGGCGGCCCACACCGCCCAGGCCCGGGCTCCGGGACGCAGGGACATGTGGCGCCTTCCACTCGCGCGGTTCACTCGTACTTTCCAAGCCTTCTCCGCAGCTCGGCGAGGTGCAACGTGCGTTTGCCCACTGCTCCGCCTTGATGTAACCCCAATGGGGGTATAGCTTTATAACCCCAAGACTCATGGAGGAGCGCGCAATGCCGAAGATCAACGTGTATCTGCCCGACGAACTGGCCGAGGCGGTCAAGGAGACCGGTCTCCCCGTCTCGGCGATCTGCCAGCGCGCGCTGGAACAGGCGGTCAGCCGGGTCACCGCGATCCGTGAGACCTCGCTCGCCGAGCTCTCCGGCGCCGACCTGGAGGAGCGGTTCCCGCTGATGACCGGCCGCAGCCGCACCGTGCTCGGCCTGGCCGTCGAGCGGGCCCGCGCCGGGGCCCGCGCCTCGGTCGGCAGCGGTGACCTGCTCGGCGGGATGATCCAGGAGGGGAGCAACCTCGCCATGCACGTGCTCCAGGCACTGGAGATCGAGCCCGCCCTGTGTATAAGAGACAGCTGGAGCTGGCCGTGGGGGAGGCGGTCGGGCTCGGGCACAACTACGTGGGCTGCGAGCACCTGCTGCTCGGGCTGACCGCCGAGCCGGACGGGACGGCCGGGCAGGTGCTGCGGGCGGCCGGCGCC
>KL571238.1:41240-41554 GCA_000715855.1 Actinoplanes liguriensis
CGGTCTGCCTTGCCAGCCCGCTCAGAGATGTGTATAAGAGACAGAGTCCGGCCCGCGCAACGCCCCGGGGTACTCCGGCCCGCACAACGCGCCCGGCAGCGCGGCCGGCGCCGATCCGGCAGCGTTGCTGGCCGCGGCTCTCCAGCCGCTGATCACCCGCATCGAGCGCCTGGAGCAGCGCCTGGACACGCCGGAGTCGTGATGCGAGCGGCCGCGCTGACCCTGCTTCTGCTGCTCCTGGCCCTGCTGTCCTTGATCATCTGACCTGTTTCCACACCCCGCGCAGGCCTGGATAACCACGGTGGGCGCCAGCC
>KL571238.1:41827-45007 GCA_000715855.1 Actinoplanes liguriensis
CCTTGCGGCGGCCCCGGAAGCCGTCGCCGGATCGTGTGGGCTGGCCGCGCACCGCCCGTGGGGACAGCTGTCAGGGCATCAGGTGGCGGGTCAGCCAGTCGATCGTCTCGCGGAGGTATTCGGCGCGGGACGTGCGGTGCAGCAGTTCGTGGCCCTCGCCCGGGAAGAGCAGGTACCGGTGCGGGGCGCCGCGGGCGGCCAGCGCGGCGGCCACCTGGTCGGCCTCGATCACCGGCACGTTGCTGTCGTTCTCGCCGTGCACGATCAGCAGCGGCGCCCGCAGCCGGTCGAGGCGGTGGATCGGGGACAGGTCGCGCAGCAGTTCGGCGTCCGCGACGGGATCGCCGTACTTGCTGATCGCGGCCGCCGCGATCCACGGCTCGGTGTGCTCGTAGAAGGTGGCGAAGTTCGACATCCCGCACACGTCGATGCCGACGTCGAACAGCTCCGGGTACGCGACCAGCGCGGCCAGCGTGAGGTAGCCGCCGTAGGAGCGGCCCATCACTCCGACCCGCCCGGCGATCCCGGAGTCCCGCAGGTAGTGGACGCAGGACCGGACGTCCTCGATCGCGTCGTGCCGCAGTGGCCCGTTGTCCGCGTTGACGAACGTGTGCCCGAAGCCGGACGAGCCGCGGACGTTCGGCGCGAACACCGCGATGCCCCGCCGCACCAGGGCCTGGAAGAGCGGCCCGTGACCGGGGCGTTCCTGCGCTTCGGGGCCACCGTGCAGCCAGATCACCGCGGGGTGCGGGCCGTCCCCGGGCGGTGTGAACAGCCACCCGGTCAGCGTGAGCCCGTCGTGCGCGCTGAACTTCTCCAGGGTCGGCTGCACCGCGTCGGGAGCGGCCGGCTCGGCGGAGATCGCCCGCAGGTTCGACCCGTCCCGGTCACAGGCCCAGACGCCGTGCGGCTGCCCGGGGCCTTCCGCGGTGAAGGCCAGCGTGGACCCGTCGAAGCTCCAGGACAGACCGGCGATGACGGGGCTGGGCAGCGGCACGGTCCGGCTCTGCAGCGGCGACCCGTGGTCGAGGTCGAGCAGTTCCAGGACGGATTCGCCGCCACGGACGTTCCAGAGCACGGCCGCGGTCCGCCCGTCCGCGGTGACGGCGAAGGCGTCGAGGTCGGCGGCCTCACCGGCGAGGACCTCGGTGGTGTCGCCGGTGATCCGGACCAGCGCGGGGAACTCGCCCTCCTCGCTGCGCGCGTACACGCACCCGCCACCCGGGCTGAAGATCGCCAGCTCACCGCGGGTGACCTGCTCCTCCGTACCGGAAATCAGGTCTTTGAGAATGATCTGCCGGGCGCCGCGCGGGCCGATCCGGAGCAGGGCGAAGCGGCCCGCCGGGTCGACGTCGCAGAGCGAGATCAACGCGTCGGAGGCGACCACGGTCCGGGTTCCGGTGACGACGTCGATCAGGATCGCGTCGGTCAGGTTCTCGGTCAGCGCGAGCACCGGCCGGCCCGGCAGCCACCGCATGTTGTCCGCGGTGCCCGCGCCGAAGCCGGCCACCTGGTGCGGGTCGGTGCCGTCCGGCCGGACCAGCCAGATCTCGTTGCGGGGCGCCCCGCCGGGGGCGATCTGGCAGGCCAGCCAGCCGCCGCCGGAGGACCATGCGACCGCGCTCACCGGTTCCGGGAACGCGATCTGGAAGGCCAGCTCACTGTCGACCGGCTGCACCCAGACGCCGGGTGTGCCGGCTCGATCGGAGACGTAGGCCGCGTGCCGTCCGTCCGGTGACAGCGTCACCGACCAGTTGCCGGCGACCGCCGAGGTGAACAGCGAGAACGACGGCAGCACGGTCACGTCGACGCGGTGGAGCTGGCCCTCCAAGACGTACCTCCTAAAGCTTTTTGTCCTGCAACCACATCTCCAGCAGCGCGAGTTGCCACAACTGGTTCGCCCCGAGCGTGGTCCTCGGGGTGTTCGGGTCGGCGAGCAGCGCCTCGACGTACTCCGGCCGGAACAACCCGCGGTGCCGCGCCTCGGGGGCGTGCAGCGCGTCGCGCACTTTCGCCAGCATCTCGCCCTCCAGATGCCGGATCCCGGGAACCGGGAAATAGCCCTTGGTGCGATCGATCACCTCGTCCGGGACGAGCCCGCGGGCCGCGTCCTTGAGCACCCCCTTGCCGTCCGAGGCCAGCTTCAGCTCGGGCGGGCAGGCCGCGGCGAGCTCGACCAGTTCGTGATCGAGGAAGGGTACGCGCCCTTCCAGCCCCCACGCCATGGTCATGTTGTCGACTCGTTTGACCGGATCGTCGACGAGCATCACCTGCGAGTCGATCCGCAGGGCCGCATCGACCGCGGTCTCGGCGCCGGGCCGGCCGAAACTCTCCGCGACGAACTCTCGCGCGTGGTCCCGGTCGAGGTGCCAGGCCGGGCTGAGCTGCCGGGCCAGGTCGCTGTGCGGACGATCGAAGAATTCTTGCGCGTACGCGTCGACGGCCTGCTCCCGGGACACCCCGGCGAGCGGCGGGTACCAGCTGTAGCCGGCGAGGATCTCGTCCGCGCCCTGCCCCGACTGCACGACCGTGACCTGCTTCGCCACGTCCTCGCTGAGCAGGTAGAAGGCGATGCAGTCGTGGCTGACCATCGGCTCGCTCATCGCGGCGACGGTGCGGTCCACGGCCGGCAGGAAGCGGTCGCGTCCGATTCTGATCTGGTGGTGCTCGGTGCCGAACTGCTTGGCGATCAGGTCCGAATAGGCGAACTCGTCACCGCTCTCCCCACCGCCGGACTCGAACCCGATGCTGAACGTGGTGAGCCCCCGCTGGCCCTGCTCGGCGAGCAGCGCGACGATCAGGCTGGAGTCGAGGCCCCCGGAGAGCAGCACGCCGACCGGCACGTCCGCGACCATCCGCCGTTGCACGGCGAGATCCAGCTTTTCTCTTACGGCTGCGGCCCACTCGTCCTTGCCGATTGCGGCGGTACGACGGAAGTCCGCTTCCCAGTAGCACCGATCCGTCACCGCGCCGTCGGCCTTGACCACCCGTACCGTCGCGGGCGGCAGTTTCCGGATCCCGGAGAGGATGGTCCGTGGCGCCGGCACCACCGAGTGGAACGTCATGTAGTGCTGCAATGCCACCTGGTCGATCGTGGTGTCGACCCCGCCCGCCGCGAGCAGCGCCGGCAGGGCCGACGCGAAGCGCACCCCGCCCGGCGTCTCGGCCAGGTACAACGGC
>KL571238.1:45216-52518 GCA_000715855.1 Actinoplanes liguriensis
TCAGAGATGTGTATAAGAGACAGGGTGACCGTCCCGGTGTCGTGCTCGGCGACCGCGAAGGCGAACATCCCGAGCAGGTGTGTGACGCAGTCCGCGCCCCACCGGTGGTACGCCTTCAGGATCACCTCGGTGTCGGACGTGGAGAAGAACCGATAGCCGGCCTTCTGCAGATCCGCGCGCAGTTCACGGTAGTTGTAGATGCAGCCGTTGAAGACCACGGTCAGCCCGAGCTCGTCGTCGATCATCGGCTGTGCGCCGCTCTCGCTCAGGTCGATGATCTTCAAGCGGCGGTGGCCGAAAACGATCCGCCCGTGCTCCCAGATCCCCTCGCCGTCCGGGCCGCGGGACTCCATGGTCGTGAGCATCCGGCGGACCGCCTCGGCGTCAGCGGCTCGATCGCCGTACCGGATATCTCCGGCTATGCCACACATCATTCGCCTCCCAGAAGCCAGGTGTCCTTGGACCCGCCGCCGCGCGACGAGTTGACGATCATGGAGCCGGACGGGGCCACGCGGGTCAGCGCCGCCGGCGCGACGACGGACCGTTCCCCGCCGGTGAAGACGAAGGCGCGCAGGTCGACGTGCCGGGGCGCGAGCTGGTGACCGTCGAAGACCGGGTGGGTGGAGAGCTGGACCAGCTCCTGCGCGACCCAGCGGTGCGGGGCGGCCCGGATCTGCCGGCGCAGCGCGTCCAGCTCGTCGGCGCCGGCGTGCGGGCCGATCACGATCCGGTCGCCGCCGTAGCCGTCGACCGGCTTGCAGACCAGCTCGTCCAGCCGGGAGAGCACCTCGGAGAGCTGCTCCGGAACACCGCACAGATACGTCGGCACGTCCGCCAGCAGCGGCTTCTCGCCGAGATAAAACTCGATCATCTTCGGCACGTACGCGTATACGGCCTTGTCGTCGCCGATCCCGTTGCCGAGGGCGTTGGCCAGCGTCACCGTCCCGGCGTGCAGGGCGGCGACCAGGCTCGGGCCGAGCGGCATGCCGTCCGCGCCGGGCGAGTGCACCAGGCTGTCCTCGCCCATCCGCAGGTAGATCACGTCGACCGGGTAGCGCTTGCCGTCACGCTGCCGGTGCACCCGGCCGTTCTCGACGAACAGCTCGGTGCTGCGGACCACCGGCACGTCCATCGCCTCGGCCAGCATCCGGTGCTCGAACCAGGCCGAGTCCTCCGGGCCCTGACTGAGCACGACCAGCGCCGGATCGTCCACGGCGGCCGCCGACAGCAGCGCCTCCTTCAACAGGCGCGGGGTGTCCTCGACCGGGATCAGGTCGTGCGGGCGCGGCAGCTCGGGCAGGATGCTCTCGGTCAGGCGGCGGTTCTGCATGGCGTACGCGATGCCGGACGGCACCCGCAGGTTGTCCTCCAGCACGCACCACTTGCCGTCGGCGTCCCGGACCAGGTCGACGCCGGCCACCTGGGCGCGGATCGCGGTCCCGGACACCAGCGCGCCGCTGGCCCGCAGCTCGGGGGAGCCGTCGATCACCCACTCCGGCACGACGCCGTCCGCGACGATCTGCCGCTGGTCGTAGACGTCGGCGAGGAACGCGTTCAACGCGCGGACCCGCTGGGTCAGCCCGGCCCGCAGCGCCGTCCAGTCGGCGGCCGGGACCAGGCGCGGGACCAGGTCGAACGGGAACAGCCGGGTGGCCGCCTCGCCGGCCACGCTGAACGTGACGCCGTTGGCCCGCTGCTCCTCGTCCCGCTCGTCCTCACGGTGCCGCAACCCGGTCGCGCCGAGCGCGGTGAGGACCGGGACGATGCCGGTGTACTCCGGTGCGATCTCGCCCGGGAACGCCTCGTCGCCCTCGACCGCGTACGGGCTGACCCCGGCCGGTGTGACCGTGCTGCTCGCCGCCGCGGCGCCGCCCCGGGTCTCGGCCACCAGCAGGTCCACCACGTCCGCGATCCGGCCGCGCCGGGCCAGTGCGCGCCGCTGGCGGGATGCCGAGCTGCCGGCGCTCAACGCCCGTACCGACAGATCTTCGATTTGTTCCCAGTCGCCCAGCGCCTCCAGGTGCGGGCGCAACTCACCGACCAGGTGCTCGACCGCGAGCGCGGCCGGCACCGGGACGGGGGAGCGGGGCAGGTCGAGCAGGTCGCCCTCCAGCCCGGAGCGCGCCGCCCGCCACATCGCGGCCCGGTGCAGCGGCGGACGGGCCGGCGGCAACGGGCGGCCGGCGCGGTGATCCTGCTGCGCGCGCCGGACCAGCGCCCGGAACAGACCGGCCAGCAGCACCACGGTGTCCACGTCCGGGCAGGCGTCGGTGACCCGCAGCTCCACGGTGGGCACGTGCGCGGACGGGCGCACGTCGAAGTAGACCATCTTCGGGTCGGTGATCGTCCCGGACGCGATCAGGTCGTTGACCAGCACGTCGAACTCCTCGGCGGAGTGCAGCGCGCCACTGTCCCCGGCGGTCGGCCAGCGGGTCCAGACCAGGGAGCGGGCACTGGCGTATCCGGAGTCCTCGCCCATCCAGAACGGCGAGCTGGTGGAGAGCGCCAGCAGCACCGGCAGGGACGGGGAGACCCGCTGCGCCACGGAGACGGCCTCGTCGCGGTCCGGCACGCCGACGTGCACCTGCGCGCCGCAGATCAGCTGCTCACGGACCAGCATCTGGTACTCGCTGAGCATCCGGCGGTACCGCGTCGTCGGGGTCACGGGCAGCGCGTCCAGGTCGACCAGCGGCACCGTGCCGGCCGCCACCAGGCCCAGCCCGAGCGACTCGGCCACCCCGATCGCGGTCCGGCGGCGGGCCACGATGCCCTCGCGCAGACCGTCCAGGGTGGTGCTGACCGGAGTGTTCGTCTCCACCACCGACCGGTGCAACTCGGCCGAGAAGTGTGCCGGGTCGAGCCGGCCGAGCACCTCGGGCGCCCGGGGCACGAGCTCGCGGGTGGTCAGATCGACGACGTGCAGCTCCTCCTCGGCACCGAGAGTGAGCGAGCCGGGGCCGTCGGAGAGGGGGGAATCCAGCGCGGGGAGAGACTCCGTCATAGCGACCGCCTTCATGTGGTGAACTCCGCCCAGCGTTTCGATCAGTTGTGGCAGATGTGTGACGTGCCCATTTCGTGCGCTCGCCAAGCATCGTGATCGTCACCCCAGCCACCGGTGCCGAGGACGTTTCGTCGCTACCGGTAACCTCCTGTGTCGGCACCCACATCCAGCGGAGGTCCTGATGGGCAGCGTCGTCGTCATCACCCTGTCTCTTATACACTCTGATCGGATCCGAGTCGGTCCGCCACTTCGCCGCGCTCGGCATGGACGTGGTCGGGGTCGACAACGACATGCGCGGCTATTTCTTCGGCGCGGACGGCTCCACCAAGTGGAACCTGGAGCGCCTGACGAACGAGATGGGCGCGAAGTACACGCACTACTCGCTGGACATCCGCGACCGTGAGGGTCTCGGCAAGCTGTTCGCGGAGTACGGGAAGAACATCGGCCTGGTGATCCACGCCGCCGCGCAGCCCAGCCACGACTGGGCGGCCCGCGAGCCGTTCACCGACTTCGACGTGAACGCGGTCGGCACGCTCAACATGCTCGAGGCGGCCCGCCGGCACGCGATCGAGGCGCCGTTCATCTTCACCTCGACCAACAAGGTGTACGGCGACACGCCGAACTCGTTGCCGTTGGTCGAGCTGCCGACCAGGTGGGAGTTGCCGGAGGACCACAAGTGGTTCGACGGCATCGACGAGACCATGTCGATCGACAGCAGCCTGCACTCGATCTTCGGCGCCAGCAAGGTGGCCGCGGACGTGATGGTCCAGGAGTACGGGCGGTACTTCGACATGCCCACCGCGGTGTTCCGTGGCGGCACGCTGACCGGGCCGGGCCACTCGGCGGCCGAGCTGCACGGCTTCCTGGCGTACGTGATGCGCTGCGTCATGGAGGGCCGGCTCTACAAGATCTACGGGTACAAGGGCAAGCAGATCCGCGACGCGATCCACTCACACGACCTGGTCTCGGCGTTCGAGGCGTTCCAGAAGGCGCCGCGGGTCGCGGAGGTCTACAACATGGGCGGCGGGCGTCACTCGCACTGCAGCGTGCTGGAGGCCTTCACCATCGCGTCGGAGATCACCGGCATCGAGGCGCGGACCGAATACGTCGACGAGAACCGGATCGGCGACCACCAGTGGTGGGTGAGCAGCACCGCCCGCTTCGAGGAGCACTACCCGGAGTGGAAGCTGACCTACGACGTCCCGGCGATTCTTCGCGAGATGTACGAGGCGAACCAGGACGTCTGGAAGGCATAGTCCCCGGATTTGTTCCACAAAAAGGGCCGCGAGGCCCTTTTTCTATTTCCGGAGCACGTTTCTCGCGGCGCCGCACACGGTGTGCGACATTCTCTCACTGACTGAGAATGTGTCGGCAAATTGCTGTGTTTTACCTGTCAGTGCGCGTCTGCTAATCCGCCGTTAATGATTTTTAGGTATTTTTACCTAATGTCCGACTTGACGCAGTTGTTGCGCCGGGACTTGCCGGCGTCCATCGTCGTTTTCCTGATCGCTGTCCCGCTGTCGCTCGGCATCGCCGCGGCATCCGGGGCCCCGCTGCTGGCGGGATTGGTCGCCGCGGTGGTCGGCGGCATCGTCGCGGGCGCTCTAGGTGGCGCTCCGTTGCAGGTCAGCGGCCCGGCAGCCGGTCTGACCGTGATCGTGGCAGGAGCCGTGGCGGACTTCGGGTTCGCCGGCACCGCCGCGATCGTGGCGGTCGCCGGAATCGTCCAGATCCTGCTCGGCGTCTCCCGCCTGGGACGCGCCGCCCTCGCCCTCTCACCCGCCGTCGTCCACGGCATGCTGGCCGGCATCGGGCTGGTCATCGCCCTCAGCCAGATCCACGTGCTGCTCGGCGGCTCACCACGCAGCAACGCCGTGGAGAACCTCAAGGAACTGCCCGCCCAGATCGTCGACCACCACGGCCTGGCCACCATGCTCGGCCTGATCACCGTGGCGGTGCTCGTGCTCTGGCCACGCTTCGTGAAGATCTCGGTGCTCCCGGCCGCCCTGGTCGCGGTCGTCGGGGTCACCGTGCTGGCCTCGGTGATCGGTGGCGAGGTGACCCGGGTCGACCTGCCCGAGGAACCGCTCGCCGAGCTGATCACCCCGGTCTGGCCGGACGCGCCGCTCCACAAGATCACCGTCGCGGTGTTCACCATCGCCCTGGTCGCGAGCGTGGAGTCGCTGCTCTCCGCGGTCGCCGTCGACCGGATGCACGACGGGCCGCGCGCCCGGCTGAATCGGGAACTGGTCGCGCAGGGCACCGCGAACACGATCTCCGGGCTCCTCGGCGGCCTGCCGGTCACCGGCGTGATCGTGCGCAGCTCGACCAACGTGGCGGCCGGCGCCAGGACACGGGCGTCCGCGATCCTGCACGGCGTCTGGATCGCGGTGTTCGTGCTGTTCTGCGCCTCGCTGCTGGAGAAGATCCCGATGGCCGTGCTGGCCGCGGTGCTGATCGTGGTCGGGGTGCGGCTCATCGACCTCGCGCAGATCCGCACCTACGCCCGGCACGGGGAGCTACCGACGTACCTGGTGACGGCTTTGGGGGTGGTCTTCGTCGACCTGCTCACGGGCGTGGCGCTCGGCATGGTCACCGCCGCGGTCCTGATCCTCTGGCGGCTCACCCGGTGCGAGATCCGCAGCGTGCAGCGCGGGCCCGGCGAGTGGCTGATCAGGATCAGCGGCACGCTCGCGTTCATCGAGTCGGCGCGGCTCACCCGGGAGTTCAACGCGATCCCGCCGAACGGGGACGTCGACGTCGAACTGCACCTCGACTACCTCGACCACGGAGCATTCGAGACGATCAAAACCTGGGAGGAGGCGTACGTCCGTGGCGGCGGCCGCGTCCACATCCACGAAGTGCACGACTCGTGGTTCCACCGGGCCACCTCCGGGCGGCTCGGCGGTGGCAAGAGCACCCCGCGTCTGCTCGGCTCGTGGTCCCGCTGGCAGGGCATCAACGAACAGCGGCGGGACGCGATGGCGGCCGGCATCGCCGAGTTCGAACGCAACGTCGCCCCGATGGTCCGGCCGCACCTGGCCGCCCTGGCCCGCGACGGTCAACGCCCCGAACAGCTCTTCATCACCTGCGCGGACTCCCGCCTGGTGCCGAACCTGATCACCGCCAGCGGCCCGGGTGACCTGTTCTGCGTCCGCAACGTCGGCAACCTGGTCCCGCCGGCGCCACGCCCGCACGCCGCACCGGGGGTCGGCGACGCCTCCGTCGGAGCCGCCGTCGAATACGCGGTCGACGTCCTCGGCGTCACCACGATCACGGTCTGCGGCCATTCCGGGTGCGGGGCGGTCCGGGCCCTGATGTCCGGCGCGGCGGCGCCCGGGTCGTCGCTGGGGGACTGGCTCAGCCTGTCCGGGGTCCACTTCACCGACCTGACCGATGAGGAGCGCTGCTGCACGGAGAACCTGGTCCAGCAGCTGGCCAACCTGCGCACCCATCCGGTGGTGCAGGCTGCTGAGGCGGCCGGCCGGCTCCGGCTGACCGGCATGTACTTTGACCTGGCCGAGGCACGGATGTACGAGGTCGACCCGGTCCTCGGCATCCACCGCCCCGTCGACACACCCGCCGCCTGACCGCTCCATCCGCCCACGGCGCCCGCCCCGAGCCACCTCGGGGCGGGCGCCCCCGGTTCGGGCTGGTTCTGAGGGCTGTTTTTCGGCTCGGAACGAGCCATGAGTGCCGGCCGGGGTGGTGCGTCGCGGTGCGGGCTTGGCCCGCAACGGGTCAGCGGGGGGTGGTGGAGGCGTCTACCACCCGGGCGGTGGCCAGGACGTCCGGGAATGTCGTGGGGGAGAGGTCCAGGGTGCCGGGGATCCAGGTGATCGAGGGGGTGGTGGGTTCGGTCATCGACAGGAGGATCTCGTCCGGGGTGAGGCCGGCCGCGCGCAGCGCACGCAGTTCGCGCGGGTTGATGCCCGGGATCAGGGGGCCGTTCCCGAGGTCGGTGCCGTAGCGGACGGTTCCGCCGTGCTCGACGAAGCGCCGCAGGTTGCCGACGGCCGTCTCGTGGGCCGGGCCGGGGTCGCCCCAGCCGTGGATGTCCAGGGTGCTGATCCAGGTCATCCGGGTGGCGCAGGCGCGGATCAGCGCGTCGGGGAGCGCTTCGGTCCACGGGGTGTGCGCCAGCAGGTCGGCGCCCGCCTCGAAGGCCGCGGCCACGGTGCCGGGGCCCTCGGCGTGGATCACCACCTGGAGGGCGGCGGCGTGCGCGGCGTCGACCAGGGCGCGCAGTGTGGGCTGGGGCAGGAGTGGGCCGCCGGCGTGTGCGGTCACCTTGATCAGGG
>KL571239.1:0-3186 GCA_000715855.1 Actinoplanes liguriensis
CGGTGGGCCGGTGGGTGGGAGTGGGCTGGAGGGGTCAGCGGGCCAGACCGAAGGCGGCGGCCGTCAAGCCGAGCAGCAGGACGGCCGCGCCGACGGCTAATCGGACGGTGTGTGACCAGGCGGTGCGGCGGTCGCGGCGCAGTGAGCGTTTCGCGGAGCGGGCGTCCTGCCAGGCCGCCTGCGTGCGACCGATGCGGTAGGCGATGAGCGGGACGACGCCGGCGGCGAGCAGGGTGCCGATGACTGTCATGGGAACCTCCTGACGATGAACCGCCAGTCTGGGCTCAGCAGCCCGCCGCAATCCAGAGGATTCTCGGGCGAATACGGGCAAAAACGCAGCAGCCGACGACGAACCTCACTGTCAGTTATCGGTCAGTGGCGGGCGGGACGCAGAGCGAGACGGCGGCCGGCACCACGGACGCGGTGAAGTGCTTGGTGCGGGTCCGGGCACCGCCGTCCAGTTCGTACTCCAGCTTCGACTCCAGCGTGACCTCGACCTTCCGGGCCCGGGTCGTCCGCACGAACGGCGAGCTGTCGGACCGTTTCACCGCCATCGTCCCGAGCGCCCGCGCCCACTGCAGCGCGCCCTGCGCGGTGGCCACGCCGACGTCGAGCCAGCCGTCGTCCGGCGCCGCGTCGTCGAAGGCGCGGATGCCGCCGGTGATCGTGCCGACGTTGCCGATCAGCACGCAACTGGCGGCGTCGTCGAACCAGGTCGTTCCGTCCACCTTGATCTTCGTGCGGGGCGCGTCGCCGCCGACGTGGCGGATGCCGGTCCAGACGTACGCGAGTTTGCCCAGCCGGTCCTTGAGCGCGCCGTCCGCGTCCTTGATCATCGCGCCGTCGAAGCCGACGCCGGCCATCACGGCGAAGTGCTCGCCGTTGAGTTTGCCCAGGTCGAAGCGGTGGCGGTCGCCCTCGAACGCGATCTTCACGGCCTGTTCCAGATCGGTGGGGATGCCGAGGTTGCCGGCGAACAGGTTCCCGGTGCCGGCCGGCATGATCGCGACCGGCACGTCCGAGCCGGCGACGACGTCCAGCGCGCGCTGCACCATTCCGTCGCCGCCCCAGACCACCAGCAGATCCGGCTTCTCCTTCAAGGCCTTACGGACTTTCTTGGGCGCTTTGCGGCTCTTCGGCACCTCGTACCAAATAAGGTCTTTGATGTCATGATCGGTGAGCCGCCGGCGCAACTCGTCCAGGCCACCACCGAGGGTCTTGTTCTTATGGGCAACGACGGCGATCGTGCGGGGGGTTCGCATGTCGCCGCCGTTACCCGAACCGGAGCTCTTCCATTCACCGGCGGCGACGTAATGCCCGATGGTGGAGATCGATTAACGTCCCGGAATCAGAATCGCGCGAACGAGCGCACCGGCATCCGCGGGCCGTACCGCGGGGCCATCAGACCGCCCATGGCGAGCAGGTCGCAGACCCGGCCCCGGTGCCCGCGGAACGGCTCGAGCAGCTCCAGCATTCGCTCGTCGGTGCCGCGCGGCTCACCGGCCAGCGCGAACGCCACCGTGTTCGGAATGTGGTAGTCGCCGACGCTGACCGCGTCCGGATCGCCGAAGACCGTGCGGACGACCTCGGCGGCGGTCCACGGGCCGATCCCGGGCAGCGCTGTCATCCTGGTGGTGGCCTCGGCCGAGTCGGCGCAGAGCTCCAGCCGGTCGGCGACCTGGGCGGCGCGCAGCAGGGCCTGGGTGCGGCGCTGCTCGACCCCCAGGGGGTGGAACACCCAGTACGCGCTCGCGGCGATCGCGGCCGGGTCGGGCGGCAGGACCAGGTCGATCGGGCCGGGCGCGGGCTCGCCGAAGTGACGGCAGACCGCCCGGTACGAGGCGTGCGCCTCCTTACCGGTCACCTTCTGCTCCAGGATCGCCCGCAACAGGCGTGGAAACACCCGCAGGGTGGCCGGGACCCGTACGCCGGAGAAGGTTTTTGCCAATCGGGAGACGACCGGATGGCGCTGGGCCAGCTCGGAGAACCCGGTGATGTCGTCGCGGAGGCCGGCGATCGCGTCGGCGTGCTCGACGGCCCACTGCGCACCCGGGCCGAAGCCGGTGGCGACGAGGTCGCGGTCGAGGCGGAGCGTGGCGGGGCCGGACGGGGTGCGCATGGCCAGCCAGAGGGCGCCGTCCCGGATCGCACCGCAGGGGTCGTGCTTGGGGACCAGCAGCGGACGCACCGAGGGGCCGAACTGATACCGCTCGGGGGGTGTCAGGCGGCGGGTCACCTCGGCGTTCACCGCTGAACTGTACTGCGAACAAGCCGATGGCCCTGTCCCCGGTGCTGGGGGTCAGGGCCATCGGACGGTGATCGAACACCCGAGAAAGGCTCGATCACCCGGTTGCGGAGCGGTGCCCCGGGTGGAGGCCGGGCAGCCGTGGTTCCGTCCGGCAGGGGGAAGGACGGTCGGCGGGCCCGAAGGGGGGTCCCGGAGGGGCCACGGTGGGAACATGTCCCCTCCGGTTCGGGCCCGCCGAACGGCTGTGCTCCGCAAGAGCGAGGTGTTACCGGACGCGAATCTTGACCACGTCGAACGCCGGGGTCTGGTTGGCGCGCTCCATCATCGGGATACGGTGCGAGCCGTCACCGGCCCACGAGGCGCATTGCGCGGTGCCGGCCTGCGGCAGACCCGGCACCTGGATGGTCACCGTGTCCGGGGTGGCGCCGCCCTTGCTGTCCTCGGTGGCCACGAAGAACGCCGGCACCGGGTCCGGAGCCGGAGCCTCGGTGAGGCTGGCGAGCATCCGGCAGGCGGTGTGGAAGTGACCGCGGACCAGGCCGTTCTGCAGGACGCTGGACTCCACGTAGTACCCGCGTACCCGCCCTGGCCGGCCGCGAGGAAGCGGTCGCGGATCAGGTTGCGGGTGCTGACCTGCAGGGTGAACGCGGTGTTCCGGTTGACCTGGCGCGGCGCGGCGGTGATCAGCAGCGACGGGTTGTTCGCCGCCGAGCCGACCTCACCGAACTCGGTGCTGACGCAGCGGTCGCCCTTCTGGAAACCGTCGTGCGCCGGCAGGTTGCTGGTGTCGCAGCTGTTGGTCAGGATGCCGAGGCCGGCGCCGGGCGGGGCGGTGCTGGGAGCGGCAGTCGCGCCACCACCGTTGTTCCCGCCGTTGTTGTTCCCACCGTTGTTGTTACCGCCACCGTTGTTGTTGCCGCTCTGTCTCTTATACACAT
>KL571239.1:3384-5994 GCA_000715855.1 Actinoplanes liguriensis
GGCCGGAGCGCTGGTCGCCCCGCCGTTGTTCCCACCGTTGTTGTTGCCACCGTTGTTGTTGCCGCCGCCGCCGTTGTTGCCCCGGCCGCCGCGGCCCTTGGTGGTCTGGGCGACGTTGTTCATCACCCAGTCCCGGCAGCGGGCGCGCACCTGGGCGGTGGTCGCCACATCCCCGGCACCGTCGTCCGGGTGCTGGGTGACCTGGCCGTTGTTGGTGGTGTACGTGTTGCGCCGGGTGTTCGTCGACAGCTTGGTCTGCCCACCGGCGGTCAGGTTCTCACAGGCCGCCAGCGCCGTCTTCTGACCGTCGTTGGTGCTCGCGCTGGAGATCTGCGTAACCGTCACGATGCCGCCGAACGCCGCCAGCGTGGCCGCCACGGCGATGATCCGGCGACGCCCGCTGAACCACGTGGAGTTGGTAGCGCGCCGGTACTTGGACCTTCGCATGGGTGACACCTTTCTTCGTCGCCGTCGGGGCGATATCTCGGGGCTACCGTGCGCGGAAGATGCGCATGGTGGTGATCACGCCGATCACCAGCGCGGCAGCAAGGACGAGCAGGATTACGGTGTTGCTGAGGCCGGGCACTCCACCGCCACTGCTGGCGGCGGCGATCATCTGGTTGTCGATCGGGACCGGGCCCTTCTGGCCGGCGGTCGGCGCGGGCACGGTCGGCAGCGCGCCGTAATCGACGACGCCGCTGCTCTCCAGAAGGGTCATGTGCGTCATCACGAACTGGTTGGCCTCTTGGGCCAGCTTGCGCACGGTGTCGTTCCGGGTGCCCGCCCGGATGCTGGCGATCGCCGGGAAGATCTTGCCGTGCGCGGCGCGGAGCCGGTCGACGAAGATCTGGTCGAACTGTGCCCCCGAGGCGTTCTTCATCTCGTTCAGCCAGCCCTGCTGATCACCGTTGGGCTGGTTGGGCAGGTCGATGTTGAGCTTCTTGGCCGCTTCACGGTCCAGGGCGTCCAACGAGACGTGCTGCGCCGCGATCGACTTGCCGATCTTGACGACGTTCGGGTCGTTCGACTTCTCCACGGCCATGTTGCCGGCCGGGATCTCCCACAGACCGGCAAGCCGGACCTTGATCACGAAGTCGATGTCGGCGCCGTTGATCGCACCCTTGGCCGTGTCGGTCAGCCCGGTGTTCGGGGGGACCGGCACCGGGTTGTCGGCAGCCAGAGCCGGCGCGGCCGGCGTCAGCAGGAACGCCAGCGTCACCGACGCGGCGCCTACCAGCCAAGACTTCATCATCTTCACACCCACCACCATCAGTAGCTGTAGTCGCTGCCGGTGTCTCCGGCGTCGCTGCCGGAGTCGTCCGCGGGCGGCGCCACCGGCTTCGAGATCTTGGGAAGGCAGGTGAGGTTCTTCGTCCCCGTCGGCGTGATCACGAACCACTTGCCGTTGACGTTCTGGCCCTTCCACTCGCCGGCCTTCTTGTCACCGACGTACGTGTAGAGCGGCCAGCCCTTGAGGGTCAGCTGCTTCGTGCCGTCCGCCCGGGTGACCGTGCCGACCAGCTTCGAGTCGATGCCCTTGATCGTCGGCTTGCCGTCGTTGGTGAGCGCCGGCGGCCAGATCTTCGCGCAGTCGTCGTTGCAGGTGGACTTCGACGGGTCGTCACCGTCGTTGTCGAACCGGTAGAGCACGAAGCCCTTGGGGTTCTCGACGACCTTGCCCATCTTCGCCACCGACGTGCCGGTGAGCGTCTTGGTCACCAGGTTGTCGGCGACCTCGGAACCGGTGTCACCCGGTGCCGGCTCGGCGGTGGACGCGGGGTCAGCCGCGTTGGGGTCGACCGCGCCGTCGGTCGCCGAGGCGCCCGGGGTGGCCGCGACATCGGCAGCGGCTGGTTCAGCCGCGTTGCCGTAGTCGGCCGCGTTGTATCCGGTCGGGGCACATCCGGGCAGGGCGACCAACGCCGCCAGCGCCGCGCCGGCGACCATCAACTTGCGCTTCTCCGGTACCACTGGGTCCTCCAGCTGATCGATACCTCTAGCCATTTCCGCGCAGTAGTACGGGACCCGTGCGGTAGCGGTTGAATATTCGGCTCGATCAAATTGGGGAATTTTTGTTTGAACCCTCCAGGGGGTCACGCACGTATGGGAATGGCCCAAGCAGCGAAAAAGGGCCCAGCCGGGTCGGCTGAGCCCCTATTCGTGTTCGGACGATTACGGAATGCTTACCAGCGTCTCGGAGTTCCCGTTCGCGGACAGCTCCTGAACCTGGACGTGCGCGATGTCGTCACGCGGGGTGCCGGTGACCGCCTGAAGCAGCAGCGGCGCCGGGTTGGCCGCGGTGCCCCAGCCCTTCTCGCCGATCGTCCAGCTCGCCACCCGCTCGGACGTGCCGTCGGTGTGCACCAGGGTCAGCGCGCACGTCTTCGGGCCCTTGAGGTTGGAGACGGCGAAGGAGATCTGGGTGCCCCAGTCCTTCTTCTCCAGGCCGACCGCGGCGCTGACGTTGGTGCGTGAGTCGGTGCCGCTGTAGTTCTCCCCGGGCAGGGCGGTGCCGCCGATGCCGACGCCGTTGCTGTCCGGCAGCGGGTCGAGCTGGTCACTGCCGCGCTGGGCGACCTGGGTGCTCGGGGTGGACGGCTTGTCGGAGCC
>KL571239.1:6188-9987 GCA_000715855.1 Actinoplanes liguriensis
CCACGGCGGCGGCCAGCGAGTAGAGCCGCCGGCTGTTCGCCTTGGTGCGGTCGGTGCGCACCTCGGTGAGCATCTTGTTGAGGAGGAGGCCGTCCTTCTCCGACTTCTCGGCGGCGAGCAGCGCCTCCGCGTCGACGTCGGCCAGAGCGTCCGCCACCTGCACGAAGGACTCCAGCTCGAACGCGCACTGTGGGCAGTCGATCAGGTGGTCCTCGAACCGGGTGGCGTCGCGGTCGTCGAGCACGCCAAGGGCGTACGACGCGACGTCGTAGTGCTGATCCTGGGTCATTCCGTCACCCCCCGCTGCTGCAGAGCGGTACGCAGCGCACGCAGAGCGTAATACACGCGGGACTTCGCCGTACCCAACGGAAGGTTGAGCGACTCGGCCGCCTCGGGCACGGTCCGGCCCCGGAAGTACGTCTCGATCAGGATCTCCCGGTGCGAATGGCTCAACTGGCGGAGCGCGTCCGACACCGTCATGGACTGCAGGACGCGGTCGGTCTCGTCCGAGGTGGTGGGGAAGCTCTCCAGCTCACGGTCGTACGTCTCCGCGGGGCGCGCGTTGGCGCTGCGGTGCTCGTCGATCGCGATCCGGCGGGCCACCGTGACCAGCCACGGGCGCAGCGACTGCTGGCCCTGCGCGCCGAGCCGGTGCGCGTTGCGCCAGGCCCGGAGGAGGGTCTCCTGCACGATGTCCTCGGCGCGCTGCCGGTCACCGCCGGTCAGCCGCAGCACGAACATCAGCAACGGACCCGCGTGCTCCTCGTAGAGCAGCTTGACCAGAGTGTCCTCGTGGCTGGCGCCGGTGTCGGGCTGTGCTCCGTGCCGAGCCGACTGCTGGCGGGGGATCACCGAACCGTCATCCTGCGAACCACGCCCTCCGTCGACCGCTTGCCACCTGCTTCCGGAGTGTCGCGCCATCACACGCACCCTCTCCGGCGTGAGCCGCTTCTCGGCCACCGCATGCATCGATTCCTCCGCCCGGACCTTTCCCCGTCGCCTGTGTTACGGCTGGGGGGCCCGGCCGGGATCAAAGCCGGCGCGAGATTTTCCGGGACACTCGGTCTCAAGGGTCCTCCGCTGTGGTGACGATCGTGTGGGCGTGCCGGGCCGCGGATCATGGGGGGATTGATCTACGCCGATTCGGACGCCAGGTAAGGCGGAATGATACTCAGTGACATCCGGCCCGAGACATGGCTCTGAGAATAATTTCCCCCGACGCGGGAGAGCGGGATCTCGCTCCGTGAACGGTTGATTCCGGTGCGTGCGCACGGATGAGTAATGTGTGGTGAAAGGTGGGGTCGCGGAACCGTTCGGGGGATGCCCGGATATCTCTTGGACCCTTTCGGGCGACACCCGGACGGGAGCGCTCCCATTTCTTGATCTTGCTGATGACGTGGGTCCGGATATTGTAAGCGCCTGTTTACCAGATCATCGTGGAGAGCGTGCGGCAGGGTTATTTCCGGATGGTCCGGACCAGTTATGGGCGTGCGCCGGCTAAATTCGTTTAGTTGGTCGATGTGTTCCGATATGCGGGGCACGCATCCCGATAAATGGGACAGGGCGCGAGGTCCGCCGCCGGGCGTCAGGTCCGCTCCGGCCAAGGCCGCCGATTTCGCGGTACGTCGTGAGCCCGCCCCCCGGTCACACCCCGCCCGCGCGGGCCGCCCCGACGGCGAGAGCCAGCCGCGAGCCTCGCTCTCGTGGGCTGGGGCTCACGGTGGTTATGCGGGGTCGATAACAACGGTGAGGGCCAGCCGGGGTCTCGCGCGCTCGGGCTGGGGCTCACGGTGGTTATGGGGGTCGATAACCACCGTGAGGGCCGGCCCGGTCAGCGGGACCGGGACGTGGCCAGGGCCAGCGCGCGGTGCAGGACGCGGGAGTCGCCGAGCATGCCGCGCAGGCGCCGCTCCAGCCCCGCGATCGGCACCAGGTTCTGCGGGGCGCGCGGGTCCTTGTACGACGACGACGCGAACCTCGGCAGCGTCGCCGAGGAGAGCCCGGCCAGCTCGATCGCCTGCTCCACGGTCAGGTCGGGCGAGCACTCCACCCGCACGATCCCGGACCACGGCGCCCCGGTCGCCCCGGGCAGCCGCAGGTACCACGACCAGCCGCCCCACACCGTCCCGAGGTGGAAGACCGGTGTCCGCTGGCCCGGCCGCAGGGCGGTCACGACGGCGGTCAGCGCGGCCGGCAGGTACTGCTTCTGCTGGGTCTTCACATACCCGATGGTGCGGGGCAGCTGCCGCCGGTTGCGCAGCGGACCGTCCACGATCAACAGGTCGGCGCCGTCCGTCCCGCCGTCCCGCGCCGCGCTCGAGATCTCGATCTCCAGCGCGGTGAGCGGCCCCTGCACGGCGGCCGGCAGCTTGCTCGCCTCGCCGCTCCCGTTGATCCGGTGGATCTCGTAACGGACCGTCCCGGCCTGCAGGTCACCGGCGGACGGGCTCGCCGTGAACAGGCCCCGGCCGACCCGGGCGCCGACGAGCTCGGCCGCGCCACGGGCGAGGTCACAGCGGACGACCCCGGCCGCGTAGGAGGCGGCGAGCCCCGCGTACGACGTCCCGTCGTCCTCGGCCGTCCACAGGCCGGCGTCGTTGCGCCGGACGCCGTCGACGAGGAACACCACGTCCGGCGGGCGGGCGCCGGACGGCACGTCGACCGGCGCCCACTCGGCGGCGGGCACCTCCACGTCGGTGTCGACCTGCGCGCTGCTGGGCGAGGCCGGCCCTTCGCCGTCCCCGCCCTCGAAGCTCGCCCCGTACGCCGGGTCCCACGCGTCGACGAACATCCGTGTCACAGGCCGACCCTCTCGACGTACGCCGTCCGTGCGTCCTTGTGCACCTCGAACCGGACCGGCACCCGTTCCGCCAGGGCCTGCACGTGGGTGACCAGCCCGACCATCCGGTCACCACGGGCGGCCAGGTTCTCCAGGGTGGCCGCGACCACGTCCAGGGTGGTCGCGTCCAAGGTGCCGAAGCCCTCGTCCAGCACGATCGACTCCAGGCTGGCCGCCGTGGTGCTCATCCCGGCGAGCTGCTCGGAGAGCGCCAGCGCGAGGGCGAGCGACGCCTGGAACGTCTCACCGCCGGAGAGTGTCCGCACGCCCCGCCGCAGCCCGGCGTCGTGGTGGTCGATGACGAAGAACTCGCCCTTGTCGTGCATCAATTCGTACTGCCCGCCGGTGAGCTCGCGCAGGATCCGGGACGCGCCGTCGACCAGCATGTCCAGCGCCTCCTCGAGCAGCCAGCGCTCGAAGTTGTTCGCCCGCAGATGCCCGGCGAGCGACTTCGCGACCCGGCTCTCCTGCTGCAGCGCCATCCGCTGCACCTGCTGCTCGCGGGCCTGGCCGAGGCGCTCGGACATCCGCTGCCAGGCCGCCTCGGCGCGCTCGGCGGTGACCGCGGCCGCCCGGATCAGGGTGGCCTCGGCATCCTGCGGGGACGCGGCGGGCGGCTGCACCTGCGCGTCGGTGAAGAGCGCGACGATCGCCGCGTGCGCCCCGGCGGTGGCCTCCTGCGCGGCCCGCACCGCCGCTTCCGCCTCGACCCGGCGGGCCGAGCGGGCGTCGTGCTCGCCGCGGGCCCAGCCGACCAGGGCCTGCCACGCGCCGGCCAGGTCGTCGCGGTCGGCGGGCGGTGGCACGAAACGGGCGAGCCCATCCCGTACCACATCGAATTTTCGCCACGCCGAACGCTGTTGCTCCTCAGCGGCCTTGACCGAGGCCTGCGCGGAGCGCAGCGTGTCGCGCGCGGCGCGGACCGCGGCTGTCGCCTCCTCCAGCTTGCCCTGCAGGCGG
>KL571239.1:10169-17632 GCA_000715855.1 Actinoplanes liguriensis
CCTCGACCCCGGGCAGCCCCTGCACCGCCTTGCGCACCTCGGCGAGCCGGGTCAGATGGTGCTCGTACTGCCCGCGCTTGCGCTCGAGGTCGCTCTCCAGGTTGCGGGCCACCGCGTCGCGCTGCTGCCAGCGGGCGGTCGCCTGCTCGGCGGCCTCCCGCGCGGCGGCGCCGGCCGCCTCGGCGAGCCGGACCGCGGACTCGCGCGGCACCTCCGGCACGACGGCGACGGTCTGCTCGCAGACCGGGCACTTGTCCCCGGCGGTCAGGTGGCCGCGCAGCGCGGTCGCACGGTCACGCTGCTGGGCGTCCCGATAATCCTGCCGGGCCTGCTCCAGCAGCTGCTGGGCGCCGGTGTGCTCGGACTCGGCCAGGTCGGCGGAGGCCCGCGCGTCCCGGCTCTCCACCTCGGCGACCGAGACCTTGCCGGCGAACCACGCCTCCTGCTCGATGAGACGTTCCAACTCGGTGTGCCGGTCCAGCGCCAGCCGCAGCGACCCGGGGTCGCCGGCCGCGGTCAGCTCACCGCGCACCTTCTCCTCCGACTCCTCGGCCTCGTGCACCGCGTCCGCGGCCTGAGCGGCGGCGACCCGGGCAGCGGTGATCGCTCCGGTCGCTTCCGAAAGACCTTGGGGGGTACGGACGGAGGAGAGCGAGCCGAGCTCCGCGTCGAGGGTGTCCCGGGTGCCGCGCGCCGTCTCCTCGGCGGCCCGCGCCGCCCGCAACCCCGGCATCGCGGCCTCCACGGCGGCGGTCAGCTCGCGCATCCGTGCCAGGCGGGCGGCCGCCTCCTCGACGGCCTCCTCGGTGGCGTCCTCCAGCGCGGCCAGCGACTGGTCGACCACGGTCAGCTTGGCCTCCGCGGTCTTGCCCCGCTCCGCGGCCCTGACCTGCACCTTCTCGTAGATCTGCAGGCCCAGCAGGTTGATCAGGATCTGCTGCCGGGTGGCCGGCTTGGCGTGCAGGAAATCGGCGAACTGGCCCTGCGGCAGCACCACGCAACTGGTGAACTGCTCGTAGGGCAGGCCGACGGCGTGCAGCACCGCGTCGTCCATCTCGGCGGGGACGCCGGCCAGGACCTCGCCGAGATCCTCCAGGTCCATGCCGGTGTCCAGCTTGGTCACGTCGAAGCCGGGCGGCATCAGCTGCAGCCCGGCGCCGGACGTCTTGACGTTGCCCCGCCCGTCGCGCCGGATCACGCGGGTCGCGACGTAACGGTCGCCGGCCGACTCGAAGACCAGGCGGACCCGGGCCTCGACGGCGGACGGGGCGAGCGCGTTGCCGATCCCACGGGCGCCGCCCCAGCGCGGGACCTGGCCGTAGAGCGCGAAACAGATCGCGTCCAGCACCGTCGACTTGCCCGAGCCGGTCGGGCCGACCAGGGCGAAGTAGTCGGCGTCGGTGAAATCCACGGTGGTCTGGTCACGGAACACCGTGAACCCGGACATGTCCAGCCGGATGGGCCTCATTGGGTGCTGCTCACCTCGTCGTACAGCGCGTCGAAGAGCTCGCGGACGCCCTCCTCGGCGTTGCCGCGACTGTCCAGGTAGTCGCCGAAGAGCTCGCGCGGGGAGCGGCCGGCGCGTTCCGCGGCGCGGGCCCCGGTGCGCTCGGGCAGCATGTCGGGGTCGATGCGGACCTCCAGGGCGTTCGGCAACAACTCCTGCACGTCCTCGCGCAGGCCGGGGCGGGGCGCCTCGCGCACCAGGACACGCAGCCAGGCCTCCGGAAGGTTCACCGTCGCGAGCTGTTCCAAGGTTCCCTTGACGGTGCGCAGGGTCAGCGCCGAGGTCACCGGCACATCCCGCACCTGGGCGGCCTTGTCCACCCCGACGTCGACGATCGCCACCGAGCTGATGTTCTCCTCCTCACCGAAGTCGACGGCGAGGGGACTGCCCGAATAGCGCACCGGGCAGGGGCCGATCACCCGCTGGGAGCGGTGCAGGTGGCCGAGCGCGACATAGTGCGTGTTCTGCGGGAACACCGTGGACGGCACGGCGTAGCCCATGATCGTGTGCGCCTCGCGCTCGCCGCCGCCGGTGCTCGCCCCGACCAGGGTCAGGTGCGAGGTGATCAGGTTGACCACGCCCGGCTCGGCGAACGGCTCGCTGAGCTTGCCGATCAGGCGGGCGATCAGATCCGCGTACGTCTGGTTGGATTCCGCCTCGGTCAACTCATACATCTCGACGGCGCGGATCGCGAACCGCTGGGAGAGGAACGGCAGGGCGACCAGGCGCCAGCGCTCGCCGGCGTCGGTGGTCCCCTCGATCAGCAGGTCCTTCGGGTTGTCGAAGGAGCCCCGCAGCTCGATGCCGGCCGCGTCGGCCCACGGCCGCAGCGCGTCCAGGGCGTGCCCGTTGTCGTGGTTGCCGCCGATCGCCACGACCCGCGCGCCGGTGCGGCGCAGGGCCGACAGCGCCCGGGTGACCAGCTTCGTGGACTCCGCGGTCGGCGCCGCGGTGTCGTAGAGGTCGCCGGCCACGATCACCAGGTCGGGTTTCTCGGCCTGGGCGATCTCGATCACCTGGGCGAGCACCCGCCGATGCTCGTCGCGCCGGTCGCGGCCCTTGAGAACCTTGCCGACGTGCCAGTCGGAGGTGTGCAGGATGCGCATCGCGAAACCTTAGCCTCAGCCCTAGAACGGGATGTCGTCGTCGCCGCCGGCACGGCCGCCGATCACGGCATACGGATCGGCGGACTGGACGATCGAACGGAGCGACTCGGCCGGTGGGGGACCCGCCTCGGACTTGCGGGTGGCCCAGGCCGGGAACGGGAACTCGACGCAGAGCGGGACCGGGATGTCCGGCTGGTTGACGAACATCGTGCCCGGCCGGGCCAGCAGCGCCCGCTGGCGCATCGCCGGGGGCAGGAACCCGTATTCCGGGCGGGAGGCCTCGGCCGGGTCGAGGCGGCCGACGACCCGGATCGCCGAGTTGGTCACGATCCGCCGCTCCACCTCGCTGGCGGTCTGCTGCGCGCCGATCAGGATCACGCCCAGGGAGCGGCCGCGCTCGGCGATGTCCAGCAGCACCTCCTTGATCGGGGAGGAGCCCTCGCGAGGCGCGTACTTGTTCAGCTCGTCCAGCACCACGAAGAGCAGGGGACGGCCGGTGCCGGCCTTCTCCTTCTCCTCGAACTCGGTCTTGAGCGTCACACCGACCACGAACCGCTGCGCCCGGTCCGGCAGGTTGTGCAGGTCGACGACGGTGACCTGAGCGCTGTCGGCGGTCTTGATCTGGTGCGGGCGGCGCTGGGCCAGGTCGCCCCGGATCAGCCGGGACAGGTCCCGCTTGCTGTTGATCATCCGGCGGGCGAACGCGTTGACCGTGCCCATGTTCACCGCGCTGCCGGCCCAGACACCCCGGGTCTCGTCATCGGTGAGCTGGTCGACGATGTGGTCGACCAGATCCCCGTACGACCCGATGCGGCGGCCGTCGATGCTGATCCCGCCCTCGGCCGGGACGGCGTAACGGTTCAGGTGGGCGGTCACCGAGTGGACGACCATCGTGTACTGCTGGCGCTCGTCGTCGGCGTCGGCGAACACGTACGGCAGCAGTTTCAGGGAACAGAACTCGTCGAGCGTCCAGTAGAACGAGTCGACGCCGGTCAGCCGGCCGCTCACGTCGGGGGCGCCGGACGGGTCGTTCGGCCGGGGCGGCGCATACACCCGTACATCGGTGAAGGGGGTGTCCGGAAGGTCGAGCAGCTTGTAGTAGGCCCGGGTGCTCTCGTCCAGCTTCGTGTTCGGGTGGTCGAGGAAGAGCAGATCCTCACCCTTGACGTTGAAGATCAGCGCCCGCGCGTTCGCCCCGTCGGCGCCGAGCTGACCGGAACGGAACACCGAGTAGAGCAGGAACGTGGCGAAGCTGGTCTTGGTGGCGACGCCGGAGATGCCGGAGATCGAGACGTGCGCGCCGCGGGTGCCGTCCAGAAAGTCCGCGTTCAGGAAGACCGGGACGCCGTCGCGGCCGGTGCCCATCGGGACGCGCCGCTCCATCCGGTCGAAGTGCAGGGCGGCGTCGCGCGCCTCGCCGGAGGCCCGGTGCACGACCGCGCCGGGGGCGGGCGGCACATACAGCTCCGGGTCGACGCGCGTGGTGGTGATCTCGGCCGCCTCCTGGACCATGGCCGGCAGCGTGCCGTCGGCGATGGCGAACACGTCCGAGTCGAACTGGGCGCCCTCGTGCCGTGCCCGGACCTGGGTGACCACCCCTGAGATCGTCACCGGCTCCCGATCGGGAAGGTCACGCTTCGTGGTCACGACGTCGTCGAGCTGTAGGTAGCTGCCGGGGGCGACAGCCGTCCAGAATTGGAGCGGGGTCGCGTCGGCAGTACCTAGAACCCGCCCGACGGGGGAAGTTTCGTCAGACACGCCGATCATGGTGCCTCAGAGGTACGACAAAATCCCCACGGGATCTTCAGTCTTTCGGGTTTTCCACAACTTCTGGTGTTCATCCACAGAGTTATGCACAAGATCTTGATCGAGATGGTTAGGCGCGCGGACGGGCGTATCGGAGGAAGAGCATGTCCTCACGGGTCAGCGCGTGCCGCAACGCCATCCGCCGCGGCGGGCTCGCCGGGCCGTGCGCGATCCGCCCGGCCCCGCCCCCGGCCAGCAGCGGCGCGACCGTCAGGCACAGCTCGTCGACCAGGTCCGCGGCGATCATCGAGCCGAGCAGGCCGGGCCCGCCCTCGCAGAGCAGCTGGGTCGCCCCGCGCTCGTGCAGCGCGGCCACCCCGGCGGCCAGGTCGACCTGCTCGTCACCGGCGCGGACCAGCTCGGCGACCTCGGCGATCGGGGAGTCGCCCGGGGCGGCACGGTGGGTGAGCACGATCGGCCGGACCGGCGCGTCCGCGAAGATCAGCTGGGCCGGGTCGAGATCGAGCGAGCCGGAGACGATCACCATCAGCGGGAACTCGGGCAGGCCGTGCCGCGTACGCCAAATGCGGTCTTCCGTGGTGAGACGGAGCGCGTCATAGCGCTCGGCGCGAACCGTGCCGGCCGCGACCACCAGCGCGTCGCAGACCATCCGCAAGGTGTCGAAGACCTCCTTGTCGCCCGGGCCCTGCAGCCCGGCGGAGAGGCCGTCGACGCTCACCGCGCCGTCGGCGCTGGCGATGAAGTTCACCCGCAGGGTGGGGTGCTCCAGCCGCGGATAGCAGCCGGCCAGCTCGTCCCGGCCGGACGGCAGCGTGCTCACGGGCCGGGCGGGCCGGTCACCGGCGGGACCGGCCGGGGCTCGCGATGCTGGCAGTCGCACCACGACCCGCCCTTGCAGTCCCCGTGCCGCTGATCCCGGCAAGCCTCGCAAATCATGCTCAGCACTTTATCGGTCACCGGTCTGTCAGACAGCCGACAGCCAGGGGTCAGGCCGGACCCTGGCTTGCCTACTCTGAGTTGTGAAATCTGGCATATCCCACCCGGCTTGACGGCCGGGACACGGCCGTGCAACGGGTCGGAAACGCCGGTTGGGCACTGTTGGTCACCAGGACGGCGCCACCGGCCGTCGTGACGGGAGGAGTCACATGTTGCTGCGGGTTCGAGTCACCCTGCCGGACCGTCCCGGTGCTCTCGGCCAGGTCGCACGCACCCTGGGTGTTGCCGGCGCGGACATCGTCCAGGTCGTGGTGCTGGAGCGACTCGGCGGCCGGGCGGTCGACGACTTCACCGTCGTCTGGCCGGGCGCGGCCCGCGTGGAGCGGCTCCTCGCCGGTCTCGCCGCGATCCCCGGCGTCCAGGTGGACGGGGTGTGGAAGGCGATAGGCGCCCCGGTCAGCGGCGGTCACGACGCCGAGCTGCTCGCCCAGGTCGCCGCCAACCCCGCCGACGGTCTCGCCACCCTCGTCGACGCGGTGCCCGGCCTTCTTGCCGCCGACTGGGCGGCCGTCGCGGTGGTCCCGGCCGACTGGGCCTCGCGCAGCGGCGCCAACGGGATCAACCACGAGCCCCGGGTGGCGTACGCGAGCTGGCGCGCCCCGTCCCCGCTGCACCTGCCCGAGGTCACCCCGCTGCGTGCCCGCCCGTTCGTCGAGCCCGGCGGCCCGCGGTACGCGGTCGCCCCGTTCGGCCGCGGCGGCCTGGTCCTGCTGGTGGCCCGCACCGACGAGGACGACCTGCCGGCCGCCGCGTTCCACGTGACCGAGGTGGACCGGGTGGCCCAGCTGGTCCGCGCCGCCGCGGTGATCCTGGGTGACCGGCTGGACGCCGTGACACCCGCCACGATCGCCCAGGTGTGATGGTCTTAACGACGAATTAGCAGCTCAGGCAATACGACGGCAACAAGCCCGGGGCACTCTTGAGCTGGCCGGTTTCGTGGGTCGCGTGGGTGCCGCAGCCTCGGCGCGACCACAAAACCGGCCTGGAGCGAAAGGAGTGCCCCGCATGGCGTTGTGGCGAATCCGGGCGACGGTCGACGACCGTCCCGGTTACCTGTCCGTGCTGACCGCGAGTCTCGCCCTGAAATCGGTCAACATCCTCGCCGTCCAGGTGCACACCACCGAGGGCGGCGCGGTCGACGACTTCCTGGTCGACGCGCCGGACACGATGACCGAGTCCGGTTTGCTCGCGGCGGTCACCAAGGGCCGCGGCCGGGACGTGTTCGTGGCCCGGGCCGAGGCGCAGGGTCTGGCCGACCAGCCCACCCGCGCGCTGGCGATGGCCGGTCGGCTGGTCCACGAGCCGGACGCGCTCGGCGAGACCCTGGTCGCCATGCTCGACGCGACAGACGTGCGCTGGCGGCCGCATCCGGCCTATGACCAGCCCGGCGTCCACGGTGGGCGGATGACCCTCGCCGATCCGGCCGGCGGCTCCTACGAGGTGCTCCGGGCGCTGCCCGCGTTCACCCCGGCGGAATATGCCCGGGCCCAGGCACTGGTCGAGCTCGCCGCCGCGATCACCCGCCACCAGCGGGAAAATGTGACGTTCATGCTGCCGGACGGGGCCGAGCTGACCCTGCGCCCGGCCGCCGCCGACGACCTGGCCGCCGTTCGTGAGCTGCACGACCACTGCTCGGCCGGCACGCTGCGCCGGCGCTATCTGGGTGGCGGTTCGCCCACCGAGGCCCGCCTGCGCCGCCTGCGCCGCCTGCTCGAGCCGGCCGGCGGGGTGACCCTGCTCGCGGTCGCTCCCGGCGGCCGCGTCGTGGCGATGGCCAGCCTGCTCGCCGAGGGCGACCTGGGCGAGGTCTCCATCCTGGTCGAGGACTCCTGGCAGCGTCGAGGGCTGGGCACCGCCCTGCTCCGGCGACTGCGCACGCACGCCGAGCGGGCAGGGTTCGCCGCGGTGGTCGCGCACACCGGGGCGGACAACGTGGCGATGCTGCGCACGCTGCGCCGCCTCGGCCACGGCCCGCTGGAGCGGGACGGCGCCCTGGTCAGCGTCACCCTGCCGGCTTCGGCGCAGCCGGTGAACGACGAGACTCCCGCCACTTCGGGGTAGCGGGCGAGCCGGGTGACGGCGGGTAC
>KL571239.1:17854-20759 GCA_000715855.1 Actinoplanes liguriensis
TGTGTATAAGAGACAGGTTCAGGCCCGTCGTCACCCGAAGTCCCCGCCCGTCCGGGCCGGCCGCCGACCAGCGCGCCGAGGGCGGCGCGCCCGGGCCCGGCCTGGCGAGCAGCTCAGCGCGCCCAGGGTCCATCGTGCCCAGGGTCCGTCGCGCCCGCGCCGAGCCCGGCGAGCAGCTCAGTGCGCCAAGCAGCTCAGCGCCCGTGGTTCAGCGCGCCCAGGCCTGCCCCAGCGCGCCCGAGGCTCAGCGCGCCGCCGGGCCGGCGCTCAGCTCGTCAGGACTCCGTGCTCGACGCAGGTTGCCGTCCAGCCGGTGGGGACGACCTGGACCTTCATGCGGCGGCGGCAAGCCGGGCAGAAGCGGGGCGGCTCCAGCTCACGCGCGGCGGCGCAGGCCGTGTGGTCGCCCTCCGCCGCGGCGAGCCCGCAACGGTCGCAGTAGGTCGCCATCGCGCCGGCCCTCAGAACGTGGCCGACAACGACTTGACCGGCATCTTCAGGTCCTGCAGAAGCTCCAGGTCCGCCGTGGCCGGGCGACCCAGCGTCGTCAGATAGTTCCCGACGATCACCGCGTTGATGCCACCCAGCAGGCCCTCACGGGTGCCCAGGTCACCGAGCGTGATCTCGCGCCCACCGGCGTACCGCAGAATGGTTCTCGGCATGGCCAGGCGGAAGGCGGCGATGGCGCGCAGCGCGTCCTTGCCCTCGACCACCGGGCGGTCGCCGAGCGGGGTGCCGGGCCGCGGGTTCAGGAAGTTCAGCGGGACCTCGTGCGGGTCCAGCTCGGCGAGCTGCGCGGCGAACTCGGCACGCTGCTCGACCGTCTCGCCGAGCCCGAGGATGCCGCCGCAGCAGACCTCCATGCCGGACTCGCGGACCATCTTCAGCGTGGACCAGCGCTCCTCCCACGAATGGGTGGTTACCACATTCGGGAAGTAGGACTCGCAGGTCTCGAGATTGTGGTTGTAGCGGTGCACTCCCATGTCGACCAGGTCGTCGACCTGCTCCTGGGTGAGCATGCCGAGGCTCGCGGCGACCTGGATGTCGACGGCTTCCTTGATCGCCTTGACGCCCTCGCGCATCTGGTCCATCAGGCGCTGGTCGGGCCCGCGCACGGCGGCGACGATGCAGAACTCCGTGGCGCCGGTCGCGGCGGTCTGCTCAGCGGCCTTGACCAGGGACGGAATGTCGAGCCAGACGGCCCGCACGGGGGACGCGAACAGCCCGGACTGGGAGCAGAAGTGACAGTCCTCGGGGCAGCCGCCGGTCTTCAGCGAGACGATCCCCTCGACCTCGACCTCGGGGCCGCACCACTTCATCCGGACGTCATGGGCGAGCTGGAGCAGCTCGGGAAGGTCCTCGTCGGGCAGTCGCAGGATCTCGAGGATCTCGGCCTGGTCGAGGCCGGCGCCACCTTCGAGGACCCGGGCACGTGCCCGGTCGAGGATCTGAGGCATGTCCGTACCCTACAGACTTCCCTTCCCGGCAGGGACTGTCGGAGGTGGGTGATAGTTTCCGTTTCTCGTGATCTCTGGGGGCGTCTTGGCGAAGTGGTTGGAGTCGCTGGATCGCCTGGCCCGCGAGCGGGCCAAGGCGGGGCTCACCCGTCACCTCAGGCCGCGTCCGGCCGGCGACTCCGTCGTCGATCTGGCCGGGAATGACTACCTCGGCCTTTCCGGCCACGTCGCGGTGGTCTCGGCCGCGAGGTCAGCCCTTGAGGGGTACGGCTTGGGAGCCACCGGTTCCCGGCTGGTCCGCGGGAGCACGGATGCGCACGCCGCGCTGGAGTCGTCGCTGGCCGGCTGGCTCGGGGCGGATGCCGCGCTGGTCTTCTCCTCGGGCTACCTGGCGAACCTGGCCGTGGTCCGTGCCGTCGCCGCGGTGTGTGACCTGGTCGTCTCCGACGCGTACAACCACGCGTCGCTGATCGACGGCTGCAAGATCTCCGGCCTGCCGGTGACGGTGGCGCCGCACAACGACCCGGCGGGGGTCGCCGCGATCCTCGACGCGCATCCGGGCCGGGTCGCCGCCGTGGTCACCGAGTCGGTCTTCTCGGTCGACGGTGATCTGGCCCCGCTCGCCGAGCTGCACGCGGTCACCTCGTCCCGGGGCGCCCTGCTGATCGTCGACGACGCGCACGCGCTGGGCCTGCTCGGCGAGTCCGGCGGTGGTGGCGTCGTGGCGGCCGGGCTGGCGGGCCGGCCCGACGTCATCGTCACGGCCACGCTCTCCAAGGCGCTCGGCGGCGCGGGCGGGGTGGTCGCCGGCGCCGAGCCGGTGATCCGCCACCTGGTCGACACCGGCCGCACGTTCATCTACGACACCGCCCCGCCGCCGGCCGTGGTGGCCGGTGTGCACGCCGCGGTCGGGCTGGCCCGGGCCGCCGACGACCGGCGCGCGACGCTGTTCGAGCGGGGCGCACGGATCGCCGCGCGGCTGCGGGCCGCCGGGTTCGTGGTCGCCGATCCGGCCGCCGGGGTGCTGTCCGTGCTCGCTCCGGGCCCGGAGGCCGCGGTCGAGTGGGCCGCCGACTGCCGGGACCGCGGGGTGGCGGTCGGCTGTTTCCGCCCCCCGTCGACGCCGGACGGCAGCTCCCGTCTGCGTCTGACGGTGAACGCGGGCGTGCCCGAGGCGGACTTCGCCCGGGCTCTGGACGTGATCGTGGAGTGCGCACCATGAACGCCTATCCGCCCCGCAGCACCTCGTTCTACCCGGGCGTCGCGGTGAGGCCGTTGCCACGCGGCTGGCGCAGCGGCGGCCACGGCCTGCCCGTCCCGGCGCCGGTCCGGGTGCTGGATCCGGTGGACCCGCTGCTGGCGCACGGCGGCGGACACCATGTGGGAGACGAGGGGCGGGCAGAGGGCGTACCGTCGCCGGTTGTGACCTGTCTCTTATACACATCTCT
>KL571239.1:20984-23512 GCA_000715855.1 Actinoplanes liguriensis
CGACTCAAGCGACTCAAGCGACTCAAGCGACTCAAGCGAAAAATCGTATATGCCGGATTTGTCTGATGCGCAGAGCGTGACCCCACAGGCGGCGGCGACGGAGGCCGAGCCGGCACCTGCCGATCCGGGAGCAGCGCCGACCGAGTCCGAGACGCCCGCGCCGGGTGGGCCCGCGCCGGGTGGGCCCGCGTCAGGTGGGCCTGCGTCAGGTGAGCCCGCGGTGGGTGAGCCCGCGCGAGGTGAGCCCGCGCCGGGGCAGGAGGAGGCGCCCGCGACCAACCGCGGAGAGACGGGCCGCGAGGAGACACCGGCGCCCGCACCACGCCGGGTCGCCGCCCCCGGCGAGTGGCACGGCATAGTCCTGGTCACCGGCACCGACACCGAGGTCGGCAAGACCATCACCACCGCGGCCGTGGCCGCCGCCGCCCAGGCCGCCGGCCTGCGGGTGGCGGTGATCAAGCCGGGCCAGACCGGCACGATCACCGGCGCCCCGACCGACGCCGAGGTCGTCACCCGGCTGGCGGGCCCGGACACGGTGAGGACTCTCGCTGAGTATCCGGAGCCGTTGGCCCCGCTGGCCGCCGCCAAGGTCGCCGAGCTGCCCCCGCTGGAGTTGTACGAGGTCGTCGACGCGATCCGCGCCGAGGCCGACAAGCACGACCTGGTCCTGGTCGAGGGTGCCGGCGGCCTGCTGGTCCCGATGGGCTTGCGGCCGGGCGGCGACGCCTGGACCTTCGCCGACCTGGCGACAGCGCTGGGCGCAAGTGTGCTGGTTGTGGCCCGCGCGGGCCTGGGCACGCTGAATCACACCGCGCTGACGCTGGAGGCGCTGAGCCGTCGTGGCGTCCCGGCGAAGGTGATTCTCGGCGCCTGGCCGGCCGAGCCGCAGCTGGTCCACTGGGCGAATCTCAGCGAGCTGGTCCCGCATCTGGTCGGGGCGCTGCCGTCGGGCGCCGGGTCGATGGATCCGGGTGTCTTCCGGCGGTCGGCGCCGGGCTGGCTGACTCCCGCCCTCCACGGCGTACTGGATAATTGGCGCGTATGGGCCGAGGAGGCGGGCTGACCGCCCCTCGCCGACGTCGAGAGGGTCTTGGATAGATGACGAGCGAGGACCTGGCGACGCCGGTCTCCCTGGGGCGCAACCCGATCTTCACGTTGACGATCGACTGCGGTGGTGGTGGCATCAAGGGCTCGGTGCTCGACGAGGCCGGGACGATGCGAGCGCAGCCGATCCGAGTGCCGACGCCGTACCCGTTGCCGCCGGAGCTGTTCGTCAAGACGCTTGTCGATCTGGGTGGCCAGTTGCCGAACGCGGACCGGGTGACGGTCGGGATGCCCGGCATGATCCGGCACGGCGTGGTCGTGGCGACCCCGCACTACGTGACCCGCAGTGGCCCGCGCACCAGGGTGGACCCGGAGCTGGTCGAGGCGTGGTACGGGTTCGACGCCCGGACCGCTCTGGCGGAGGCGTTCGGGCTGCCCACGCTGGTGCTCAACGACGCCGAGGTGCACGGTGCCGGGGTGGTCGCGGGCACCGGCTGCGAGCTGGTGCTGACGCTCGGGACGGGTCTGGGCTGCGCGCTTTTCGACGGCGGCGAGCTGGCCCCGCACCTGGAGATGTCGCAGGCGCCGGTGCGCTGGGGGATGTCGTACGACACGTACATCGGGGAGCATGAGCGCCGTCGTCTGGGCGACGCGCTCTGGTCGCGCCGGGTCCGTAACGTGATCGAGGGGCTCCGGCCGGTCTTCCTGTGGGACCGGGTCTATCTCGGTGGCGGCAACTCCCGTCTGATCACCCCGGCGCAGCTGGCCCGGATGGGTGACGACGTGGTCGTGGTGCCGAACACGGCCGGCATCGTCGGCGGCGTCCGCGCGTGGACGCTGGGGCAGCGATGACTCCGGCCGCCCTGCTGCTCGACTTCGGTGGTGTGCTGGCCGACTCGCCCAGTGAGGCGCGGCCGGTCTCGCCCGAGTTGGTGCTGCGGGTCTACAACCTGATCCATGGTGTCCTGACGCCGGGCGAGATCCAGCAGTCGTTCGCCGAGGGCGGCGAGGAGTATGCCCGCTGGCGTGACGAGGATTCGCCGGACGAGTTGCCGCAGGCCGAGGTCTGGGAGCGGTTCGTGATCAAGGGCTGGCCGGCGGCCGCGCAGGTGCCGGTCCGGGGTGCGATCGCCAAGCTCAGCTACGCCTGGGCGTGGCGGAACAGCTGGGAGTTGCGGCCGGGCATCCGGGAGGCGTTGGACGCGTTCACCGCCGCGGGCGTGCCGCTGGCCGTGGTCAGCAACACGTTGTGTGGCGCCGCGCACCGGGATTTCCTGGCCGAGGCCGGGGTCGGGCACCTGTTCGCGGCGCAGATCTACAGCGACGAGGCCGGGGTCCGTAAGCCGAATCCGCAGATGATCTGGAATGCGACGGATGCGCTCGGGGTGCCGCCGGGGGAGTGCTGGTTCGTCGGGGACAGCAAGCGGCGGGATGTGGCGTGTGCGCGCCGGGCGGATGTGGGCCGGGCCTGTCTCTTATACACA
>KL571239.1:23721-26457 GCA_000715855.1 Actinoplanes liguriensis
GTATAAGAGACAGAGCCGGATGTGACGGTCGAGGACGGCTTCGGCCTGATCAACCTTCTGTCCGAGTAAGAGCCGAAGATCACGACAAGACCTGCCAGACCGACGTACGTCGTTCCGTGCAGCTCTCCAGAGCCTCGGTGACCGGCACGTCGTAGGTCGCGCGCCGGACCATCCCCTCGGGGAGGTAGGCCCGGCCCGGGTCCCCGACGAGTACCAGCGACCCCCGCCCGGCGGCCCGCCGCAGATAGGGCAGCACCCGCCCGGCCATCTCCCGGCTGTAGAACACGTCGCCGGCGAGCACCACCCCGTACTTGTCGTCGGTGTCCAGGAGATCACCCTCCAGCGTCTCCACCTCGACCCTGTTGTCCTCCGCGTTAGCCGCCGCCGCGGCCAGTGACAGCGGGTCGATGTCGTTGGCGACGACGGGCCGTGCCCCGGCGAGCGCGGCCGCCACCGCGACCAGTCCCGACCCGGTCGCCAGGTCGAGCACGCTGCGCCCGGCCACGAGCGTCGGCTCGTCGAGGATGTGCCGGGCGAGCGCCTGCCCACCGGCCCACGCGAACGCCCAGAACGGCGGGGGCTGTTCCGCCCCGGCGGCTTCGGTGGCCTGTGTATAAGAGACAGGCCGTAACCGGACTTCCGGGATGAAGGCGACCGGCGCCGGGACGGTGTGAGCGCGTACGAAATCGAGGAGCACCCGACGATTGTGCCCTTTCCCTCAGATCGGTGACCTACCAGCCGAAGAGTCGGTCATACAGGACCTGAGTCGGGAGGGTGACGGGGATGCCGACGAGGTGGCCGGCCGCCCTCTTCGGCGCTTGGATCGTGGTCCTCGGCGTCGTCTACGCTCTCGCTCCCGAGCTGCACGGCTGGCTGATCCTGGCCGGCGGCCTGTCCGCGGCCGCCGCCGTGCTGGTCGGGACGTATCGCAGCCAGCCCGATGACCGCCTGTGTATAAGAGACAGGCGCCGCGATCGGCAACGCCCCGTCCTTCCTGACGAACTGGCTGCCCTGGCTGGAACCGGTCGGCACCGCGCTGCTGCTGATCTCCTATCCGCTGCTGGCGGCCGCGCTGGCGGTCTTCACCCGGCGGCGCACCGGCTCGGGCCGGGATGTGCCCGGCCTGCTCGACGCCGCGATCGTCACGTCCGGCGCGGCACTGCTGGTCTGGACGTTCGTGATCGGCCCACGGATGTCCGACCTGAGCGTGGGCGGGCTGGAGCAGCTGCTCCCGGTGGCCGACCTGCTCTGCCTGGGCCTGCTGATCCGGCTGGCCGTGGTGCCGGGGCGGCTGGTCGCCTCGGGGTACTGGCTCGGCGCGGGCACCGGCGCGCTGCTGCTCACGGATGTCGCGCGGACCTCGGCGTACGGGCAGATGGCTCTTTATGCGACGGTCGCGATGGCCGCTCTGATCCCGTCGATGGCCGAGCTCACCCGCCAGTCGGGGGCGCAGGCGTCGGAGACCAGCCGCGGACGCCTGGCCCTGCTCGCGTTCGCCGCGCTGGTGGCGCCGAGCGTGCTGATGGCGAAGCTGTTCCAGGACAGCCAGGTGGCCGGCCTGTTCCTGGTAGCCGTGCTCAGCCTGCTGATGCTCATGCTGGTGCTGGCCCGGATGGCCGGGATCATGAGCAGCCACCGCCAGGCGATGGTCCGGGAGCGCGCGCTGCGGGAGGCGTCGGCGGCGCTGGTCTCGGCGGCCGACACGGAGGCGGTCGGGCTGGCGGTCCGGACCACTGTCGCCCAGCTGCTGCCCGGCGACGTGCCGCACGGCGTGGTGCTGGCGATCAGCATCGCTCAGGTCGAGCCGCCGTCGCCGGAGGCAGCCGCGCAGTCCGCCGTCGACCGGGCCACCGGTACCGCGGCGCGGCTGGTGCACACCCGGGACGTGGACTGGGCGGTCGCGGTCCGGCTCACCCAGTTCGCGGAGACGCTGCGCTGTCCGATGGTGCTGCAGGACCGGCCGCACGGCGACTCGCTGGTGGGTGTGCTGCACGTGGGCGCGCCCGGCTGGGCGTTGCGGGAGCTGCAGCGCTCGGTGGAGGTGCTGGCCGGCCAGGTGGCGCTGGCGCTGGAGCGGATCGCGCTCAACCACGAGGTCAACCAGCGCAACAGCGAGGCGTACTTCCGGACCCTGATCCAGAACACCGCCGACGTGATCACCATCCTCGACGAGGACGACCGGATCCGGTACGCCAGCCCGTCCGCCCTCGGTGTCTTCGGCGCCGACCCGACCGACGTCCGCCTGCCCGACGTGATCCACCCCGGCGACCGGAACCGGCTGATCGACGTCCTGGGCGCGGTCCGCGGCGGCGAATCGGTCTCCCAGCAGCTCGACTTCCGGGCCTTGAACGCCCGCGGCACCGAGCTGCTGCTCGAACTGCACTGCCGGGACCTGCGCGCGGACCGCAGCGTGTCCGGGGTGGTGATCACCCTGCGGGACGTCACCGAGCCGCGCAAACTCCAGCAGGAGCTGATGCACCAGGCGTTCCACGACGCGATGACCGGCCTGGCGAACCGGGTGCTCTTCCACGACCGGCTCAAGCACGCGCTTGCCCGCGCCGCCCGGGACGGCTCGGTGGTCGGGGTGCTCTTCATCGACCTGGACGACTTCAAGATCGTCAACGACACGCTCGGCCACGCGATCGGCGACCAGCTGCTGATCGAGGTGGCGAACCGGATCGCCGGCTCGCTGCGAGCCGACGACACCGCGGCCCGGCTCGGCGGCGACGAGTTCGC
>KL571239.1:26646-30504 GCA_000715855.1 Actinoplanes liguriensis
GACACCGCGGCCCGGCTCGGCGGCGACGAGTTCGCGGCCCTGATCGAGAACGTCAACGACCCGGTCGCGGTGGAGGAGACCGCGACCCGGATCCTGACCGCGCTGGCCACGCCGATCGCCACCGACGCGAAGCCGCTGCACGCGATGACCAGCATCGGCATCACCACCACGCTGGAGGCGACCGACGGCGACGAGCTGCTGCGCCAGGCGGACCTCGCGCTCTACGTCGCGAAGGGGGCCGGCAAGAACCAGTGGCGGCGCTACCAGCGGCACCTGCACGACGAGATGGTCGAGCGGCTGGAGTTGCGCTCGGCGCTCGACCACGCGGTCAACGAGGGGCGCTTCCTGCTGCACTACCAGCCGATCGTGGACCTGACCAACGGCCACGCGGTCGGCTTCGAGGCGCTGGTCCGCTGGGCCCATCCGAACCGTGGCGTGATCACTCCGGACCAGTTCATCGAGGTCGCCGAGGAGAGCGGGCTGATCGTGCCGATGGGCCGCTGGGTGCTGGAGGAGGCGCTGCGCACGGTCTCCGAGTGGCGCAGGATCCTCCCGCCCGGGCGTGCGCCCTACGTCAGCGTCAACGTGTCGGTCCGCCAGTTCCGGGAGGCCGGCTTCGTCGACCAGGTCCGCAACGCGCTGCAGCACACCGGTGTGCCCCCGGAGTCCTTGATGCTGGAGATCACCGAGACGCTGCTGATGAAGGACGACGAGCAGCGGATCTGGGCCGATCTGGGCGTGCTGCGGGAGATGGGCATGCGGATCGCGATCGACGACTTCGGCACCGGGTACTCGTCGCTCGGCTATCTGCGACAGCACCCGATCGACATCGTGAAGATCGACAAGACGTTCATCGACGACATGGTCACCAGCCCACAGCTGGTCGGCGGCATCGTCAGCCTGGCCCGGTCCCTGCAGCTCGTGGTCGTGGCCGAGGGGATCGAGGACATGGCGCACCGCGATCTGCTGGTCCAGATGGGGTGCCCACTGGGGCAGGGTTTCCTGTTCTCCACCCCGCTCGGCCCGACGGAGGTGCTCGCCTGGATGTCGAGCGCCGCCGTCGCGATCTGAAAGACAAGGTCAAAATCGCCTATTCGGTACGTCGTGAGCCGCGCGCCGTCGATCAGAGCGATTGCCCGAGCCCGGCAGCCGCCTGCGCGCCGGTCAGTAGGGGTTGCCCGAGCCCGGAAGCCGCCCCCGCAACAGTCCACCGAGCCGCCCGGGCTTGCTCTCGGAGGTGTCCAGCGGCGGCGACTCCGGCCGCCCAGCCCGCTCGGCCAGCCCGTCCACCACCTCGTGCAGCGCCTCCACCGCGGTTGCCGACGGCGCCCAGCCGAGCTCGTTCTTCGCCCGGTCGCACGACATCAGCGGGGCCTTGAGCGCCAGCTTCACCCACCCGCGGTCCACCGGTTGCAGCCGCAGCCACCAGCTCAGCGACGCCGCACCCTGCAGCGCGAACCCGGGAACCGGGAGCGGTACCCCGTGGAACGTCCGGGCCAGCACCATCGGGTCGAGGACCGGCCCGGCCGCGATGTTGAACGCCCCGTGCACGTCGGCCCGCAGCACCCGCAGGTACGCCTCGGCCACGTCGTCCGCGTGCACCGCCTGCAGCCGCAGTCCCGGGTTCGCCGGCAGCAGCGGCACCCAGCCGTACCGCAGCAGCCGCGCCGGGACCAGTGGCCCGGCGAAGTACCGCCCGATCTCCGTGCCGGCCTCCCGCTGGAAGATCAGCCCCGGCCGCAGGCGTACCACGCGCAGCGTCGGATGATCCGACTCGACCTCGTCGAGCATCCGCTCGGTCAGCACCTTGTGCCGGCTGTACGACGACTCCGGCACGCCCGTCCGCGGCCAGGTCTCCTTCACGTACGCCCACTTCGGCCCCGGCGCGTACACCCCGACCGACGACGCGTGCACCAGCGTCGCCACCCCGGCCCGCAGCGCCGCCCGGAACACCGCGCGGCTGCCCAGCACGTTCGTCCGGTACAACCGTCGCGAGTCGTGACTGGGCTGGATCTGCCAGGCCAGGTTCACCACCGCGTCGGTGCCCTCGAAGATCTGGGTGAGCCGGTCGGGGGCGTCGTCACGGCCGATGTCGACCGGGTGCCACTCCATGTCGGCGTAGGGTCCGCTGTCCTCCGGGGTGCGCCGGGCGATCCCGATGACCTCGACGTCCGGCTCGCTCCGGAGACGGCGCAGCAGCGCGGTCCCGGCGTTGCCGGTCGCGCCCACGATGACGACACGCATGTCTGACGCGGTACCCGCCCGGCAACGATCGAATCAGATTTCCGCGGCCCGGCCGTATTTCGTGGTCGGCCGGCCGCGGCGTCGCCGAGGGCGCTCCCGGCCCAGCCTCGTAGTCGGCCGCGGGGCGAAATACCGCCTAATCCGCGCTCCCGGTTTCCCTCGCGAGGGCTGCGGCGTTCTGTCCGGCGCTGGTGGTTCTCGTTCTTGCTGGTTTCCGCAGTTCCCGGTGCCGTTTCCGGCCTTGCGATACACCGCGTTTCGGGGCCGCTTCGCGGTCACCGGAGCGAAAGGTCGGCCCGGTACCGGCCCGGCGTCACCGCTTTCCCGGCGGCCCCGCGCTGCTTTCCCACCGGCCCGGTGCTGCTTTCCTGCCCGCCCGGTCCTGCTTTCCTGCCCGCTCCGCGGGGCTTTCCCGCCCGTGACCCGGCGCTTTCCCGCCCGTGACCCGCCGCTTTCCCACACGTCCCGCGCCGCTTTCCCGCACGGTCCGATCGATTTTCCGGTACGTCGTGAGCCCGGCGCCCAGTCGATCCGGCAGTGAGTCGCAGCCGCCCCGATCGGTTCCCGGAGAGCGGCCGGATCCGGGCCTTCACACCTGTCATTCCGCAGGTCCCGCCGAAATGGCCGGCCCCGCCGCGGTTCCCGATCATGAGCGCGGCGATCGGCGGAATCCGCCCGGATTGACGCCGATCACCCCGGAAGCGGACCCATTGCCAGGCGCGTGACCAGGCGTTCGGGCTCGCCGGGGCGCGGTGCGGAGCAAAAACGGCGCCACCGGGGTGAGCCGGTGACGCCGTTTTCGACGGACGGTCTGACTATCGCTTGGCGTGGTACGCCTCGACGACGTTGCTCGGGATCCGGCCACGCTCGGAAACGGGGTAGCCGTTCTTGTTCGCCCACTCGCGAATGGCCTGATTCTGGTCGCGGCTGGACCGGCTGGTCGCGGCCGGCGTGGTCCGCCGGGCAACCGCGGGAGTGACGCCGGAACGGCCCAGTCGCGTGGCCGCGGAGAGGAACGGTTCCAGAGCCTTGCGCAGCTTGCCGGCGTTCTTCTCGGACAGATCGATCGTGTAGTTCACGCCGTCGAGTCCGAATTCGACGGTGCGGTCGGCCTCCCCGCCGTCGAGGTCGTCGGTCAGAAGGGTAATTATCTGCTTGGCCATGGTGTGTTCGCTCCTACAGCGATGTCATTCGGGTGACGGCTGTACGCGAGCGATGGGGATGCCGCGATTAGTCGTCGTCGCATTCATTGTGTCGCGTTCATGGTAGCTATTGCAAATTGCGTCTCTTGGCATGTCGCAATTCCTCTGCGCATCCACCCGGCAGCGGAGGGTGGTCGGACCGGCCGGAAACGTTCGCCGGAGACTCTTTTCGAACTCGTGAATGTGCGGTAACGTCGCTGGTGGGAGCGCTCCCAGGCGCTGGGGAGCCCCCGCTGAGACACGCTGCCCAGGCCCTCGCTCCGGCACCCCGATCCCGAGCCGCCTCGTCGCCGATTCTCCGACGCCGGGGCGGTTCGTCCACGTTCGAGGGCCGGCGATCACCCCGCCGGGCGGGTCACTTCCAGCGCAGCGCCGCCGGTGCGTGCGCGGGAACGGCGGGGGAGAGCGGGGC
>KL571239.1:30675-32167 GCA_000715855.1 Actinoplanes liguriensis
CGGCGGGGGAGAGCGGGGCGACCGCCGCGACCCGCCGATAACCGGACCCGAGCTCCGGCCGCTCGTCGGCGCCGCCCTTGTTCGGCCAGAACGACATCGCCCGCTCGGCCATCGCCGTGATCGTCAGCGAGGGGTTCACGCCGAGGTTCGCCGGCACCGCGGACCCGTCGACCACGTGCAGCCCCGGATACCCGAAGACCCGGTGGTACGGATCCACCACGCCGGACTCCGCGGACTCCCCGATCGTGGCGCCGCCGAGGATGTGCGCGGTCATCGGGATGTTGAAGACGTCACCGACCGTGCCGCCGGGGAAGCCGTCGATCCGGTCCGCGATCCGCCGCACCGCCTCGTGACCCACCGGGATCCAGGTCGGGTTCGGATCGCCGTGACCGGGGCTCGTGGTCAGCCGGCCGCGCTTCGTCCGCCGTACCGTCAAAGAATTGTCCAGAGTCTGCATGACCAGCGCGATGATCGTGCGCTCGCTCCATCGCCGCACCGAGATCGAGTACGCCAGGACCATGGGATGCCGCACGCAGTTGAACAGGAACCTGAGCGGGCGGGGCACGCGCCCGCCGCCGTCCACCAGCAGCGTGGAGAGCAGCCCCATCGCGTTGCTGCCGGGCCCGTAACGGACCGGCTCGATGTGCGTGCTCGCGTCGGGGTGGAACGACGAGGTGATCGCCACCCCCTTGCTGAACGGCTCGGCCGGCACCTCCTTGGTCTCCGCGCCGAGCAGGGCCTCCGAGTTCGTCCTGGTCAGCGAGCCGAGCCGGGCGGAGATCCGGGGCAGCACACCGGTGTCGCGCATGGCGTGCAGCAGCCGCTGGGTGCCGAGCGCCCCGGCCGAGAGGATCACCTGGCGGGCCGTGAACGTGCCGGTGCGCGTCTCGATCCGCCAGCCGTCGCCGTCCGGCCGGATCGCGGTCACCTCGGTGTCCGGGTGGACCGTCGCGCCCTTGCTCTCGGCCAGGTAGAGGTAGTTCACGTCGAGCCGGTTCTTCGCACCGACCCTGCACCCGATCATGCAGTTCCCGCACTCGATGCAGCCGGTGCGGTCCGGGCCGGCGCCGCCGAAATACGGGTCCGGAACGGTCTTTCCCGGCTCTCCGAAGAAGACCCCCACGGGGGTACGGCGGAACGTGTGCCCCACCCCCATGTCCTCCGCGACCTGCTTGATCACCACGTCGGAGGGCGTCATCGTCGGCTGCTCGGTCACGCCGAGCATCCGGGACGCCTGGTCGTAGTGCGGCGCCAGCTCCTGCGCCCAGTCGGTGATCCCCGCCCAGTGCGGGTCCTGGAAGAACGGCGCCGGCGGCTGGTAGAGGGTGTTCGCGTAGACCAGCGAGCCCCCGCCGACACCGGCCGCCGAGAGCACCATGATGTCCTTGAGCAGGGTGATCCGCTGAATGCCGCGCATGCCGAGCTTCGGCGCCCAGAGGAAGTTCCGCAGATCCCATGACGTCTTCGGCAGCGTCTCGGGGGTGAAACGGCG
>KL571239.1:32433-32670 GCA_000715855.1 Actinoplanes liguriensis
GCGTCTCGGGGGTGAAACGGCGGCCGGCCTCGAGCACGCCGACCCGGTAGCCCTTCTCCGTCAGCCGCAGTGCGCTGACGCTGCCGCCGAAGCCGCTGCCCACGATCACGATGTCGTAATCCGTCATCGCCTCACCTAAGCATTACTCGCCAGTAACGTCCAGAACAACTTTCACCCCAGCCACACCACCGCGTTCCCAGCCCTGGCCGCCAGCCGCCCGCCGTCAGCCGGCGCTCA
>KL571239.1:32919-33571 GCA_000715855.1 Actinoplanes liguriensis
TGTGTATAAGAGACAGCTCACGGTTCGCTTCGCTGGGTTTTCGAGCCCTCAGCGCCGGCTCGCTCCACGTCGGTGGGCTCTTGAAAAGACCAATTCAAAGACGGGATTCGCCGTACGGCGGAATCGATGTCCCCTCGGTGAATCCGGCTTGAGCCGCGGAACGCGTCCGAGAACGATCAGCGGCGGTAGATAGTCATGGAATATCCGACTTGGTCAATTTCGGTGGCCGTGGCGAGCAATGCCTTCAGCCGCGCGGACGCGATCGCCACCCGGGAGTCGGAGATGACCAGGATTCCGTGCACCTGGTCCGGCGGGACGCTGTAGATGTCGCTCGCCGTGATCCCGTAGTACGCCGGCACCCCGCTGCCCTTGTAGTTCAGCCAGATCCTCTCGCCCGGATAGTCGGTCTTCAGCTTCTGGCTGAGCCGGGCCAGGTCCTGCCCCCAGTCGACATTGGAGTCGTGCAGGTTGCGGTGCGTGTTCGCGGTCCCGCCGAACGCCTCGTTCGAGTAGGGCAGATAGTAGGGGAACGTCCGCAGCGAGCTCACCGCGACGAAGAGGACCAGCAACGCGGTCGTCACCTGCACCCAGCGGACGCGAATCAGCGTGACCGTCCCGGCCGCCACGGCCAGGAACCTGTCTCTTATACACA
>KL571239.1:33807-38153 GCA_000715855.1 Actinoplanes liguriensis
TGTGTATAAGAGACAGACCACCAGCAGCCCCGCGGAGACCGGCAGCAGGTAGAGCGAGGCCGCCCGCAGCCGCGGGATGAAGATCATGGTGAGCGCGCCGGCCGCCCAGAGCACCAGCATCCCGAGCGGCGTCTTGATCAGCATCGCGGCCGGCAGGTAGAACCAGAGGTTGCCCTTGTAGGCGTGCCCGAGCAGGAAGCCGTTGTAGGTCCTCAGCTCCAGCTTGAACTGCATCAGCAGCCCGTCCTGGTACGCCTGGGGGAACGGCAGCAGCTGGACGGCCAGGCCCTTCAGCCCGCCTATGTGCGGCAGGTTCGCCGGCGTGGTCCACCGCAGGTGCGGGTCCACGATCAGGTAGGCGGCCCACACGACGGCGATCGCGATCAGCCCGACCACGACCCCGGCGCCCGCGCTGGTCAGCAGCCGCCGCTTGAGATCGCCGGGGCGCGCGTGCCACATCGACAGGGCCGCGAGCAGCACCAGCAGCGGCGCGGCCGGCAGCGCGGTCGCCCGCGTCGCCAGCGCCGCCCCGAGCGCCAGTCCGGCCAGCGGCGGTCAGCAGCATGCCGGCGGCCGGCACGTCCAGGGTGGCCAGCGACCCGTGGGCGATCACGTCCGGCGAGAAGGCGTAGAGCGCCAGCGCGACCAGCCCGCCCACCGGCCCGGCCACGTCCCGTGCGAAGAAGAGCACCACCAGCCCGAACAGCAGGGTCAGCACGATGATCGGCATCCGCCCGGCGAGCAGCACCCGGAACGGGTTGTTCCCGCTCTCGTAGAGCAGGTTCCGCCCGAGCGCCGTCTGACTTCCCCGGTACGCCGGATCCAGCTCGTGCGCGCCCCCGAACGCCAGCCCGGTCGCCATGATCAGCTTGCCGAGCGGCGGGTGCTCCGGGTTGTAGCGCAGGCTGTGCTGCTGCGTGTAGACCTCGGCGGTGGCCAGGTAGACCGGCTCGTCGATGGTCGGCGTCTGCTGCATCGCGGTGGTCACCATGGCGAACGCCATCTGCCCGAGAACCGCGACGACAGCGAGCAGATAGAGCAGACGTCCTCGCGGCATCGGGCAAAGATAGCCGGTACGAGATGGGAGCCGGAAAGATCAGCCGGTGTACTCGCCCGCAGGGGTGGCGGCCGGGTCGGCGTGCTTCTCCGCCTCGGCGGCCCGCAGCTCGACCCGCCGGATCTTGCCGGAGATGGTCTTGGGCAGGTCGCCGAACTCCAGGCGGCGGATCCGCGCGTACGGCGGCATGTGCTCCCGGGCGTGCTCGAAGATCGCCGCCGCGGTCGTCGCGTCCGCCGCCCAGCCCTCGGCCAGCAGCACGTACGCCTTCGGCACCGCCAGCCGCACCGGATCCGGCGAGGGCACGACAGCGGCCTCCACCACGGCCTCGTGCTCGATCAGCACGCTCTCCAGCTCGAACGGCGAGATCCGGTAGTCGGAGGCCTTGAACACGTCGTCGGTCCGGCCGACGTACGTGATGTAGCCGTCCTCGTCCCGGGAGGCGACGTCCCCGGTGTGGTAGAACCCGTCGACCATCCGCTCGGCGGTCAGCTCCGCGTCGCCGTGGTAGCCGACCATCAGCCCGACCGGTCGCGGCTCCATCGCCACGCAGATCTCGCCCTCCTGCGCCGGCTGCCCGGTGATCGGGTCGAGCAGCTCGATCCGGAAGCCCGGCACCGGGCGGCCCATCGACCCGGACTTGACCGGCTGCCCGGGCGAGTTGGCGATCTGCACGGACGTCTCGGTCTGCCCGAACCCGTCCCGGATCGTGACGCCCCACTTCGCCGCGACCTGCTCGATCACCTCGGGGTTGAGCGGCTCCCCGGCGCCGACGGCGACCCGTGGCGGCGTCTTCAGCTCGGTCAGGTCGGCCTGGATCATCATCCGCCAGACGGTCGGCGGCGCGCAGAAGCTGGTCACCCCGCAGCGCTGCATCTCGCCCATCAGCCGCCCGGGGTCGAACCGGGTGTAGTTGTAGATGAACACGCAGGCCTGCGCGTTCCACGGGGCGAAGACGTTGCTCCAGGCGTGCTTGGCCCAGCCCGGGGACGAGATGTTCAGGTGCACGTCGCCGGGCTGCAGGCCGATCCAGTACATCGTGGAGAGGTGCCCGACCGGGTACGACACGTGGGTGTGCTCGACCAGCTTGGGCTGCGCGGTCGTGCCCGAGGTGAAGTAGAGCAGCAGCGTGTCGTCCGCCCGGGTCACGCCGTCCGGGGTGAAGGCGGCGTCCGACTCGTACGCCGTGTGGAAGTCCCGCCAGCCCTCGGCCGCGCCCACCGCGATCCGGGTGACCGACGGGTCCACGTCGTCGAACCTGCCGGCCACCGAGCCCATCGCGATCACGTGCCGGGCGCCGCCCCGGGCCACCCGGGCTGCCGCGTCGGCGGGGCCGAGCAGCGGGGTGGCCGGGATCAGCACCGCTCCCAGCTTGATTCCGGCGAGCACGGTCTCCCAGAGCTCCACCTGGTTGCCGAGCATCACCACGATCCGGTCGCCGCGCCGGACGCCCTGCCCGCGCAGCCAGTTGGCCACCCGGTTCGAGCGTTCGGACATCTCGGCGAAGGAGAGGCGCTGCTCGCTGCCGTCCTCCTCGACGATCCAGAGCGCCGGGGCGTCGTTGCCCGCGGCGATCACGTCGAACCAGTCCAGGGCCCAGTTGAACTGGTCCAACCGGGGCCAGGCGAAATGCTCGTACGCGAAGGAATAGTCCTCGCGATGAGCGAGCAGGAAGTCTCGTGCCTGCCGGAACGCGTCAGCCATGGCGCCAGTCTGCGCTCCGGCGGCGGGTGGCCGCCAGCAGGTTGGTCAGACTCCGCCGGCGACGTAGTTGTCGAACTTCTGCCGAGCTGCGGCCAGCTTCGCCGGGAACGCCCGGGTCGCCTGGTAGAGCTTGAAGATCACCAGCAGTTCGAAGGCCAGCATCGCCACCCCGGCGAAGATCGTCACCGGGAAGATCAGGCCGGTCAGCGGGGCGATGATGTAGACGAACATCTCGTACTCGATGCCGCTGAACAGGTGCGTGCGGATCCGGTTGCGCTTGAGATAGGCGCCGACCCGGCTCTTCAGGGACGCTTCCGGGAGCTCGTTGCCCGGCTCGGCCATGTCCCGCACCGGCTCCGGCTGGAGCTCGACGGGGTGCTTCAGCGCGTTCAGCTCGTCGGTCATCCCGCGACGGACCTTGGCGACCTGGCTGCCGTTGAGGTAACGGATCAGGTCCAGGAAGATCGCGACCGACATCAACCAGAGGTACGCGTCGTCGTGGTGCCGCGCCCACTGCCCGCCGAAGAGCGTGAGCGCGCAGAAGAAGACGCGGACCCGGTCGAGCACGAAGTCCAGCCACTGCCCGAAGACGGTGCCGGTCCCGTTCAGCCGGGCGATCTTGCCGTCCATGCAGTCGACGACGAAACTCAGGTGGAACAGGACCGCACCGATGATCAGCGACTGCTGGTCGCCCTGGGCGAAGCTGACCATGGCGCCGACGCCGATCACGGTCGCGATCAGGGTCAGCACGTTCGGGGTGATCCATCGGTACGGCGCGACCAGGCGCACCAACCGGGACGCGAGCGGGTCGACCAGGACCACGGTCCACCACGCGTCGACCGGCTTGTAGGTGCGGTCCCGGATCTCCTGCAAACTCACTCTCACTGGCGGCACCCTAAACCCTAAATCTTGGAAAACGCCAGTTGTACCCTATGTTTCCGGTAAGGATTCCAGCCGCCCTCCCCGGAACCCGCCCGCCCCGACGGACACGCCGCTCACCAGCGGAGATCTAACCGCCTTCCTTGAGACCCAGCCGGGCGTGCAGGGCTCGCAGCGGTCGCGGCGCCCACCAGTTCCACCGCCCGGCCGCCCGCATGAGCGCCGGCACCAGGATCGGCCGGACCAGCAGCGCGTCCAGGATGATCGCCAGGCTGGCGCAGAGGCCGAAGAACTGGATCAGCGAGACGCCCGAGGAGACCATCGCCAGGAACGACACGGACAGGATCCCGGCCGCCGCGCTGATCACCCGGACGCTCCTGGACATCCCCTCGACCACCGCGGTGTGCAGGTCGGCGCCCTGCTCGCGGCGCTCCAGGATCCGGGACAGCACGAACACCTCGTAGTCCATGGACAGCCCGAACGCTACGCAGAACAGCAGCACCGGGATGGCCACCGCGAGCGGCGCGCCGGTCTGCCCGAGCACCGACGAGAGGTGGCCGTCCTGGAAGATCCAGACCGCCACGCCGAACACCGCGCTCATCGTCAGGGTGTTCAGCAGCAGCGCCTTGATCGGTAGCAGCACGCTGCCGGTGAGCAGGAAGAGCAGGATGAACGTGGTGACCGCGATCAGGATCGCGGCGATCGG
>KL571239.1:38363-49166 GCA_000715855.1 Actinoplanes liguriensis
CAGAGATGTGTATAAGAGACAGGATGTCCACCAGCTGCGCGGCCGGGCCGGTGACCAGCACCGGGACCTCGGCCGGGACGGGCACCGCACGGATCGCCCGGGCCAGGGCGGCGCCCTCGCCGGAATAGGGCTCCACCTCGCTGACCACCGAGAGCCAGGTCGCGTCGCCACCGGCGAACCGGGGGTCGGCGCTCTTCGGCACCACCACGATCACGCCGTGCTGGTAGGTGCCGACCATGCTGTCCACCCGGGTCACGCCGGGCACGTCGGAGAGCCGCGCGGCGTAGTCGGCCACCCGGATCCGCGCGTCCGTCCCGCTGCCCCAGTGCTCGGCGACCACCACTGTCGCGCCGCTGCCCGTGTCGGCGAACTGGGTGCGCAGCGTGTCCGCGACGACCCGGCTCTCCGCCCGGTGCGGCAGCACGCGGTCGTCCGCCACGCCGAAGCGCACGTGGGCGAAGGGGAAGGCCAGAAAAGCCAAGATCAAGATTACCGGCACGGCCGTACGGACGGGACGGCGCAACACGAAGTCGGCCAGTCGCGCCCAGAAGGTCGACTCGGCGCGCGGCTTCCACAGCGACCACTTGTCGATCCGGTGCCCGAGCAACGCCAGCAGAGCCGGGAGCACCAGCATCGCGGCGCCGACCGTGGTCACCACGACGGCGATGCCGGCGAACGCGAACGAGCGCAGGAAGTACTGCGGGAAGACCAGCAGACTGCACAGCGCCACGGCCACGGTCGCCGCGCTGAACAGGATGGTCCGCCCGGCCGTCCGCATCGTGGCGCCGATCGCCGTGGTCAGGTCCGGCGTGCGGACCCGCTCCTCGCGGTACCGGGAGACGAACAGCAGGCTGTAGTCGACGGCCAGGCCCAGCCCCAGCGCCGTCGCCATGTTGACCGAGAAGACCGACACATCGGTGATCGCCGCCAGCAGCCGCAGCGTGCCGAGCGTCGAGACGATCGAGAAGATGCCGATCAGCAGCGGCGCCCCGGCGGCCCCGACCGTGCCGAAGACCAGCAGCAACAGCACCAGGGTGATCGGGATGGCGATCGTCTCGGCGGTCGCCAGGTCCTTGGTCACCTGGTCGTTGATGTCGTTGTTGATCTGGGTGAAGCCGCCGAACTCGACCCTCACCGGGCCGTTCTCAGTGGCCAGCTCGTCGTGCAGCACGGCGGCCCGCTCGGCGCTGGTGTCGTCGTCGCCGTCCACGTGGACCAGGATCATGCCCTTGTCGTGGGCCCGGCTGGCGAGTTGCGGCACCCGGCCGGCCCAGTACGAGCCGGCCACCGTCACACCGGGGTCGGTGGCCAGGCGCTGGGTGACCCGTTGCGCCGCGGCCCGGGTGTCCGGGTCGTCGACGCTGCCGCCGGGCTTGGCGATCAGCACCACCAGGTTCGGGTCGGCGGCGCGGAAATGCTCGGAGAGCACCTGCCGGCCGCGTACCGAGTCGGAGTCCGGATCGTCGAAACCGCCGGTCTTGAGCGCGCTCACCACATCGCCGCTGAACGCCACGGCCAGCCCGGCCAGCAGCAGGGCGACGAGCAGGACGAGCTTGGGGTGACGGGCGGTGAGCCGGACCACCGGCCCGGGAGCGACGACGGGATCGTCGGTCCCGGACCGGGGACGGGTCGTGAGAGAGGTCATGTCGGGCGCTTTCAGGCGGGCTGCGGCACGCGGGCCGGGTCGAGGTGCCGGGCCAGCAGGTCCACGGTCATCTCGATGTCCTCGTTGCTGTGCTCCGCGGTCACGAAGAACCGCAGGCGGGCCAGCCGCTCCTTCACCGCCGGGTACATGATCGGGTTCGCGCTGACCCCGTTCTTGAGCAGCGTGTCCGCCAGCTTCAGCGCCTTCACCGAGTCGCCGGTGATGCACGGGACGACCGGGGTCCCGGCGCTCGGCCCGGTGTCCAGCCCGGCCTGCTTCGACAGCCGCAGGAACGTCGCGGCCCGGTCGTGCAGCACCTTCAGCCGCTGCGGCTCCTCGCGCAGGATGTGCAGGGCGGCGAGCGCGGCGGCCGCGTTCGCCGGGCTCATGCCGGCGCTGAAGATGAAGCCCGGCAGCGTGTAGCGCAGGTATTCGATCAGCTCGTGCCGGCCGGCGATGTACCCGCCGCAGCTCGCCAGCGACTTGGACAGGGTGCCCATCCAGATGTCGACGTCCCGGCGGTCCACCCCGAAGTGCTCGCCGACGCCGCCGCCGCGGGCGCCGAGCACGCCGATGCTGTGCGCCTCGTCGACCATCAGCAGCGCGCCGTGCTTCTTCTTCAGCGCGATCAGGGCCGGCAGGTCACAGATGTCGCCGTCCATGCTGTAGACGCCCTCGACGATGATCAGCACCCGGCGGTACCGGTCGCGGATCCGGGTCAGCAGCGCGTCCAGGGCGTTCAGGTCCTGGTGCGGGAACGGCTGGCGGTTCGCCCCGGAGAGCCGGCAGCCCTGCAGGATGCTGTCGTGCGCGAGCGCGTCGTGCACGATCAGGTCCTCCGGGCCGACCATGTGCCCGATGATCCCGACGTTCGTCGAGTGCCCGCCGAGCAGCGAGATCGCGTCCTCGGCGCCGACCAGGGCGGCCAGCCCGCGGTCCAGCTCGTCGTGCAGCGCCCGGTTGCCCGACAGGATGCGGGCGGCGGAGACCGAGGAGCCGTAGCGCTCGACCGCCTCCTTCACCGCGTAGTTGACCATCGGGTGCCCGGACAGGCCCAGGTAGTTGTAGCTGGAGAAGGAGATCAGCTGCCGGCCGTGCACCGAGGTCCGGGCGTTGATCACGCTGTCGTGCACGATGTAGTACGGGTTGGCCACCCCGACCCGCTCCAGGATGTTGCCGCGCGCCTCGAACTGCACCACCTCGGGCAGCTTGGTCACGTCGGCGACCTCGGGCCGGCGGGTGTCGCCCCGCGGGACCAGCGACTGCTCCGGGTCGGGCATCGGCGCCGGTGCCGGGACGACGGCCGGGGCGGGCACGCCGCCGCCGAGCGTCTGCGCCAGCAACTGGGTCAGCTCGCCGACCGTGGCGATGCCGAACACCTGCTCGGGCGCCAGGTCCAGGTCCGGCCAGCGGCGCTTGGCCGCGGCGATCAGCTCGGCCGTCATGATCGAGTCGAAGCCCAGGTCGGTCGCGAACGACTGCTCCGGGCGGACCATGTCGGCCGGGTAGGCGCTGATCTTGCCGACCATCGCGGCGACCTCGGTGAGGATCTGCTTGTCCTCCACCTTTGCGGGCGCCGGCTTCTGCGCCGGGACCGTGACACGGGCGGCGGGGGCCGGCGTGGTCTCCGGCTTGGCGGGTGCGGGCGGCTCGGCCGCGACGGCCGGGAGTGCCGGACGTGCCGGGACGGCCGGGCTGACCGGCGCTTCCGGCAGGGCGGCCGGCTCGGCGCCGATGCCGCGAAGAACCGCAAGCTGCTCGCGCATCAGAGAGATGACGTCGTTCACCGGAATCTGCTCTCCGTTCGGGTTTGCGGCAACCGGCAACGCCTCGCGCGCCGGGGTTACGGGGGTACGTACGTGATGAGCTTCACTTGTGCGGACAAATCGGGCCGGTGCTGCGCCCGGAGCCGTCCGCCGGATCGAGTAGTGCTGTGTGGCCAGCGGTGACGGCGGCAGCGTGACCAGCGGAACGCCCAGCCCCTCGAAGAGCGGCGTGAGGTCCACCGGAGCACCCGCCACGGCCAGCCGGCCGAGGCCTTCGAGCAGCGCGTACCCGTCGTCCGGCTCGGCCGGCATCAGGGCGATCGAGTCCAGCCCGCGCGCCGACGGCGTCTGCGCGGCCATCCCGAGCAGCGCGTCCCCGGCCGAGACCTGGACCAGGATCTTCGCCCCGGCCTGGACCGCCCGGTCCACCGCGTCGCGGAACAGCACCGGCGCCGAGCCCTGCCGGCTCCACAGCGCCCGCAGCGTCTCCGGATCGGCCGCGGCCGACGGGTCCACGCTGGAGACGAACGAGCGGATCGGCTTGGCCAGGTGCCCGGCGATCCGGGTGTCGACCTCGGACATCAACGGCGAGTGGAAGGCGTGCGACACGCGCAGCGGCGCCACCGGCACGTCCCGGTCCCGGCAGCGCTCGACCAACCGGCCGACCGCGTCCCGATGACCGCTCGCGACGATCTGCGACGGGTGGTTGTAGCAGCCCGCCCAGACCCCCTCGATACCCGTGCGGAGCTGCTCGAACCCGGCCGCGTCGATGCGGATCGCGGCCATCGTGCCGGGCGGTGGCTCCGCGCCCGAGGTGACCGCGGCGCCGCGATCGATCAGGAACTCGATGCCGTCGTCCGGGGTCAGCGCCCCGGCCGCGACCGCCGCCGCCAGCTCGCCGACGCTGTGCCCCAGCGTGATCTGCGGGGTCACCCCCAGATCGGCGAGCAGCTGGGTCATCCCGATCCCGGCCACGCCGAGGCCGGGCTGGCAGATCCGGGTCGCGCTGACCTTCTCGTCGTCGCCCGGGCCGGGCGTGTCGCAGAGCAGGTCGGTGACCGGAGCCTTGGTGCGCTCGTCGACCCGGTCGGCCAGCGGGCGCACGTGCTCGGCCAGCGCCGGGAACCGGGCGACCAGGTCACGCAGCACGCCCGGGCGCAGCGAGCCCTGACCCGGATAGAGGAAGGCCAGCGAGCGCTGCTCCGGGGTGAGCGGGCTGACGCTCGCGTAGAGCCCCGCCGCCAGCCGCCCGGTTGCGCCGGCGGCCAGCTCGCGGGCCGCGACGGCCAGGCGTTCGGCCAGCTCGGCGCGCGTGCGGCACATCACCGCGAGCCGCGCGTCGAGCAGGGTCCGGCTGGCCATCGTCCGGGACACCGACGCCGGTGTCAGCGCCGCGTCCGCGGCGATCAGACCCGACAACCTTTGCGCGTACGTCGTGAGCAGCTCCGCGTTGTCGGCGGAGAGCAGCACCATCCACGGGCGGTCCGCGTCGTCGCCGTCCTCCTCCGGCTCGGGCGCCTCGCTCAGCACCGCGTGCACGTTCGTGCCGCCGAAACCGAACGAGCTGACCCCGGCCCGCCGCCGGTCGTCGGCCGGGTGCTCCCGCCAGCCCCGCCTCGGCGAGTGGCAGCTCGGCGTGCGGGTCGATGGTGGCCGGCTGCGGCGGGACGGTCCGGTGGTGCAGGGCGAGCGCGGTCCGCAGCACGCCTGCCGCGCCGGCTGCCGGCAGCGTGTGCCCGATCGTCGCCTTGCCCGACGACAGGTAACAGGTCCGGTCGGCGGACTTGGCGCGCAGCCGGCGGACGGCCTCCATCTCCACCCTGTCGCCGACCGTGGTGCCGGTGCCGTGCGCCTCCAGGAAGTCGATCGCGCCCGGCTCCACCCGCGCGTCCCGGTAGGCGGCCCGCATCGCCGCCTCCTGGCCCTCGGCGCGCGGGGTCATCGGGCCGGCGCCCTTGCCGTCGTTCGCCGTGCCGATGCCGTTGATCACCGCGTAGATGCGGTCGCCGGCCTCCAGCGCGTCGTCCAGCGGACGCAGCACCGCGAGCGACCCGCCCTCGCCGAGCACGAAGCCGTCGGCCCGGCTGTCGAACGGCCGGCACAACCCGGCCGGCGACAGCGCGCCCACCCGGGAGAAGCCGACCAGCGCGTTCGGCGTGAGGTTCACGAACACCCCGCCGACCAGGGCCGCGCTGCACGAGCCGGCCCGCAGGTGGTTGACCGCCTCGTGCATCGCCACCAGCGCCGACGAGCAGGCCGCGTCCACGGCGAACGACGGCCCGCCGAGGTCGAGCAGCTCGCTGACGGTGGCCGGGGCCATGTTGAGCAGCGAGCCGGCCATCGAGAACGACTGCGGCGGGTCGATCGCCGCCTTGGCCGCCTCGGCGATCGCCTTCAGCAGCTCGGGGTCGTTGGCGTTCGCCGACAGCGACCCGTCCGCGAGCAGGCTCGCGGTCAGCCGGGCCCCGACCATGTCCTTGTAGTCGGCGGTGCTCAGCCCGACGAAGACGCCGGTGGTCGACCGGTCGAACGGACGCCGCTCCCAGCCCGCGTCCTGGACCGCCTCACGGGCCAGGTCGACGAGCAGGCGGTGCTGCGGATCCATGGCTTTGGCACGCCGCGGTGGGATGCGGTGGTGCAGGGCGGCGAACTTCTCGACCTCGTCAAGAAAGGCCACCCGGTCGGTGTACGTGGAATGGGTGTCACGAAAGTTCGTCGAATAAAAGGTTTCGTGATTCCAACGTGCCGACGGTACGGGCCGGAATTGATGAGCGGCGGCCAGCGAGTTCGCCCAGAACTCGACCACGTCGCGCGCCCCCGGAAAACGGCAGGATAGGCCGACGATGGCAATGTCCAATGAAGTTCCCCATGCTTGCGTGCCTGATGTCCGCCGGAGGGCGGCCAGGAAAGCGCGGGACAAGCCGATGGATCGTCGGCAGATGCGCTTCGTCCGCAGAGGCTAACGCACGAGAAGCCGAAAGGATGATGGACAACCGGCTCGGCGTTTCACGAGACCTGTTGCGGCTTCTTGCCAAAAGGTAGAACAACGCCGTGCCGAGCGGTGTGATCTCCGCCTCTGAGTCACCCTTTCGCCGTACCCACGTGTCGCGGCTTTCCCGGCTCGTGCGTTGTCTTCCATGCAGGTCAAGGGGGATTCCGTTCACCCGGAAGTGTGCCGATTTGGGAAAAACGCCCGCTTCGCCTAGTTTTGTGCGCCATGAAGCACACGACCCTCCGCTGGCTCGCCGCCGCCGTGGCACTGGCCGGTTTTGCCGCCACCAGCCCCGCCCAGGCGGCCCCCGCAGCACCGCGTTTCGGTCCCGTTCGCATGAACGCGACCGCCTACTACGGCACGCTCGACGTCATCGCCCGCGAGACGCTCGGGCTCAAGGCCCACTTCACGACGTGGGACGGTCACCCGGTGGCCGGCCTGCCGATCCAGTTCACCACCACCGGTGAGCGTTTCCCGCTCTGCGAGGCGACCACCGACTTCGGTGGCTGGGCGGAGTGCAAGAACGGTCCCGTCCCGCCGCCCGTCTCCCTGGCGAACCTGCTGGTCAACGGTTACGACGCGGTCTGGCTGGGCAACCGGCGCTTCGCTCCGGTGAGCGCACACAACAACATCGGGATCGGCTGACAACCCGTACCGGGAAATTGTTTTCTGATTTTTGATGCGGCCGCGGGGCGCGCGCACAGCGCGCCCCCGGGCGGCCCTTTCTCTCAGGCCCGCAGATCCGTTCCGACCTCGTGCAGATGACTCAGCGCCTGCCGATAGGAATCGATCAGGCCGGTCATCTCATAGGTCACCCCGATCTCCGCGCAGTAATCCCGCACGATCGGCTGCGCCTTGCGCAGATTGGGCGTCGGCATCGCCGGGAAAAGGTGATGCTCGATCTGATAGTTCAGCCCGCCGAGCGCCGTGTCGGTCAGCCATCCGCCGCGCACATTGCGCGACGTCAGCACCTGCTTGCGAAGGAAATCCTCGGTCCCGTCCGGGTGCGGCATGCCTTTGTGGTTGGGCGCGAAGGTCATTCCCAGGTAGACCCCGAAAAGCGCCTGGTGCACGACGAGGAACGCCAGCGCCTGCAGCGGGCTCAGCACCAGCAGCAGCGCCGCGGTGTAACCGATCAGGTGCGTGGCGAGCAGCACCCACTCCATCCGCGGGCGTTTGACCGTCCCGTTCAGCAGGGCACGGACGCTGTCCTTCTTCAGCGAGATCCCGAGCAGGGTGAGCAGCGGGAAGAAGAACCAGGCCTGATGCTTCGTCAGGAATCCCTTGCCGCGGGCCTGCTCCCGCGACCAGATCAGCACGCCCGGCCCGACATCCGGATCGAGGTCGTCGTGGTTCGGATTGGCATGGTGCTTGGTGTGCTTGTCCATCCAGTAGCCGTAGGACATGCCGATCGCCAGGTTGCCGGCGATCAGCCCGGCGCGTGAGCTCGGCTTGTTGGTGCGGAACACCTGCCGGTGTGCGAGATCGTGCGCGACGAGCGCCACCTGCGCGAAGACCACGGCCAGGAAGACCGCCACCGCCAGCGTCCACCAGGACGCGCCGACCAGGAAGAACGCCGTCCAGCCACCGACCAGCGCGAGGGACGCCAGGCCGAGGCGGACGACGTAGTAACCCGGGCGTCGCCGCAGCAGGCCGGCCGCGTTGATCCGTCGGTTCAGCTCCGCGAAATCACTTCCGGCGGCGCGCGGCCGCTCCGTCATGGTCGTCATGGCTCTCACCCAACAGGGCCGGAGGCCCGGGCAACATGGCGTAGGCCCCCCGACAATGGCCGGGTTGGCCCCCGGACCGGGGGTAGTGCTGGCACTACCGACAGGGCGGCGGGCGGTGGGCAGGATGGGGACATGGACTCGCGTGACTGGATCCGCGACGGGCTCCGCGCCGTTGCCGGCGGGCTGATCGCCATCCCGCTCGCGGCGCTGAACCTGCCGCTGTTCGTGCTCTCGGTGGCCACCCTGATCCTGGGCGTGGTGCCGTTTCTCGGCATGGTGCTGTTCCCACTGGTCACGATGCTCGTCCGGGCGCGGGCCAACCTGGCCCGGCAGCTCGCGGGCAGAGCCGGTGTGCCGATCGCCCGGCCCTATCGCCCGCTGCCCGAGGGCGGCCGCATCGGTCCGTGGCGTTACTACAAGTGGATGCTGACCGACCCGGCCACCTGGCGCGACCTCGCGTGGCTCGTGCCGGGTGCCGTGATCGGCATCACACTCGGAGCGCTGGTCCTGGCCGTCCCGCTCTACGGCCTCGAAGGCGCCCTACTGATTCCGCTGTGGATCTGGCTCGGCACGGGGTGGTATGGATATGGCGCGATCTGGCCGTTCGACACGGTCGGTGACGCGTTCCTCTCCCTGCCGCAGGGCGCGGTGATCCTGTCGATCGGCCTGGCCGGGGCGCCCTATCTGCGCCGGGTCGACGCGCTCTTCACCCGGCTGCTGCTCGCGCCGACCCGCAACGCCGAGCTGCGCCTGCGGGTCAGCCACCTCACCGTCACCCGGGCCGACACGGTCGACGCGCAGGCCGCCGAGCTCCGCCGGATCGAGCGTGACCTGCACGACGGCGCCCAGGTCCGGCTGGTGTCGCTGGGCATGACGATCGGCATGGCCGAGGAGATGGTCGAGGCCGACCCGGCCGGCGCGCGCAAACTGCTCGCCGAGGCGCGGGAGACGAGCACCGCGGCGCTCGCCGACCTGCGTCACCTGGTCCGCGGCATCCACCCGCCGGTGCTCGCCGAGCGCGGGCTGGACGGTGCGGTCCGCGCCCTGGCCCTCGCGCTGCCGATCCCGATCACGGTGGAGACGGCGCTGCCCGGCCGGCTGGACACGCCGGTCGAGTCGGCGGCCTACTTCGCGGTCGCCGAGGCCCTGGCCAACACGACCCGGCACAGCTTCGCCCACAACGCACGGGTGGATCTCTGGCACACCGGGTCGACGCTGGTCATGCAGGTCAGCGACGACGGGCTGGGCGGCGCCGACCCGTCCACCGGCAGCGGCCTGCGAGGCATCGAGCGCCGTCTTGCCGCGTTCGATGGCACGATGAGCCTGTCCAGCCCACCGGGCGGACCGACCGTCGTCACCATGGAGCTACCTTGCGCGTCGTTCTCGCCGAAGACCACGCCCTCCTCCGGGACGGGCTGACCCGCCTGCTGACCGCGCACGACTGCGAGGTGGTGGCCGCCGTCGACAACGGGCCCGCGCTGCTCCCGGCCCTGATGGAGCACCGTCCGGACGTGGCCGTGGTCGACGTGCGCCTCCCGCCGACGTTCACCGACGAGGGCCTGCAGGCGGCGATCACCGCTCGCGGCGTGATCCCGGGCATGCCGGTCCTGGTCCTGAGCCAGCACGTCGAGCCGCTCTACGCCCGCGAGCTCCTCTCCGACCGCATCGGCGGCGTCGGCTACCTCCTGAAGGACCGCATCTCGCACGTCGCCCAGTTCGTCGACGCCGTCCGCCGCGTAGCCTCGGGCGGCACCGCCATGGACCCGGAGGTCGTCTACCAGCTCCTGGCCCGCCGCCAGTCCCCGCTGTCGGCTCTCACCGTCCGCGAACGCGAAGTCCTGGGCCAGATGGCCGAGGGCCGCTCCAACGGCGCCATCGCGACAAAGCTGTTCATCGGCGAGAAAGCGGTCAGCAAACACATCAACAACATCTTCACGAAGCTCGACCTCCCCCCTTCCGACGACGACAACCGCCGAGTCCTAGCCGTCCTCACCTACCTCCACGCCTAACCCCCTCGGCCGCGCAGTGTCCGAGCGGCCGCGCTGTGTCCGAGCGTCCGGGCCGTGTCCGAGCGTCCGGGCCGTGCCCGAGCGGCCGGGCCCTGCCCGAGCGGCCGGGTCGTGTCCGAGCGTCCGCGCCCCGCGACCTCATTGCCCACGCCAGCCCGCCCCGCGCGTCCCACTCCTCGGCTGGCATTCAGGGTTGTTTTCCAGGGTCAATTCAGCCGTGAGTCCCAGCTCGGTGCTGACCGGGCGCGGAGGCCCTGGGCGGGAGCGGGTGGGCGCGATCTTGCCAGCGGGTCCGGGGCGTGGCGTGCGTCCCGCTCCCGGCTGGCACTCAGGGTTGTTTTCGGAGGTCAGAACAGCCGTGAGTGCCAGCTCGGTGCCGGTGGGTGGGCTGGGGCTTGGTTGCGCGGACTTGCGGACCCGCTCCGGTGTGGGTTCTCGGCTGGGGCTCGCGGTGGTTTGGGGTGGAACCAGCGCGGGCGACGGCTCGGGGCGGGGTGGTTAGGGGTGGGGGAGGCGGGCTACTCGGCCCTGCTCGCCGGAGGCCCAGCAAGCGCGCGGCACGCAGGCCACGGCGTCGAAACTGCCGGTGTCGAAGCGCTGCCAGGTGCGACCGCCGTCCCGGGTGAGGTCGCTGCCGGTGGGGCCGACGGCGATGGCGTCG
>KL571240.1:0-834 GCA_000715855.1 Actinoplanes liguriensis
ATCGTGCTGGCCGTGGCCCGCCGCGACGAGGTCCAGCTCTGGGACCCGGCCGGCCGGCGCCGCCTGGCCTCGCACCGGATGGGCACGACGGTTCTGACCCTGGTCGCGGCCGGCTCGCGGGTCGCCGTCGGATGCGCCGAGGGTCTCGCCGTTCTCGGCCTCGAGGAGCTGGTCGCGTGAACCTCGATGCGGCCGGCCGGACGTCGGACGAGCTCACCGATCACGCGATCGCGCTGACCGCTCTCGGTCACACCGAGGCCGCACGGGCCGCGTTCGCCGAGGCCCTGGCCGTGCATCCGGGGCACCCCGAGGCGACGTACAACAATGGGTTGTTGCTCTGGCGTCTCGGTGAGCTGACCGACGACGGGCTGCTCGGCCGGATCGGCGACGACTACCTGCGGGGCGTGATCCATCTCGAACGCGGTGACGCCGCCGCGGCGCTGCCACTGCTGCTCAAGGCCACCCAGGACGACCCCGGCAACACCGAGATCAAGACCGCTTTCCAGTACGCCGTGAATGCCGAGCGCCCGCACCGGCTGCAGCCGCGCACGGTCCAGGTCCGGCACGGGATCCGCTCGGACTCGCTGCACGTCGGCCCGGGCCCGGAGGTCGACCACGTGCGCCTGAGCGCGGACGGGCGGATCGCCGTCACCGCGGGCAACGAGACCGTCCAGGCGTGGGACACCCGGACCGGCCGATGCCTGCACGAGGCGCAGGAACACGCCACGAGGGCCAGCGCACTGCACGTCACCCCGGACGGGCAGTACGCGCTGTCCGGCGACCGCGACGGGATCGTCAAGTGGCGCTCGCTCGCGGACGGCAAGCGCCTGCAGC
>KL571240.1:1076-3719 GCA_000715855.1 Actinoplanes liguriensis
CCTCCCTCGCGCCATCAGAGATGTGTATAAGAGACAGCCGTACGGCTGTGGGATCTTCGGACCGGACAGTGCCTGCGGCGTCTCGGCGGTCACACCTCCTGGGTGGACGTGCTGCGGGTCAGCGCCGACGGGCGGGTGGCGGTCTCCGCCGGCACCGACGACCCCGTGCCGCGGGTCTGGGATCTGGACAGCGGCGAGTGCCGGCACCTGCTCCGCGGGCACGTCCGCGAGGTGCGCGGGCTCGACCTCAGCGCCGACGGAACGTTCGCGCTGTCGGCCGGCGGGACCGACCGGACGGTACGGCTGTGGGACCTGCAGAAGGGCCGCTGCCTGCGCACGTTCGCCAGCGACTACGACGGCACCGCGGCGCTGAGCGCGGACGGCCGGGTCGCGGCGGCGGGCGGCATGAGCGGGGCGGTGCGGGTGTGGGACGTTCCGGCGCCCACCGGCTACACGGCGCCGGCCCAGCCGTGCGAACCACGGTCGTACGCCGAAAGGGCCCTTCTGCAATCGGCCGCCGGCGCTCTCCTCGACCGGGCGGAGCAGGCTCTCGCCGACGAGGATCTCGGCACCGCGCATGCGCTGCTGACCGAACTGAGCACCGACCGGCGGCACGACCATCGGACGCCGCGGGCGCTGCGAGCCTGGCAGCGGCTGAGCGCACGGGCCGACCGGGTCGGCGTCGAGGACGTCCTGGTCACGCGGACTCTCGGCGGCCACACCGACCGGGTCACCTCGATCTGCGCCGCCCCGGACAGCCGGGTCGCGATCTCCGGCGGGCGCGACGGCACGCTGCGGGTGTGGGACCTGGCCTCGGGAGAATGCCTGCGCACCCTCACCGGCCACACCGGACCGGTGCTGTCCGTGGCGGTCAGCGACGACGGCCGCACGGTCGTGTCCGGCGGCCGGGACAAGACGGTCCGGGTCTGGGAGCTGGACTCCGGGCGGTGCGTGCACACCCTGACCGGGCACGGCAGCCTGGTGTACGCGGTGGCGATCAGCGCCGACGGACGCCGTGCCGTGTCCGGCGCCCGCGACGGCGACCGGCTGCTGATCTGGGACCTGGACAGCGGCGACATCGTCCACCGTCCCGGCGGTCACACCGGTGGCGTGGCCACGGTGGCGATGGCCGGGCGGCTGGCGATCTCCGGAAGCCACGACGGCACCGCCCGGGTGTGGGACGCCGGCACCGGAGAGTGCGTACGCGTCCTCGACGACTCCCACCGGGGATCCGCGGTCGACGCCGTCCGGCTCAGCGCCGACGGCGGCCGGGCGCTCACCGTCGGCTCGGGCGGCCGGGCCCAACTGTGGGACGTCGCCTCCGGCAACCGCCTGCACACCTTCGAGCCGGCCTGGTCCCGCTTCACCGACGTGCGGCTCAGCGACGACGGCCGGTACGCCCTGGCCGCGGGCGAAAACCTGCTGACCCTGTACGACCTGTCGACCGGCGAGCCGGTCTACGAGCTGCCGGACCGCCCGGAAGCGATCGCCGCGGTCTGCCTGAGCCCGGACGGCCGCTTCCTCGCCGCCGCCTGCCGCGACACCACGGTACGCACCTGGGAGCTGATATGGCGCCTGCAGGTCCCGTGAGCCTCTCAGCCGGAACGGGAAGGGGCCAGACCTTCACCAGATCCTCGATCTCGATTCCGTTGAGCGACAGGTTGATGGGCTCAGACTGACTCTTGGTGAACCCACCACACATGGTGACGATCTGCCGAGTGCGGAGCACGCTTTGTCTGCGGCTAGATGAGCACGTCGCAAGCTTGGCTAGAATATCGCATTTGCCTCGATACCGATACGCGAACGACCGCACCTACACCGCAAGAGGATCGATGGGCCTCAATAAAGTCCGCGCCGGCCGCGCCCTCGCTTGTAAAGCCGTTCAGTGGCAGCGTCAATATCGGTTCTTTTCACCTTTTCAGCGAATACCTCATAGGAATTCATGAAAGAGTTTTGTGATCCACGGTACCGCCGCTCGGCCTCGACGTGACCCCTGATGCATTCCCAAGTTCGCACCAGTCGATATGTGGTCTGCACCGCAATGAAATCCCAATCCGCCAGGCCGTATTCTGCGAGGTAGCTCAGGTGCTGGTAATAGCAACTTACTTCGAAGGCGCGGCCTCGAAGCGGCTCGGGTAGCCTCGTGAAGCCTAGGTCCGCGTCATGCTTGGGTAGCTCCTCCCACAGCGCCGCTTCCCTGAGGGTGAATTCTGGCAGCCGTTGGGCTCTGAGCGCGTCGAGAACAACGGGTAGATGATTAGCATTCTGGTTCAAACGAAGTGCTCGCCCAGCCAAGAAGGAAGATGTGACAACCGCGGCTAATGCGACCGCAAGGGCGAGAATATTGATCAATTGCGGGACATCCACTGCAACCCTCCAGGGAGACTGTGCCCTCAGGGTAAGTGGGCCCAGCAAGGCCTGAAGCTACTATGCCGCATGCGATGTAGATCATCATACAATTGAGCTAGCAATTCCAGTAAATCTTGCTCTTGATATAGGGATTGCGAGAGGCGGAGAATGAACGAACTCGCCACATTTATCAAACACACTCAATTCGGCAGATCAGTATGCTGCTCGACTTTTTACACCTCGTCACGAGGACAAGCACCGCACGCTGCTGCATCTGTTGTGCGCCTTCGACTA
>KL571240.1:3993-4948 GCA_000715855.1 Actinoplanes liguriensis
GGTCCACCGTAGCCGCACAGCCGAACGGCCCGCGCACGTCGAGGCAAACGAAGGCGCCGTCCAGGTCAGTTCACTCGGACGACGCCTTCCCCGGAATGCCTACTGCAGTAGAATAGTCGTAGACAGAATTGGCAGAGTAATGGTTTGTGTCAATCGAGGCGCAAACCTTTTGCCTATATGCTGGCCAACCCGCCCCTGAAGGCTTCGCTTCGTATGGAATCGAACCCCCATGCTCTGGTTGCATTGCCAGCGCCGCTCAGTTCTACGGTAGTCAGGGGCATTCATGTCTTCGGACGCCAGCCCGACCACACCGCCGAAGGGGCCTTGGCCGCCGGAACGACCAGGCGCAGGCCGCCACGTGGATAGGCCGGCATCCGGCGAGCGATCGGCCGCAGCCCACGCAAACGCAGTCAATTTTCTGGGCAGACCGCCCTCGGCCTCGCGATGACGTCGTTCCGCGACCGGCGGCGACGTCGACCTGTGCTCTGCGACGTCGGCAACAGCGGTCAGGTCGAAGGCGGCGGCCCGGTGAGTTCGGCGAGCGCCGAACCGACCTGATGCAATCGCTCGGCGGCCTCCGAAGCGGCCGGCCCGGGATCTCCAACCACCTGCAGATACAGCTGAGAAACCTGCCTGATTGCCGTGACCACGATCCTGCGACACTCGCCGAGCCGCTGGAAGATCTCGACGAGGTCGTCCTGGCGGGCGCCGACAGCCGGCAGGGACAGGTCCCGGCCCAATTGCGCCAAATCCTGAGCCTGATGCCGGGCACCGGCGACCACGGCTCGATGGTCGTCGAGAACCGGATCCAGCGCCCGCCCGGCGAAGCGGTCGACGAGCCGGTCGAACACGGCGCCGGCCTTCTGAATCTCCTCGTTCTCCCCGGACCATCGTGCACGCAGGACCCGGGTCCGCACGCTCACCCCCGGCAAGTCCGGGACCACCGGTCCTGGAC
>KL571240.1:5023-5611 GCA_000715855.1 Actinoplanes liguriensis
GTCCGGGACCACCGGTCCTGGACTGAGCGCCCAGCGGCGTCCCTGCTGCCGCGCCACGACGCGCCGGACCTGGGTGAGCCGGTAGCGGGCGGTACGCGAACGCGACCACGGGAGGTGGTCCCATCCAGCGAACCGGTAGTCCTCCAGATGCCAGTCGTTCGCCGATGCCCGGGCCGCACGCTCCGCCCGGTCAGCGTCGCGCACGGCACGCAACACCGTGAGTACGCCATCCGGTCCGGCGCTGCCGCCGTCAGTGGTGCGCACCGCGACCCTGATGACAGCGGTGGCGACATCGAGCACGGTGTAGTGCTCCGGGAGCAGTTCCCGCGCGCCGGTGGCATCCAGAGAGCCGTCCAGCAGCCAGGCGTACAGACCGCCCGCTGTGCCACGGCCCGCGCCGGGTAAGGGGCCGGGACTTGTCATCGATCGCCTCCCCTGGATTCGCGTACTCGATGGCACAGGATCACGGCCGCCACGATAGCCGCGGTACCCGCCCGGAGAGGCCGCAGGCGGGTTCCATGCCGCACGCAGGGGCCCGGGACCACCGGTCGTGACGGCGGCCACCGAGGCGAGCGCGGGCAGCGGCAG
>KL571240.1:5769-16526 GCA_000715855.1 Actinoplanes liguriensis
GGCAGACCTATTAGAAGAGGACGTCGGGAGGCCCGAACCTGGTCGATGGAAAAGGGCACGCAAGAATGCTCGGATGGATGAGCTCAGACGTTGCCGACTTTCGGTTGACAACGGGGAACTCCAGCTTGCGGGTCGGCCCTCGGCTCTTCGCGCTCTCAGTTGGCATCTTCGCTCGCCCGCGGAGGCCTGGAACGTTGCGGTCACCGGCGGGTCGGTGTCTCAGGAGGTCTCCGGCGGTCCGTTGCTCGTGAGTCTGCGGGGCACAACGGAGCTGCACTTCTCGGGCGGCAGCCAGTTTCTCGAGATCGTCTGGGACGCGTTGGACGGCGTGGCCGAGCAGGCCATGGCCACCGGCAGCCGGGGTATCAACCGCCATCAGCACATCGAATACTTCCCTGGAGACGAGTACCGGTCGCCGGACTCGATTCCCCTGGTCATTGTCGCCGACTGGCCCGAATGGCTGGATCGGACGACACCGCCGTCGGCACACATGGGCACCAGCCAGCCGGTATCTGAAATCGGTAGCGCTGGGCGGCAAGCGGATCGCGGCTAGATGAGCGCACGACGGTCCGCCGCTGAAGCTGTGGATCGAAGTCGACACGAGGGCGATGTGGATGGCCAACAAGGGCCCCTCCTCCTATCAGCAGCTCGTGCGAGTCTTGACAACCTGACGCATCATTAGGAATGCGGATCGGAGGCATCGTCAGCTTCGTTGTTGGCTCGCTCGCAGCGCTTCTCAGTGGTGTTGCCGTGGATAGGATTGCGAACCAGACTTCCTGGTCAGTCGGCGTGGCCGGTTCAGTCTTCGCGCTATGTGCGATGATCACTGGCTTCATTGCCCGAAAGCATACGCCTGCTTCGGATTCGCCGAGACCACTTGAAAAGCACGCCCGGCATCTGGATGCACATCTGCCTTTTGAGGTCAAGCGTCCTGATGTGGCGGTGGAGTTGTCAGAAGTAAGAATGAAGGTCAGCCGCCATGCCTACTCGCTGGGCTTGAGGATTGACCTACTGAATTCCGATTATCCCGATCCCATCCGAGTGGATTATGAAATAAACGTCGCACACCTTGACCAGAATGGCGCAGTTATTTGGTGGAGCCGATTGCGGACGTATGGAGAATTCGAAGCAGAGACCGGGTATAAGGCAAGCTTCCAAGCGCGGTGCCGCATTGGCCATGCGGGGTACCGAACAAGAGAGCTGAGGAGAACGAGGGCATTGCAGGTCGTTCTTGACCTTGGCGTCCCAGAGAAGAGAGGAAATAGGTATTGGAAAAAAGACCTACCGGGGATGGAGCTAACGCATGAACAGATTACCGTAGGGCCGATTCCCGTGACGCCGCTTTGGCGACTTTTCATCCGGAATTATTGACCCTTCAGTATATTTGTCGACCACAGAGCGAATCAAGTTTAGCCAAGTGCAGCCCGCTTCGCCAACGGCTCTATATTGGCGCAGCTAATTGTACTCATCTCGGCATGACCGCGTGCCCGCCATGCCCGGCGCCTGGGGAACGGAGCGTGACGGTCGGCGAGGTGCCCCAGGCGCGGTCGACGGCAGGTAAGGGCGTCCAGCTGGCTGCGGCAGGCGCTAGGAGTCATCGAACCAGGACGGATGTCGGCTCTTCATTTCGGCATGACGACACTCCTTCGTCATGCCGCGGCCCGACGGCTGATCCCTCTCGAGGCGTCGCACTAGAGTTCGAGCCGTGGAGATCAGCGTGGCTGCTCTGGGGGCGTTCCTAGGGACGCTGGGCGGCAAGGAGTTGGCAGAGGTCCGAGATCTGGCTCTGCCGTCGGTGCGCGTGACCGCTGGGGTCGGTGAGTCGGGCAGCCGATTCGGGGGCGTGCCGTGGGCTGTGAATGGATTCGAGTGGCCACGCGCTAATGGCGGGCGTCCGCTGCGCCTGATCGGGCAGTTGGACCGCGACCAGGTGAATCACTGGGCCGGTGCGGAGCTGTCGCCGGCCGGAATGCTTCTGGGCTTCTTCTTCGACGCAGATGAGCAGGCAACCTGGGGAATGAGTCCGCAGGACGCCCAGTACTGGCGGATCACGGCGGTTGCTCGGGCGGACGCGTCTCCTGTGATACCGCCGGACGAGGCAACCGTGTTCCCGGCACGCGTGCTCGATGGACGGCAGGTGTTGACGATGCCGCATCCATGGGAGCCGGTCATCGAGCAACGGTGGGCGGAGAGCAGTGTCGAGTCAGCTGCCTACTTCCGGTTATGGGGCGATGAAGAGGGACCCGAGCATCGGATTCTTGGCTGGCCGGAACTGCAGCAGGGGCCGATGCAACGGGACTGTCAACTGGTTGCTGGTGGGGTCGATCTCTTTGGGCCGCTGGCCTACCGCCGACCCGAGAGTGCCAGGCTTGGAGCCCGGCGCGGAGAATTGGGTGCTGCTCTGGCAGATCGACACCACCGATGACTGGATGTGGGGCGACATGGGCAAGCTCTACTTCTGGATCCGGCGACAGGACCTTGCTGCGAGCCGGTTCGAGCACGCTTGGGCGGTAATTCAGGGTTAACCGGGCGCAAGGTCCGCGGTCCGGCCCACGGCGATGCGGTGGCACGCCGGCGTGACGCTGCGTCTGCGGGTGGCCGCCCGATCGGCTCTCCCGCCGTTCCTGCCAGGGCTGCGCGCCGATCTCTGCAGCCCGGAACACGGCACGTCATCCACACCGGAGGCCGGCACACTTCGCGCCTGTCGCTGCCGGTGAGCCCGGTACCGAGTCCGTAACCAGCGCGGCGCGGGGCGCGGCCCCTGCCCGGCGGGAACCCGGGCGTCCCCCGCGGTGCGTTCGACGGACCGACCGGTGGGGATCGGCGTGCCGGTGAGCGCGTCAAGACAGTCACCCGGGACCGGCGGTCAGCCCCACCAGAAGGTGGTGGCGATGATCGCGTAGAGCGCGATCAACGTGACCCCTTCCAGCCAGTTCGACTCCCCGTCGAAGACGATGAACGCCGTCGCCAGCACCGCGATCGCGACCGCCATCACCAGCAGCGGCGCGAAGACCAGGGTCAGCGTCGTCGCCGTGAACAGGCTCAGCAGGACCAGCGCCGGGGCCAGCACCAGCGCCACCTGCAGGGGGCTCTGGATGATCACGCTCATCGCGAAGTCGGCCTGGTTGCGGTAGGCCAGCTGGATGCCGATCACGTTCTCGATCGCGTTGCCGGCGATCGCCACGATGACCAGGCCGGCGAACGCCTGCGACACGCCCAGCGAGGTGATCGCAGGCTCCAGTGCGGAGACGAACCAGTCGGACACCAGCGCCGCGGCGACGCTCGCCCCGGTCAGCATGGTGAGGGCCAGCCACAGCGGCCAGTGCGGGCCGTCGTGCTGCGGGGCGGACGGCGCGTCGGCGGACGGGGCCGAGCGCTTGAGGGCCGACGGCAGCGACAGCAGGAAGACCCCGAGCAGCACGACCGAGACGACCAGGGAGAGCGACTTCTCGTGCGGCGCGGCCGGGGCGTGCACGTACTGCGCGAGGCTCGGCATCACCAGGGCCGCGGTGGCCAGCACCATCAGCACGGTCGACGTGCGCGCCCGGTTGGAGTCGAAGCGCTGCGTCCCGTGCTTGAGCCCGCCGACGACGAACGCCAGGCCGAGCACCAGCAGGATGTTGGACAGGATCGAGCCGATGATCGCCGCCTGGACGACCTCGAGCAGCCCGGCCTGCAGGGCGAAGAACCCGATGAACAGCTCGGGCAGGTTGCCCAGTGCGCTCTGCAGCACCCCGGTCGCGCCCGGCCCGAACCGGTCGCCGAGCTGCTCGACGCTGCGCCCGACCAGCGACGCGAGCAGGGCCACCGCGACACCGGCCACCACGAACGCCAGTACCGCGGGTGCGCCGCCGTAGTGCAGGGTTCCCGCGGCGGCGACGGCGACCACGCCGACGCCCAGCACGACGAGGTCCGATTTGCTGAGTACCCCTGCTTTCATCACGCCATGATGATCGCAGAGGCGATATCGGGTCAGGTGGTGAGGCGGACCTCGGCGTTGCGGAAGGAGACGCGGAAGGGGCTCTGCTGGTTGCCGGGCTCGCCGGCCACACCGAGGTCGAAGTAGCCGCCGTGCAGGTCCGGCTCCGGCAGGGACTGCTCGCCGACCAGGACGCCGTCGTGGCCGACCCGGACGTGGCCGTCGCTCACCTGCACCTGCAGGCGCAGGTCCTTGCCGGGCTCGGCGGCGTTGTCCGCCCACTCGCGGACGACCTGGATGTCCCCGTGCCCCTGGTCCTCGACCTGCAGGCGCCAGGCGGTCGCGCAGACGTCCAGCGAGTACCGCCGGTCGCTGGACTCATAAAACCACAGGACCAGGCAGCTGCCGGCCAGCTCGATCCGCCCGGTCACCTCGATCGCGAACCGGCCCTTGACGGTCAGGTCCGGCCCGGAGCACAACCAGCGCCCGGCGACCAGGTCCTGGATCAGCAGCCGGTCGTCGGCGAAGCGGCAGAACGTCTGGTTGCCCTGGACCGAGGAGGCTTCCCACTCGCCGTCGGAGGCCAGCGCGTCGGAGAGCGCGATCGTGCCGCTCGGCAGGACGAACGCCTTGTCCGCGGTCTTCCACCGGTCGGCCGCGAAACCGAATCCCCCGGCGAGGGCCAGCGTCAGGGCGACGCCCGTGGCGATCAGGGCCCGCTTGCCCCGGCGGGTGGGCGCCGGGTCCGGTGGCACGACATGGTGGACCGCGGTGAGCATCGCGGGCTGCCGTTCGAACACGTCACGCAGCACCTCCGTGCGCTCCGCCCCGGGGTCGAGGAGGATCTCGACCAGTTCCCGGGCGGTCGGCCGGTGCTCCGGCGACGCGGACAGCGCCCGCTGGACGAGTTCGCGCAACGGCCCGCTGAGCCCGTCGAGCGTGGGCTGCCCCTTCATGATCCGGCCGAAGATCCCGATCGCCGAGTCGGCGTCGAAGGGCGCACGGCCCTGACCCGCGTACGCGACCACGCAGCCCCACGCGAACACGTCCGCCGCCGGGGTCAGCGGGGTCCCGGGCGCGTCGAACCGCTCGGGCGCCATGTAGTTGACCGTCCCGACGACCTCGCCGGTGCGGGTGTGCCGGGTCACCGGGTCGGCGGCCCGCGCGATGCCGAAGTCGATCACCTTGGGGCTGCCCGGCGCGAGCAGCACGTTGTGCGGTTTGAGATCCCGGTGGATCACGCCCGCCTCGTGGATCGCGACGAGTGCGGTCGCCACCCCGATCGCCAGGCCGTGCAGGTTCGGCGCGCTCAGCGGGCCGCGGCGGGTGACCTCCTCGGCGAGCGACGGGCCGTCCACCAGCTCGACCACCAGGTACGGCTGGGGGGCCTCCGGGTCGGCGTCGAGCACCTCGGCGGTGCAGAACGGCGGCACCTGGCGGGCCCGCGCGACCTCCGACCGGAACCGCGAGCGGAACTCCCCGTCGCCGGCCAGCCCGGCGTGCACCACCTTGACCGCGACCGGGCGGCCGTCGCGCGCCCGGGCCTCGTACACCACGCCCATGCCGCCCGATCCGAGCCGCGCGACCAGCTCGTACGGCCCGACGTGGGTGGGATCCTCCGGCCGCAACCGGGAGCCACGCCCGCTCATCTGCACTCCATCGGTCCACGGTGGATGATCCGCGTCACCCTATCGGGCACCTCGCAGGCCGCCGTCAACCGGCCTGTTTGCGCAGGTCGGCGGCGAGCTGCTCGGCCAGGGCGCTGATCTCTCCGGTGGAGGTGATCGGGCCGGCGGTGAATCCGGGACGCGTCCGCTTCGACAGTTCCCGCAGCAGCGCCGCGATCACGACCGCGCGTTCGTGGGACAGCAGTGCCGTCGATCTGGTCAGCCCGCCGCGGGACCGTTCCTTCGCGCGGCCGGCCGCCACGGCGGACCGCCAGTCCGGGACGTTCCGGTCGAGCGTCACCGGCGGGTCGCTGCCGTCGGCCGGCTCGGGCAGGTACCACATCGGGTGGTTCCAGTCCGCCGAGGCGAGGTGGCGGGCCGGGTCGAAGGCGCTCACTCGTAGCCGTCCGCGCTGCGGGTGCGCTGACTGTCCAGGTAGCCGGCGAGGTCGGCGGCGGTGCGGGCCATCGTCCCGTCGCTGTCGATCGGGCCGATGCTGATGCCGGGGCGCAGCCGGATCGCGAGCTCTTCCAGCAGGCTCGCCATCGCCTGAGCCCGGGCGCGGCTGATCGCGACGACGCCGGTCTGGAAGTCGTTGTCGTAGCTCTCGCGCACCCCGGCCAGCCCACGGGTGAGGTCGGCGGCGAAGTCGTCCAGGCTGATCGGGCTCTTCTCCCGGCCCCGATAGACCCAGCGCGCCAGCGAGTCACGCGCCGGATCCCGCTCCGGTTCCTGGTTCGGCATCATGTGATCGACCGTACCGAAAGAAGACCACCATCAAGATCAAGACAATGTTCCGGTACGGCGGCAGCAGCGCGCGGCTATCCGTCGTCGCCCAGGGCCGCGGCGAGTTTGCGGCGGGAGGTGATCGCGAGCTTACGGAAGATCTTGGTGAGGTGGTACTCGACGGTCGACGTGCTCAGGAACAGCCGGGCCGCGATCTCGCCGTTCGTGGCGCCGGCCGCGGCCAGGCTCGCCACCTGCTTCTCCTGCGGGGTCAGACCGTGGGTGACCTGCTCCGCACGGTCCTGTGGGCGCTCCCCCGCCGCGGTCAGCTCGGAGCGCGCCCGTTCCGCGAACGCCGCCGCGCCCATCTTCGTGAACATGTCGTGCGCGGTCCGCAACTGGGTGCGGGCGTCGGCCCGGCGACGACCGCGGCGCAGCCATTCGCCGTACAGCAAATGGGTCCTGGCTCTTTCGATGGTGATCCGGGTCCGGGCCAGCTGATCGGCGGACTCGCGATAGAGCTGCTCGGCGTGCTCGTCGTCGGCCAGCAGCGCGCGGCACCGGGCCAGCAGGCCGAGGCCCCAGGCGGTGCCGCTGACCGGGACGCGCTCCTGCATCCGGGCGAGCGCCGCCTCGGCCGCCTCGGGGTTCCCGCCGCGGACGCCGGCCTCGACGATGTCGTGCAGCGAGCGGTTGGCGACGCCGGGCATGTCCCGCTCGAACGAGGGCAGCAGGGCCGCGAGGGCCTCGGCGTAGCGGCCGAGGCCGATCTCCAGGACGGCCAGGGAGTTGTTGATGACGTCGTCGAAACCGACGTCGGCGGTTGCCGCCGCGCGGGCCTCGGCCTCCCGTCCGCTCCAGGCGAGCAGCTCGACCAGCTGGATCCGCGGGTGCGCCTGCCGCAGGACGTCGCTGAGCTGGGCAAGCTCGTCGTGCCGGGCGTAGGCCGCCGCGAACCGGCCGGCCCGCATCTCCCAGGTGGCGCCGACCATCAGCGTGGTCAGCAGCGTGCCGAGGGCGCCGTTGGCCCGGTCGTGGGCTTCGAGGCGCTGCCACGCCCGGTGGCCGGCCTCGTCGTCCCACACGTCCTCGGCGGTGAACGCGCTGATCACGGCGAGCGGAAGGCACTCCTCGGCGAGGTTGTCCGCGGTGTCCAGGGCCTGCAGCGCGGCCCGCATCAGCGGCACGGCGGCCCGGTAGCCGACGGCGGTGCGGGTGGCGAAGCCGGTCAGGAACAGGTCGGTGTAGCCGGGCGCCGGGGTCTGCGCGGCGGGCGACGCCAGCACCTCGCGGGCCAGGTCGCGCAGGGTCACCGTGGTGACCCGGTCGTCGCTGAACACGATCGCCTGCAGCGCCTCGAACATCATCTTGCGGGCCAGGCCGGCGTCCTGATCGGCGATCGACTCCGCGGCCTCCAGCAGGATCGCGGGGACCTGGGTGAAACGGCCGGAGTAGATCTGGGCGGTCGCCCGGGCCTGCCGCGCGAGGGCCCGCGGCACCGGCTCGACCAGGGCGGGCTCGGCCCGGTCGAGCAGGGCGCGCGCCAGGTGGGCGCGGGCCGCCGCGACCAGGCGCGCGGCCTGGTCCTGCGGGTCCGGCGAGAGCTCGGCCGCACGCGCCAGGAAGGCGGCCTGCTCGGCGTAGCCGCCGCGCGAGCGCGCGTTCTCGGAGGCCCGTTCGAGGTGCGCGGCGACCTGCTCGTCGAGCCCGATCGTCGCCTCCGCCCGGTGCCAGGCCTGGCGGTCGAGGTCGAGCACGGGATCGCAGACGGCGGCCAGGGCGGCATGCACCCGCCGCCGGTCGGCCGCGCCGGCGCCCCGGTAGACGGCCGAGCGGATCAGCGGATGCCGGAACCGCACGACGTCGCCGTCGACGGTGAGCAGGCCCGCGGTGAGCGCGGGCCGCAGCGACTTCGCCTCACCGCCGGCCGCGGACAGCACCTCGTCCAGGCTCTCGCTGTCGTCCACCGCCGCCACCAGCAGAGTCTTCCGGGTCGGCGCGGGCAGGCCGTCGACGACCGTCGCATAGGTCCGTTCCAGCCGCGCGGTCAACGGCAGCGACCCCGGCCCGCCATGCCGCCCGGCGGTGGCGGCCAGCTCGATCAGCCCCAGCGGATTGCCGCCCGCCTCGGTCAGGACCCGCCCGCGCAGCTCCGGCGCCAGATCGGCGGCGACCCGGTCCAGCAGCGACTCCGCGTCCTCCTCCGCCAGCGGCCCGACCTGCGCCTCGGCCAGCCCCAAACCGGCCAGGCGGCCCGCGGCCTCGTCGCCCTCACGGACGGCCACCAGCAGGAACAGCGGCTCGTCCGGCAGGCGGCGGCCCAGGAACGCCAGCGCCTCCCAGCTCTGCAGGTCGATCCACTGAGCATCGTCCACGATCAGGCAGATCGGGCCGTTCTCCCCGGCCGCGCTCAGCAGCTCCAGCGCGGCGAGGCCGGCGGTGTGCGGCTCCGCCGTCTCGAGTCCCAGCCCGCCCAGCGGATCCAGCAGGTGGCGCAGCGCGGCGAACGGCAGACGGGTCTCGGCCTGCACGCCGGTCACCGAGAGCACCCGGAGTCCCTGCTCGCGGGCCAGGCCGGCGGCGGTCGTCAGCAGGGCGCTCTTGCCCACGCCGGCCGGACCCCGCAGCACCAGCGCCGCGCCCGCCGGCTCCGTGGTCCGCCGCAGCCCGTCCGCTATCCGGCTCAGCTCTTCCCCACGCCCCACCAGCAGTTCGCCCACGATCTCCCCCACGACCTGTCGCCCGCCCGGCCGGCCGTCAGCCTTGCACACCCCCACCGGCAGTCCCGCCCGCACAGCCTCCGCCACCGATCCCGGAAGCGCATTCCATTGTTGCCCGCATCACCGCCCCCACGCCTCCAGCACCGACGCCCCCAGCCCCTCAGCTGGCATTGAGGGCTGTCCACAGCCCAAAAACCAGCCCTCAACGCCCTCCGACCACCGCGAGCCGGCGCTCAGGACGCTGTCGGGTGCTGGCGATGGTCGAGGTGTCGCGCAGCGCGTCAACGGGGAGCGGCGGCCATCGCGTCGTCTCGGCGAGCCCGAAGGGCCACGGCGCGCGCCCAGCCGAGCACCCCGAGGACCGTCAGCAGCTTGAAGATCACGTATCCCTCCCAGGGCGCCCCGGGCACATCCGGCGGGATAGGCGCGGTGGGCGAGATCAGTTCGGTGACGGCCGCGAGGCTGGGCAGCGCCAGCAGCGCGCCCCCGGCCCAGGCCGGCGCGTTCCACCGTCGCCGGCCGCGGTGCCCGGCGGTGAACAGGATCGCCGCCGGCGCGCCGACCAGCAGCCCGGACAGCCCGCCGGCCAGCGCGTATCTCCGTACCCCGGTGGGTTGAGGGTGCTGGAAGACGATTCCCTCGCCGTTGTCCCAGCTGTCGTGGAACACCGCCATCTCGACGTCGTCCCGGCGGGCGGTCACATATTCGACGGTCTGCACGTCGCTGAGCCGCTCGGTCCCGGAGTTCGGCAGGATCTGCCAGCCGTTCCGTGTCAGCGTCTCCCGGACCGCCGCGATGTCCGCCACCGGGACCGGTACGAGCACCGACCCGCCGTCGTACTCGTCGTCGCCGATCAGCCGGGTGTACATGTCCGGCCACTGGTCGCCGAACGTCACGTCCCACCGCTCGATCTCGCCGATCGTCGCGCCGGGCAGCACTTCCGTGGCGATCTCGCCGGCCCGCTGGTCGCTGGGCAGTGGCGTGGCGTCCCGCCAGGCCAGCCACGCCCCGGCCGAACCCAGCGCGGCCGCGACCACGAACGCGACGTGGACGACCGCGACCCAGCGCGCTGCCCGATGACCGAAGTTCCGCATGGTTCCTTTCTCAGGGTCTCAGCGGGCGAGCCGACTCGGCACGAAGCGCCGTACCCCGGCGTAGGCCCAGGCCAGGACCCCGACGATGACCAGAAACTTCAGCGGGAACGACAGGTACGGTTCCCAGATCACCCCGGGCACGTCCGGCGGCACGGCCCGGCTCGGGAAGAACAGCTCGCCGCTGACCGCGATCGTCGGGATCAGCAGCAGCCCGAGTCCGGCCACGCCCGCGACCCGGCCGTCGCGTCCGCGGTGCGCGGTGGTGAACTTCAACGCCACCCACGCGCCGAGCAGCAGCCCGAAACCCCAGCCGGCCAGGGCGAGCACCCGTGCCAGGGACGGCTCGGGCCGCTGGAAGACGAGGCCGCCGCCGTACACGATCAGTTCCACACCGTCGCGGCGCGCGGTCACGTGGTTCACGATCGGGTCGGCGTAGGCGACCTGCGTGATCCGCCACCCGCCGGCCGCCAGCTCGCGCCGGGCGGCGGTCAGGTCCGGCGGCGTGGCGAAGCTGACCGTCACATACCCGGCGGAGTACTCGTCGTCGCCGCCGAGCAGGATGGACGGATCGGGCCAGCGGGAGCCGGCGGTCGCGTCGTACCGATCCGTCTGTCTCTTATACACATCTCTG
>KL571240.1:16683-17262 GCA_000715855.1 Actinoplanes liguriensis
TCCAGGAGCCGCTCGCGGCCAATGCCGATGCGAAGGTCAGCGCGACGACGGCGACCGCGAGCCAGCGCAGCACCCGGCGCCCGGTGTGGTGCCCGGTGTGCTGCACGTCGGTGGTGAGAATCGACATGCCGGAACCTTAGGGCAGCGGGCCGGCGCATTTGAAGCGGACGGCGTCAGCGCCGGAACGGGGCGACGGTGGCGCGGATCGTGGCGGCCGCACCCCAGTCGTCGTCGAACTGGGCCAGCACGGCGAGGTGCTGCCGCAGCTGGACGATCGGCATCCGGGCTCGCCAGTCATCGTCCAGCGCGGTCAGTTCCGCGTACACGTCGAAGAACCGGCGCGCCTCGGGCGGTGGCGAGGTGGTCCAGACGTGGGCGAGGTCGACCTCGGCCCACGTGTAGGACACCGCCGGGTCGATCACCGCCGGGCGCCCGTCCGATGTGGCCATGAGGTTCTGTGTCCACAGGTCACCGTGAGTCAGGCAGGCCGGCCGTTCCGGCAGCAGCTCGGGCAGCCGATCGCAGAGCCGTTCCAGCGCCGCCCGGTCACCGGCGTCGAGAGCCTGTCTCTTATACACA
>KL571240.1:17507-18780 GCA_000715855.1 Actinoplanes liguriensis
CAGCCGGTGCTCGGCGAAGAAGGCGAAGCCGTCGTCGTTCCAGGTGTTGACCTGGCGGCGGCGTCCCAGCCAGTTGTCACGGTGCCAGCCGAAGCGCGGGTGGATCGTGCTCCGGTGCAGCCGGGCGAGCTCGTGCGCGAACCGTTCCCAGAAGGCCTCGCCGACGGGCCGGGGCCGCAGCACCGACAGCACGAGCACGTCGTGGTCCGCCAGGATCACCTCGGGCGTCGCCATCCCGCCCTCGCTCAGGGCGGCCAGTCCCTCGGCCTCCGCGGCGAAGACGTCGTCGCCCGGCGCGTCGGCGAACGCCTTGACGAACACCGGTGGCGCGTCCCGCCGTCGGGCGATGCCCGCCAGCGCCGCGAGCCCGCCGGTGGCGTCTTCCACCGCGACGACGTCGTCCATCCCGGCCCGGTGCAGTTTGTCCAGCAGGAACGGCACGAAGGTTCCTTCCACTCGAGCGCCGGGCGCTACGTGTCGCACTGCCACAACCTGGAGCACGAGGACATGGCGATGACGGCGACGTCCGGGTCAGCCGCTGATGCCGGACGCGACCTGGTTGCGTACTGTATGGCAGTCCTGTTCGTGACCTTGAATGGCTGGCCCGATGAGAAGCCCGTTGCGCCCCGGCGATCCGCGTTCGCTGGGCGGCTACGAGCTGGTGTCCCGGCTCGGCGAGGGCGGCATGGGCTCGGTCTTCCTCGGCCGGCGCGCCGACGGCCTGCTCGTCGCGGTCAAAGTCATCAAGCCGGAGTACGCGCACGAGGAGGAGTTCCGCGGCCGGTTCCGCAGCGAGGTCAAGCGCGCGAGCCAGGTCCCGCCGTTCTGCACCGCCGCGGTGCTCGACGCCGACCCGGAGCACCGCACGCCGTACCTGGTGGTGGAGTACGTCGACGGCCCGAGCCTGGACGAGGTGATCCAGCGCGACGGCCCGATGACGGCGGGCCGGCTGCACAGCGTCGCGGTCGGGGTGGCCACCGCGCTGACCGCGATCCACGGCGCCGGGGTCATCCACCGTGACCTCAAGCCGCGCAACGTGCTGCTCGCGCTCGGCTCCCCGAAGGTGATCGACTTCGGCATCGCCCGCGCGCTCGAGGTGACCAGCCAGCACACCCGCCCGGACCAGATGGTCGGCACGGTCGCCTACATGGCCCCGGAGCGCTTCGACGGCGTCCACAGCGAGGTCACGCCGGCCGCCGACGTGTTCGCCTGGGGCGCCGTGATCGCGTTCGCGGGGACCGGCCGGACGCCGTTCCACGCCGACTCGGCGGCC
>KL571240.1:18868-20412 GCA_000715855.1 Actinoplanes liguriensis
AAGCCGCGCAACGTGCTGCTCGCGCCGGGCAGCCCCAAGGTGATCGACTTCGGGATCGCCCGGGCGATGTCGGCGACCAGTGGGAACACCCGCCCCGACCAGATGGTCGGCACGGTGGCCTACATGGCGCCGGAGCGCTTCGACACCGACGCGGACGTGCCGGTCGTCACGACGGCCGCGGACGTGTTCGCGTGGGGCGGCGTGGTGACGTACGCGGGGACCGGCAAGACCCCGTTCTACGCCGACTCGCCGACCGCCACCGCGGCCCGCATCCTGACCAAGCCGCCCCGCCTGGACGGCCTCTCCCGGCCGTTGCGTGACCTGGTCGCGCACGCCCTGGAGAAGGACCCGGCGAACCGGCCCAGCGCCCGTGAGCTGCTCGACCTGCTGATCTCCGGTGACCGGCCGGTGGCCTCCGCGGCCGCCCTGGCCGACCAGCCCGCGCTGAAGGCCGCCGCGGCCGAGGCACAGGCCGTCACGGGGGTCGCGCTGCCGGACGACAGCGCGCCCTCGACCCGCGTCGCGGCCGCCGCGCTCGCCCCGGCGTCCGCCCTGGACATCCCGCCCGGCCTGGTCGGCTACAGCGAGAACGCGATCGTCACGGTCCCGATCGAGGCGGTGCCGGAAGGCACCCTCGGCGGTGCGCCCCCGGCCGGCCGGCCGCGGCGGCAGGTGCTGCCGGCGCTGCTCGCGGTGCTGACCGTGCTGATCATCGCGGCCGGTGTGGCGCTGATCGGCTTCCTGCTGCGCGACCGGTTCGGCCACACCACCGCGGGCGGGCCGTCGGCGAGCGCGCCGGCGCCCGCTCCGGAATCGGCCACCACGACACCGCCGCCGAAGCGCATCGACAAGCTCGCCTCCGCCGGGCTCTGGCAGCCGACCGCGCAGACCGACGAGGGGGCGAGCTGCGAGTTCGCCGGGGGCCTGCTGATCGCCCGCCGGGAGACCGCCGGGACGTTCCGGTGCCGCGGCCCGCAGGACGTGATGGCCGACCTGACCGTCGACGTCGGTGTGCGGCTGGACACCACGGCCAGCTGTGCCGCGATCTGGTTCCACTTCGCCGACAAGGCGTTCGACGGGGAGCCCGGCGGCTACCAGCTGCGGGTCTGCGAGAAGGCCGCGTACCTGAGCGTGCACTCGAACGACCAGGTGGTCCTCAAGGACACGCTGCCGCTGGCGAAGCGGATCGGGATCTTCGCCGCGCCGACCCGGATCCGGCTGCACGTCGCCGGGAGCTCCGTCGAGGTGAGCCAGGACGGGCAGCGGGTCGGGACGCTGGCACTGACCGAGCCGGCGCTCAGCAAGGGACGGGTCGTGCTCGGCGTCTACAACGACGAGACCACGTCGAGCGGGAACGGGCCGTTCGAGGTCGCGTTCACCGACATCAAGCTCTGGTACTGAGTTTGATGGCCTCGCTCCGCTCGGCGGGCGCAATGCGTATCCGCGGCGGGTCACTGCGCCTCGCCGCCCGGCGAGGCGCAGTTCCCGGTCTCAGTCCTTGGCGAGGCCCGCCCGGCGCAGGGCGTCGGCCATGGCGCTGTTGC
>KL571241.1:0-1474 GCA_000715855.1 Actinoplanes liguriensis
AGCCGGGCCCGGCCCAAGTCGATCTCGCGGCGCAGCCACGGCGGCGCGGCCGGGACCGCGGTCAGCTCGTTCAGCGCGCCCCGCAGCTCACCGCGCACCTGAAGGCGGCGGGACTTCACCACCGCGTACGCGGCGACGGCCAGCGGGTCCTCACCGAGGTGCGCGCCGCGCAGGTGCCGGTCGGCGGCCTCGATGTCGTAGCGCTCCAGGGCCACCCAGGCGAGCGCCACCTCGGCGGCGGCCGGCCGGTGCTCCCGTTCCAGGCCGCACTGGGTGGCCAGGTCGAGCGCCTGCCGGGCGGTGCTCTCCGCGCGGGTCAGCCGGCCGCGGTGCGCCTCCAGCACCGCGAGCGCCCGCAGGCAGTCCATCTTGATCCGCTCGCATCCGGCCGGGGACACCGCCGCCGCCTCGCTCAGCACCTCGACCGCGCCGTCCACGTCGCCGCAGGCGCTGCGCGCGGCCCCCTCCGCGGCCAGCAGCAACGCCCGCAGCTCCGGGTGCCGGGCCAGCTTCCGGGCCGGCGCCACCGCCAGGAACGCGTGCGCGACCGGAGCCAGCTCCTGGGCCTGTTCCGGCTCGGGGCCACCGGCCAGCAGGATCAGTCGCATCAGGAAGCACGTCAGGGTGAGGCCCTCGCCGCAGTCGCTGCCCTGGATGGCGAGCAGGTTGCCGGCCAGCGTGAACAGCTCGCGGGCCCGGTCCGGGTCGCGGTCGCCGTACGCCAGCGCCGCCCGCACCACCACCACCTCGGGCAGGTCCAGGTGTTCCGGAAGACCGCCGAGCAGTCCCCCGAGCCGTCCGGTGGTGCCCTCGACGATCAGCCGCCCGATCGCGAAGTCCTCGATCACCATGGTCGCCGCGGTGCCCCAGTCACCGGCGACGACCGCGTGCGCGACCGCGTCGGCGAGCCGGCCGTTCTGCGACAGCCAGAGCGCGGCCCGCTGGTGCAGCCTGGCGACCTGCTCCGGCTCGGCCCAGGCGAGCTGGGCGCGGAGCAGCTCGGCGAAGAGCCGGTGGTAGCGGTACAGGTCGGCGCCGTCGCCGACCGGCTGGATGAACGCGTTCTCCCGGGTCAGCTCGGCGAGCAGGCGGGGCGCGTCGGCGCGGGCCGTGACCGCGGCCGCCAGCTCGGCGGAGAACGTTTCCAGCACGCTGGTCTCCAGCAGGAACTGCCGCATCACGGGCGTCTGCGTGCGCAGCACCTCGCCGATGAAGTACTCGGCGATGGTCGACTCGTCCCCGGAGATCGTGGTGACCATCCGGGTCACGTCCGCGCGGCCCTGCATCGCGCAGGCGCAGAGCCGGATGCCGGCCGCCCAGCCCTCGGTGTGCTCCAGCAGCGCCGTCAGGTCGGGGCCGGCCAACGGTACGCCGTGCAGCTCCATCAGCCGGGACGTCTCCGCGGCGGTGAACGCCAGGTCGGCGGTGCGCACCTCGCGGAGCTGACCGGCGAGCCGGTAGCGGTAGAGCGGCA
>KL571241.1:1698-2072 GCA_000715855.1 Actinoplanes liguriensis
GGATCCCAGCGCCCGGCCAGCACCAGCCGCAGCCCGTGCGAGTGGGCGAGCAGGAACTCCAGGCCGGCCGCCCAGTCGCGGCCGGGCAACTGGGACACGCCGTCCAGGACCAGGACCACCGGGGTGGGCTGCTGGTCGATGATCGCCGCGAGCCGGGCCAGGATCGCCCGGCTCGCGGCGGCGCCGGGAACGGCCGGTTCCGGGGCCGGCACACCGGCGCGGCGCAGGCCCTCCAGAACGTACGACCACAGATTGGCCGCCGGCTCGTCCCCGTTCTCGCAGGTGATCCACGCGATCGGCCAGTCCACCGTACGCGACCGCACCCACGAGGCCAGCAGCTGCGTCTTTCCGCTGCCGGCGAGCCCGGTCACGAC
>KL571241.1:2293-4723 GCA_000715855.1 Actinoplanes liguriensis
GAGACAGAGTCACGACCGTGACCGGGCCGCGGACGCCCTCGCTCAGCCGTGCCAGCAGCGCCGGCCGCGCCACCATGAACGGCGGTGCGGCCGGAACCGCGAACTTCGAGGCGAGCAAGGAGCCGTCCGCGTCGTAGACGGATATATCAGGTGAGTCCGCGATCAGATCGATGGACACGATGGTTACCTCCGAGAGCCGACCCCATTTCGATCTCCTCGTTCAGACTCCCGGCGCTACCACACCCGCGCATCGTCCGGATCGGATAGTCCGTGACCGTCGGTGCTGGTCACCTCACTCGCGGACTAGAACATGCGTTCCCCAGGGCGGCAGGTCGACGAAGAGCCCGGCGCCGGCCAGATCGCTGCCGGAGCGCTCGAACACCCGCCCGTCCAACCGGTCGATCAGGCGCCAGGCCCGGCCCGCCCAGTCCGGGCCGACCAGCAAGATCCTTCCCTGCGCCGGACGGTCCGAGAAGTTGACCACCACGACCGAGGAGTCCCAGGCCCAGGCGAGCAGGTCCTGATGCGACGGGTTGTCCGGCCAGCCGGCGGTCTCCAGCAACCGCCACTGCCCCTGCCGGACCTCCGCCGCAGCAACAACTACAGCCCTGTAGAAGTCGTGCAGTGCGTGGTCAAAGGGCTCAATCGGATATCTCTGCAGAAAGACCGGCATTTGGGTACGCCGTCCCTGGAACTGCCCGTCGTGCCACAGCGTCGCGCCGGGCAGCGTGGCGACCGCCACCGCGGCGGCCCGCGCACGTCCGTCCGGGAAGGTCGCGGCGGTCCGCGGCTCGTCGTGGTTCTCCAGGAACCGGATCAGCCGCTCCTGATAGTCCATCCCGGCGCCGAGGTGCTTGCGGATCGACCCGGCGTCCTCGTGGACCATCCGGTCGTAGAGCCGCTTGTCGTAGCAGTGGTCGAAGCCCTGCTGCTGCAGCTGCCACTCGGTGTCCCAGTAGGCCTCGGCGACCAGGGTCACGTCCGGGTGGCGCTCCCGCAGGCGGCCGATCACGTGCGGCCAGAACTCCTCGGCCGGGACCGGACCGGCGAGCTCGCCCCACGTACGCGCGAAGATCTCGTTGATCAGCAGCATCGCCATGTCGCAGCGGATGCCGTCGCACTGGTCGGCGATGCCCGACAGCGCGGCGACGGTGGCGTCGCGCGTCCCCGGCGCGAACGCGTTCAGCTGCAGGACGTCCGGCCAGGGCGGGAAGAACGGGTCGCGGCCGTTGGCGACGGTGCCGTCGGCGGCGCGCACGAACCAGTCCGGGTGCTCGGCGACCGCGGGGTGGTCCGGGGCGACGTGGTTGGGCACGTAGTCGAGGAAGAGCCTCACCCCCCGCCGCCGCAGCGCCTCCCGGGCCCGGGCCAGTCCCTCCGGGCCGCCGAGCCGCTCGTCGACACGGTAGCGCCGCACGCAGTAGGGCGAGCCGACGACGTCCTCGGGGTGCAGGTCCGGCAACGCTCTCCGGAAGGAGCTCTGCAGCTCCGGGTTGGAGCGGGCGACCTCGAGGCCGGCCGGGCTGCGCTCCCAGACGCCCATCAGCCAGACGGCGTCGATGCCGGGCGCGCACACCTCGTCCCACACCTCGGGCGGGACGGTCCCGAGGGTGGCGCCGAGGCCGGCCAGCCACGGCCAGGCGTCGATCTCGTAGATCACCGGACTCATCGCTGCTCCCATCACCGCTCCCCGGAGAATTTGCGGAATACGCCGGCCATGCCCTCGTCGAGCAGGTCGCGGCCGTCGAGTCCGGCGAAAAGATTCGGGAACACCGCGACGAGGCCGGTCCAGCCGGTCTGGTGCGCGGCGCCGAGACCGGCCCCGTTGTCGCCGTGGAAATATTCGGCGAACAGGATCAGCTCCCGCCAGTTCTCGCCGGCGAAAATCTCCTGCCCGCCGTAGCAGGGCCGCCGCCCGAGCGAGTCCGGCAGGAAGATCCGGGTGAGCCGGTCGGAGATCTCCCGCGCCACCTCGAACAACGTCATGTGCCGGCCGGAGCCGGTCGGGCACTCCACGGTGAAGTCCTCGCCGTAGGCGACGTACAGGTTCAGCAAGGCCCGGATCATCAGCGCGTTCACCGGGAACCAGACCGGGCCGCGCCAGTTCGAGTTGCCGCCGAACATCCCGCTGTCCGACTCCGCGGGCTGGTAGGACACCCGGTACACCTGATCGCCGACACGGAACTCGAACGGGTGCTCGTCATGGAACTTCGAAAGGGCCCGGATCCCGTACGGGCTGAGGAACTCCTCCTCGTCGAGCATCCGCGACAGGATCCGCCGCAGCCGGTCGGCGTCGAAGAGCGAGAGCAACTTCCCGTGCCCATCGCTCAGCTGGATCGCCTCGTGGCGGGCGAGGAACGCCTGGCCCTCCGTGATGATCTCCGGATAGCGCGCGATCAGGGCCGGGTCGTAGACTGTCTCTTATACACA
>KL571241.1:4942-6858 GCA_000715855.1 Actinoplanes liguriensis
ATGGACCGCACCCGCAGCCGCTGCGACGTGCCGTCCGGCAGGCGCAGCAGGTCGTAGTAGAAGCCGTCCTCCTCGTCCCACATCGCCTGGCTGCCGGTCGCGATGTAGGCGAAGTGCTCGAAGTAGGTCTGCGCCTGTTCCACGTAGACCGGGTCCTGGGTTGCCAGCTCCAGGGCGATCTGCAGCATGTTCTGGCAGTACAGCGCCATCCACGCGGTGCCGTCCGCCTGATCCAGGTGCCCGCCGGTGGGCAGCGGCGCGCTGCGGTCGAAGACGCCGATGTTGTCCAGGCCGAGGAAGCCGCCCTGGAAGACGTTGCGTCCCTCGACGTCCTTGCGGTTGACCCACCAGGTGAAATTCTTCGCCAGCTTGTGGAAGGCGCGCTCCAGCCACTCGTGGTCGCCGCGGCCGGTACGGGCCTTCTCCAGCTCGTGGACGAGATACGCGGCCCAGGCGTGCACCGGCGGGTTGACGTCGCCGAAGTTCCACTCGTACGCCGGGATCTGGCCGTTCGGGTGCAGGTAGCGCCGGCTCAGCAGCAGGTCCAGCTGGCTCTTGGCGAACGCCAGGTCGACGACGCTGAGCGCGACGGACTGGAACGCCAGGTCCCAGGCCGCGAACCACGGGTACTCCCAGGTGTCCGGCATCGAGATGATGTCGTGCGCGTCCAGGTGGAACCATTCGCCGTTACGGATGCCGGGCGCGTCGAGCGGGTCGCGTCCGTGCTCGGACAGCCACCGCTCCACGTCGTACCCGAAGAATTGTTTCGACCAGATCATGCCGGCGAGCGCCTGCCGGGCCACCTGGCGCTCCGGTTCCGGGAGGGCCGGCGCGAACAGGTCCCGGTAGAAGTCGTCGGCCTCGGCGCGGCGCGCCTCGACGACCGCGTCGAAAGCGGAGACCTCCTGGTCACTCGCGCCGGGCGCCCGGTCGCTCAATTTTGCGCGTACGACGCGGGAACCGCCCGCCGGAATCGCCAGCGTGACCACCGCGGCGGCCTTGGTCCCGGTCTCGCCGGCGTTGACCGCCTCCTTCTCCCCCTGGATCAGCCAGCGGCCGATGGCATCCTTGCGCCCGTCGGCGTTGTCGGTGAAAAGCACCGTCTCGTCGCTGTCGTCGCCCGGGCAGGTCCACCAGCGTTGCCCGAGGTGCTCGTGATCGGCGCGCACCGCCGCGCCGTCCCGCCGGAGCTGCGCGCGGGCGCCGGTCGCGCGGAACCACACGGTCGGCAGCACGTGCAGCACCGCCTCCTCGGGTCCCCGGTTGTGCACGGTGATCCGGGTGAGAATCTCCTCCGGGCCGGCCTTGGCATACTCGATCTCCACATCGAAGTACCGCTCGTCGGCGAAGATCCCGGTGTCCAGGAGCTCGTACTCGAACTCGCCCCGGCCCCGCCCCCGGTTGGTGGTCACCAGGTCGTTGTAGGGAAATTCCTGCTGCGGGTACTTGTAGACCATCCGCAGGTACGAGTGCGTCGGTGTGGCGTCGACGTAGAAGTAATATTCCTTCACGTCCTCGCCGTGGTTGCCCTCGGCGTTGGTCAGGCCGAAGAAACGTTCCTTCAGGATCGGGTCCCGCCCGTTCCACAGCGCCACCGCCAGGCACAGCTGCTGCCGGTCGTCGCTGAACCCGGCGATGCCGTCCTCACCCCACCGGTAGGCGCGGGAGCGGGCCTGGTCGTGACTCAGGTAGTCCCACGCGTCCCCGCCCGGGCTGTAGTCCTCGCGGACCGTCCCCCACTGCCGCTCACTCAGATAGGGCCCCCACCGCCGCCAGTCCACCGTCCCGGTGTCGGCGTCGCTCAGGCGCCGCTGTTCCGCGCTCGTCGTGATGCCGCCAGGCTGATCGCCATCGCCCGGGCGCCGCTGTTCCGCGCTCGTCGTGATGCCGCCAGGCTGATCGCCATCGCCCGGGCG
>KL571241.1:7109-9967 GCA_000715855.1 Actinoplanes liguriensis
TCGCCATCGCCCGGGCGCCGCTGTTCCGCGCTCGTCGTCATGCCGCCAGGCTGATCGCCATCGCCCGGGCGCCGCTGTTCCGCGTTCGTCGTCATGCCGCCAGGCTGAGCAGCCGGAGGTCAGGCGGCATCCTCCCGCAGGGACGAGACCGCGTCGTCGACCGTCGGGTAGAAGTGCGCCGGATCGATGGTCCCGGTCAGCTGGTACCGGTCGATCTTCTCCCGCACCGGTGTCTTCATCTCCGCGAAGACCAGCGAGATCCCGGCCGCGTTCAGCTCCTCGTCGAGCTCCTTGAGCATGTCGGCGGCGGTGGTGTCCACATCGGTGATCGGCTCCGCGGCGATCACGATGTACCGCGGCGCCGGCTCGGCCCGGGCCAGGGCACGGACCTCCTCGCGGAACGTCCGGGCGTTCGCGAAGATCAGCGGCGCGTCGAACCGGAGGACCACGATGCCGGGCGCCCGCTCGGCCTCCGGGAAGACGCGCACGTCGTGGTACCCGTTGACGCCGGCCGGGCGGCCGAGCACGGTCCGATAGGGCCACCAGACGCGGCGGAACACGTTGAGCACGGACAGTCCGACGGCGATCCCGATGCCGGGCAGCACGCCGAACACCGCGACGCCGACGAACGCCGCCAGCGCCAGCGTGAACTCCGTCCGGCGCTGCCGCCACAGCCGGCGCATGCCCGGCACGTCGGCCAGCGACAGCGAGGCGGCGATCACCACCGCGGCCAGGACCGGTTGCGGAAGATTCCGCAGCAGGCCGGGCGCGAGGACCAGCATCAGGGTGATCGCCGCCGCGCCGACCAGGCCGGTGAGCTGGCTGCGCGCCCCGGCCTGGAAGGCGACCGCCGTCCGGGAGCCGCTGGTGCTGACCGGGAAGCCCTGGAAGAACGCGGCGGCGATGTTCGCCGTGCCGATGCCGAGCATCTCCCGGTTGCCCCGCACCTCCTGGCCCGTGCGGGCGGCGAAGGCGGAGGCCGTGGAGATGGTGTCGGTGACCGAGACCAGGGTGATCCCGAGCGCGCCGGCCGCGAGGAGTCCCCAGTTGCCGGCGTGCGGAAGCGTGAACGGCGGAAATCCCCGTGGGAGGGTGCCGACGACGTCCACGTCCGGGGCGAAGACGCTCACCACCGCGATCGAGCCGGCCACCACGAGCAGGATGCCGGGAACCTTCGGGAAGAAGCGCCGGAGGGCGAGGATCACCGCCAGCCCGCCCGCCCCGAGGGCCAGCGCGGCCGGCACGGTCTCCCCGTTCGCCACGCCGCGGACGAAACCGGCCGCCTCGGCGAACAGACCGTCACCGTCCACCGAGAACCCGAACAGCTTCGGCAGCTGGCCGATCAGGATCGTCACCGCCAGCCCGTTGATGTACCCCAGCTGCGTCGGATGCGACAGCAGGTCGGCGACGAAACCCAGCTTCGCGACCGCGGCGACCGTCATCATCGCGCCGACCATCAGCGCCAGCATCGAGGCGAGCCCGACCGGGTCCTGCCCCTGCGCGACGATCGGCAGGATCACCGCGGCGATCATCGGGCCGAGCGACGAGTCCGGGCCGAGGACCAGCACCTTCGACGGGCCGACCAGCGCGTACGCCACCAGGCAGAGGATCGTCGTGTAGAGCCCGGTGATCGGGGGCAGGCCGGCCAGCTCCGCGTAGGCCATGCCCTGCGGCACCAGCAACGTGGTGAGCACCAGGCCGGCGATCAGGTCCCGGCCGTGACGGAAGACGCCGCCCGGCACGGCCGGGCGGCGTCCGCTCGTCATTCGCCGGATCTTACTGCGCGGGGGCCCCGTGCAGGGCCTCCTGCAGCTCTTCCTCGGTCTCCTTGGGCAGCGACGACTTGAGCACCGTCCCGCCGAAGCGGCTCAGCGACTCGACCGCCTTGTCCGGAGTGACCGACTCGACCACCAGGAACAACGCCGACGTCCCCGGCTGGAGCTCCTCGCGGATGCGGTCCTGGAACTCCTTGTTGATCGCGTTCTTGGCGATCTTGCCGGTGAGCGCGCCCAGGCCGGCGCCGACCGCCATTCCCAGGATCGGGATGAAGAACAGCATCCCGAACAGCAGACCCCAGAACATGCCCCACGTCGCGCCGCCGCCCACCGCGTGATGGTTGGTGGTGACGTGGAACTTGCCCTCGCGGTCCCGGATGATCACCGCGATCGCGTCGGGCTGGATGATCAGGTCCTTGGCCAGCCGGTTCGCCTCCAGCGACGCCGCTGTCGCCGTGGTCTCGTCGGGATATCCGATGGCGACCAGTGTTGCCATGACGTACTCCTTCCGCTCGATGCCGTCAGTCAGCCACGTCCCGCCGCGCTGATCCTCATTCCGCGGGGATGACTTCCCCACCGGCCCGCCGCGCCGCCGGGTCGTTCATCCCCGCCGGGCGATGCCGCCGGACGGTCCCGGCCGCGAAGGTCAGAAAACCACTATTGCCGTACGACGGGAGCCGGTCATGCACGAGCGCTACGAGATCCGGATCCGCGGCTTCCTCGGCCCGCTGCTCCGGCGAACCCTCGGCGACCTGCGGATCCGGACCATGCCGCGGCAGAGCACGATCCGCGGCCGGCTCTCCGAGGACGACCTGGAACGCCTGCTCACCCGCCTCGACCGTTCCGGTGTCGAGGTGGTCTGCCTGACCTCGCTGGCCTCGCTCGGCGAGCGACGACCGTGAGATCCGGGCCCGACACCCGCCCGGGCGGCCTGCGGCTGCGGAACTCCGTGCCGGCCGCGATGCTGCCCCGCGGCGTACTGGTGCTCCTGGGTTTCGCCTGTCTGGTCATCGTGGTGGCCGGGCTGCGCTGGGTCGCCGACCTGATCGGGCCGGTCTTCCTCGGGCTGATGCTGGTCTCTTA
>KL571241.1:10224-20973 GCA_000715855.1 Actinoplanes liguriensis
CTGCCGGTCTGGGTCGCGGCGGTCGCGACCGTACTGGCGATCTATCTGCTCCTGATCGCGCTCGGCGGCGCCCTGGCCGTGTCGATGACCCGGCTGATCGACCTGATGCCGCAGTACCAGGCGCAGTTCGCGGACCTGCGCGACGACCTGGTCAGCGGCCTCGGCACGCTCGGGATCAGCACCGAGCAGTTGCGGGCCGCGGTGGCCGGCGCCAACGGCGAGTCGGTGATCCAATTGATCCGGTCGCTGTTCGGCGGGCTGGCCGGGCTGCTGTCCAACACGCTGTTCCTGGTCGCGGTGCTGCTGTTCATGTGCCTGGACGCGGTGGACTTCCCGGCCCGGCTGAGCGCCGTGGTCGGCGAGCGCCCGCAGGTCGTCTCGGCGCTGCGGTCGTTCGCCCAGGGCACCCGCCGCTACCTGGTGGTCTGCACGGTGTTCGGGCTGGTCGTGGCGGTCTTCGACACGCTGCTGCTGTGGGCGCTGGGCGTGCCGCTGCCGCTGCTGTGGGGGCTGCTGTCGTTCATCACCAACTACATCCCGAACATCGGCTTCGTCGTCGGGGTGATCCCGCCGGCCCTGCTCGGGCTGCTGCAGGGCGGCCCGGAGCTGATGCTCACGGTGATCGCCCTGTACTGCCTGGTCAACTTCATCATCCAGTCGGTGATCCAGCCGAAGGTGGTCGGCGACGCCGTCGGGTTGTCGGCGACCGTCTCGTTCCTGGCGCTGATCTTCTGGGCCTGGGTGCTGGGCGCGCTCGGCGCGCTGCTGGCGATCCCGTTGACCCTGCTCGCAAAGGGGTTGCTGGTGGACATCGACCCGAGCACCCGGTGGATGAACGTGCTGCTGTCGGATTCGCCCCCGCGGGATGAGGACGCCGCGTCGCCGGGCCCGACAGGCTGACGCGATGACGACCTTCACTGTCTGGAAGTACGACGATCCCAAGGGCGCCGAGCAGGCCTTCGGCGCCATCAAGTACGCCGCCGCGGACGATCTCGTGAAGATCGTCGACCATGCGATCGCCACCTGGCCGGTCGGCGCGGCCCGGCCGGAGACGCACCACGGGCACGACGCGAACTGGCGGGGAACCGGCTGGGGCGCGTTCTGGGGCGTGCTGCTCGGCAGCCTGTTCTTCATCCCGGTGATCGGCGGCGTGGTCGGGGCCGGGGTGGGCGCACTCGCCCGGGCCACCGAGGGCGCCGGCATCACCCGCGAGCAGCTCGAACGGATCCGCACCGAGATCACCGAGGGCACCTCCGCGCTGTTCCTGGTCACCGAGGACGGCAACCTGGACCGGCTCGGCGAGCGCTTCCACGGCCTGGGCAGCCGGCTGATCGAGACCAACCTGACCGAGGCCGAGCGGGACACCCTGCTCGAGACGTTCGGCGACCACCGCCCGTAGCCACGCATGCCGCGACACCCCGGCCGTCACCGGGGTGTCGCGGCATGCGTCCCGCTAGCGGGCCACGACCGGCTCCCCGTCCGGCACACGGCGGGCGATCAGGGTGACCGCCACCTCGTAGGCGACCAGCAGGATCGCCACGACCAGCAACGACGTCCAGGACGAGAGCACCAGGACGAGGAGCGCGGCGACCACGACGCCGGCGATGCGCAGCGGGTCCAGGTGGGTGGCGATCCAGCCGGGCGCGTGGGCGGCCACCACCCGGGCGCCCCGCCCGGTGGCCCGTCCACCACGGACGGCCTGCGCCCGCAGCCACACCGGGACGCGGCCCGGCCCGATCAGGTAGGCGATCAGGGCCAGCAGGGCGCCGATCACCAGGAGCTGGGTGCCACGCTCGCGCAGCACGCTGAAGACGCTGGTCATCGTCGCGTCGACACCGTCCCGGTAGGTGCCGGCCGGCACGGTGGCGAGGATCTCCCGGCGCACCGCCCGCAGGACCGCGGTGATCACGACCGCGGCGACGACCAGCCAGAGTCCCAGCTGGAGCGTGGTGCGGCGGCGGGCGGGCGAGACGACGTACGCCGCAATGATCAGCAGGATCGTGGCGCCGAGGAACAGGGCGAGGTCGCGCTTCGCCGTGGCGACGGCCTGCTGGGCGGCCCAGAGGCGGCCCGCGTCGTACACGGTGAAATGGGCGAAATCGGCCGGGAGGGTGACGCCGAGCTGGTCCTGGACCCGCTCCCGGAGGTTGGCCGGAATCTCCCCGCTGCTCAGGTCGGGCAGCGTCAACTGCCTGCCGAACAGGGTCGGCAACTCGTCGCCGACCTCGCGCAACGCCTGGTTGATCAACGGCAACAGGTCGATGTCGATGCGGTCGGACCGCGCCCGCAGCACGTCGCTGTCGCCCTCGACGACGGCGAGCACCCGCTGGTGGACCTGGCGGTTCAGCTCGATCCAGACGGTCTGGAACCGGTCACTCCGCAGCACGTCGCCGACGATCTTGCGGACCTGCTCGCGGATCTGGCCGGTCAGCGGGCCGGCCACGAACGCGGCCTGTTGCGGGAGCACCGTCCGCAGGCGCTGTTCGACGTCGAGCACCTCGAAGAGCTGGGTGCTGGCGTATTCGGCGACGGCCGCGGCGACCTTCGGGTCCTGCGGCAGCGGCGCGACCGTGGCGACCCAGCGGTCGGTGTTCAGCGTGGTCCGCGCCCCCCACAGCCCGACCACGCTGATGACCAGCGCGAACGCGGCCATCGCGGCGAGCACCGCGGCGGTCGTGCGCCGCACCGCCTGACTCCCCGTCCGCTTGCGCGACGGCCGCTGATCGAGCTCGGCCCGCAGCGTGGCGACCTCCGCCCGTAGCCGTGCGAGCTCGGCTTCCTCCCCCTGTTCGAGAGACGAACTGATCATGATCTTCCCCTCGATCCTCGGACCGGCCGATGGCATTGCCGACAGTGGCCGACGGGGGTCCGGCCGCACGTCACCCGGCGCGGATGAACGCGGGCACGGCCGCGGTTTCACCCCGCCTGGATGAGGTCCGCCCCACGACCGGCCCGCAGGCTGTGGCCATGGCATTGGGGCCGCTGGAACTCATGATCATGTCCTTTCCCGCGGAACGACTGAACGACGGTGTGCTGACCACCCTGGACCGGCTGACCCGGGCCGGGGAGATGCGCATCGTCGACATCCTGGTGATGCGGATCGACCCGGCGGGCGGGGCGTGCACCGTGGAACTCTGCGACCTGCCGGGGCTGCCGGGCGACCTCGCCTGGGCGCGGCTGGCGACCGGGCTGATCACCGAGACCGATCTCGACGAGGTGGCGCGGCTCGTCGACCGGGAGACCGACGCGCTGGCCGTGCTGCTGGAACACCGCTGGGTGACCGAGCTGGCCGGACGGGTGGCCGCGGCCGACGGGACGATCGTGGCCCTGAACCACATTCCCGGGGCGCCCGGGCACTTTTCTTCATCCGGGCGCTTCCCTGCGCCCGGCGGCTTTCCTCCGCCCGGCGCTTTTCTTCGTCCGGCCGCGGCCGGGTTATGACCACCACGAGTTGAGGGGAATCCATGAGCAGGAGAAAGATCGCCGAGCAGCGCGCCTCCGTGGCGTACGACGTGCTGCGCGGCCGTCCGGTGCGGCCGGACTACGGATATCTGGTGGTGCTGCCGCTGCTCGCCGCGGCCGGCGGCGCCCTGATCGCGTGGGGCATCGAGTCGCTGGTCACCCGGCGTCGCACCGCACCCGCGGCAGCGCCGGAGGCCACCACGGAACGCCGCCTCGAGCGGGTGAGCGCGTGATGACCGGCCTCGACGAGATGGGACCGGTCGACTATCTGTGCATCGAGTTCCCCCGCGGCAGCCTGACCGGCACCGCGCTGCCGCTGCTGCTCGATCTGGTGGACCGGCGCATCGTACGGGTGCTGGATCTGCTCTTCGTCCGCAAGTCGCCGGACGGCACGGTGGTCGCCCTGGACGGGCGGGAGCTGGAGATGAGCGGACTGGGCGCGTTCCACGGCGCGGCCTCGGGGATGCTCGGCGGTGACGACCTGCGCGACGCCGCCACGGTTCTGGAGCCGGGCGCGGCCGCGATCCTGCTGGTCTACGAGAACCTGTGGGCGGCGCCGCTGTCCCGGGCGCTACGGCGTTCCGGCGCGCACCTGGTGGCCGGCGGCCGCATCCCGATCCAGGAGTTGCTCGGGGCGCTGGACGAGTCCGAGCCCGCGATCGCGAACGGGAGGTGACGGGCGATGCCGGGTCTTCTCAGGGGAATCGCGCGGACCGCGGTGATCGCCGGGACCGCGACCGCGGTGTCCAACCGGGTGTCGCGGCGGCAGGCCGGCCGGTGGGCGCGGCAGGACACGGACCAGGAGTACTACGCCGATCAGCAGGTCGAGGAGGAGGTGGCGGACGAACCGGCCCAGGATCCGATGACGGCCAGGCTGGAGCAGTTGCGGCAGCTCGGCGAGCTGAAGGCGCAGGGCCTGCTCAACGAGGCCGAGTTCGAGGTCCAGAAGTCCCGGATCCTGAACTCCTGAGCCGGCGTCCTGGCCGGATCGATGTCGTGGGTTGATTCGTCCAGTCACGTCCACACGGGAACGCAGCGAGGGCCGATCAATGATCGGCCCTCGCTGCGTCGGCCCGTCGCGAGCTCCCGTCCGGGCACGCCGGTGATGCTCACCCCTCCCGGATGACCGCGGTCATCGCGATCTTGTCGGGTAGTCCCTGATGCCGTCGGTCGACGATCAGCCAGAGAGCGCCGATCGGGAAGTAGGCCAGCAGCAGCGCCCGGACCAGCGCGGCGAGCCACCGCACCGGGCCGCCGTCGGCGCGGACCACCCGGACGCCGAGCACGGCCATCCCGGGGGTGCGCCCGGCCAGGGTCCAGAACAGCGCGCAGTAGACGGCCAGCAGCGCCGGCAGGAAGACCAGGTAGGACGAGAATATCCACCGGGCCGCCTCCCGCGCCTCGGCGCCGACGACCGAGGCGACCAGCCCGAGGGTGGTCACCGCGACGCCGGCCACCATGGCGACGGTGAGAGCGTCGATCAGGTACGCCAAGGTCCGGCTGACCAGCCCGGCGTACCGGCTCATGAAGCGTCGCCGCGCCTCGACATCCGCAGGGTGAGCCGCTCCACCGCGCTGTCCCCGGCGGCGGCGCCGGCCCGGACCCGCCCGACCGCCTCCCCGACGATGCTCTCGCGCTGGCCGCGGATCAGGCCGCGGACCCGGTCCGGCTCGTTCTCCAGCAGGGTCAGCACCCGTTCGAGCTGGGCGTCGACCAGTCGTTCCACGATCGGCGAGTGGGCCAGCCGCTCGACGGCCGCGTCCACCGCCCGCTGGGCGCCGCGTTTGCCGCGCTCGCGCTCCGCGGCGCCGCGCTCGGCGAGCACCGTCCAGCGGGCCCAGACCTCCGCGGCCGTACGCAGGCTCTCCTGATCGAAGCGTGACCGGAAAGCGGACAGCTTGTCGGCGCTTTTCTCCCCGGCGCGGATCGCGGCGCCGATCGCCACGTCGCCGAGCTGGATGAATGCGATCATGATGGACTCCCGCCCCGGCGCCGCAGCACCGCCTTGCGGATCTCGGTGGGGACGACGACGGTCAGCGCGGCGACCAGGCAGATCGCCCACTGTGCGAGGTCGAGGCTGATGGTGTGCAGGATCCGCTGGAACAGACCCAGTTCGGTGGCGAGCACGATCGCGGCCAGCGACATCCCGCTGGTGATCACGAATCGCCGGTCGCTGAACGTCTCCAGGCTGAAGACCGACCGGATGTCACTGCGGGCGGTCCACGAGAAGACCAGGTTCATCAGGGAGAACGCGGTCAGGCCCATGGTCCGGGCGACGTCGGCGCCGTGGTCGCGTTCGGCGAACCAGAGCACCAGCAGCGTGATCGCGCCCATGAACACGCCGAGCAGCCCGAGCCAGCCCAGCAGCCGGTTGGACAGCAGCGGCTCGTCGGACCGGCGCGGCGGGCGCTTCATGATGTCCGGCTCGGCGGTGCCGTAACCGAGGCCCACCGACTGGAACACCTGGGTGGTGAAATTCAGCCACAGTGTCTGCAGCGGCAGGAACGGCACCCCGGCGGCGATGTTGCCGATGCTCGCCGCGAGGAAGGTGACGATCATTGCGGCGAGCACGCCCATCTGGAAATAGATGTACTTCTTCAGATTGGCGTAGAGCGACCGGCCGAGCTCGACGGCCTTCACGATGGTGGCGAAGTCGTCGTCGGTGAGGATCATCGCGGCGGCTTCCTTGCTCACCTCGGTGCCGGTGATCCCCATCGCGATGCCGATGTCGGCCTTCTTCAGCGCGGGCGCGTCGTTGACGCCGTCGCCGGTCATCGCCACGATGTGGCCCTTGCGCCGGAGCACCTCGACCAGCCGCACCTTGTGCTCCGGGGTGACCCGGGCGATCACGCCGATCCCGTCGATCTGGCGGTCCGCCTCGTCGTCGCTCATCGCGGCGAACTCGGCGCCGGTGATCGCGCGGCCGCGGATGCCGAGTTTGCCGGCGATGGCAGCGGCGGTGATCGCGTGGTCCCCGGTGATCATCCGGACCTGGATGCCGGCCGCGTGCGCCTCCTCGATCGCGCCCCTGGCCTGCGTCCGGGGCGGGTCGACGATGCCGACCAGTGCGAGCGGCTCCAGATCGTGGAGCAGGTCGAGCAGGTCGCCCTCGACGGTGTCGACGTCGGTTCGCGCGGTGGCCATCACCCGCAGGCCCTGGCTCGCCAGCCGATCGTTCTCCGCCAGGTAGCGTTCGCGCTGCTCAGCAGTGATGGCGCAGCGCGCGAGAATCTGGTCCGGGGCACCCTTGACGAAGCACCGCACCGTCCCGGACATCTGATGAAAAGACGCCATCATCTTGTACGCGGCGTCGAACGGCAACTCGGCCACCCGGGGATATCTCGCGCGCGTCGCCTCGGCGTCCAGTCCACCCTTCTCGGCGAGGACGACCAGCGCGCCCTCGGTCGGATCGCCGATCAGGTTCCCGTCGCTGACCACGGCGTCCGACGCCAGGATCATCGGCAGGAGGTACTCCTCCAGGGGCACGTCCGGCTCCCCCGCGACCCGTTTGATGGTTCCCTCCGTCGCGTAGCCGCCGCCCGAGACGACGTACCGGCGCCCGGGGATCGCCATCTCGGTCGCGGTCATCTGGTTCAGCGTCAGGGTCCCGGTCTTGTCCGAGTTGATCGCCGACGTGGAGCCGAGCGTCTCGGTCGACCGCAGGCGTTTGACGATCGCGTTCGACTTGGCGAGCATCTGGGTGCCGAGCGACAGGATCGTGGTGACCACGGCCGGCAGACCGGTCGGGATCGCCGAGACCGCGAAGGCGACCGCGGCGGTGAAGACGACGTTGAACTCGTTGCCGCGGGCCAGATTGATGATTACCGACGCCAGGAGCGCGAAACCGGCGACGTACAGGATCTGGTTGGTAAGTCTCGCCAGCTGGCGCGTGAGCGGGGTGTCGGCGTCCTTCTCGGTCTGCAGCATGCCGGAGATCCGGCCGACCTCGGTGCTCATCCCCGTCGCGGTGACCAGCAGCTCCCCCGAGCCGCGGGTGACGTTGGTGTTCATGTAGGCCATGTCTGACCGGTCGCCGAGGTCGGTGTCCGCCTTGACCAGGGGCTCGACGTTCTTCGCGACCGGAAGGCTCTCCCCGGTCAGCGCCGACTCACCGATCTCCAGGGTCGCCGCGCGCAGCAGCCGCCCGTCCGCCGGGACCACGTCGCCGGCCTCGATCTGCACCACGTCGCCGGGCACCAGCTCCTCGGCCGGCACCTCGGCGAGCGTGCCGTCGCGGCGCACCCGCGCCTTGACGATCATCATCTTCTGCAGGGCGTCGATCGCGGCCGCGGCCTTGCCCTCCTGGTGCAGGCCCAGAGCGGCATTGAGCAGGGTCAACGCGATGAGCATGACGCCGGTGCCCCACTGTTTCAGCGGGTAGAGGCTGCCGATGCCGGCGATGAGCAGGACGATCTGCATCGGGTCGGCGTACTGCCGGGCGAACGATCGCCACCACGGTTCCTTCTTCGCCTGCGTGAAGCGGTTCGGTCCGTGTTTCCGGCGGCGGTTCTCGGCCTCCTCGGTGCTCAGCCCGCGTTGCCGGTCCACATTTTCGACTTCGAGGGCTTCCGGTACGGAGAGGGTGTGGAACGTTGTCGTCATCGGGCCTCCTACCGATACTGCTGGGGGTAGGGCCGCGGCGACGGCGGGCGCGTGCCGGCGCGGACCAGGAAGGTCGCGCTCCGGGCGACGCCGGCGATCAGCGAGCCGATCGCGATCCCGATGATCATGTTCAGTCCGGCCGTGTAGAACTGCTCGCCCCGGCCCGCGTCCGTGACGAACGGCGCCAGCATCGCCGACACCGTGGCCAGCGCCACCACCCAGCCGAAGAAGCGCATCGGCCGCGGCGTCGTCAGGATCAGGACGTGCACCAGACCGGTCGCGGCGAGCGCGGCGATGGCGGCGCCCAGCGCGTACCACCCGGTGCTCGCGTCACCCCAGGTCCCCTGGCCCTTGGGGGCGAGGACATCGATGTCGAAGATTCCGCGCCCGAGCAGGATCCCGGCGACGGCGACAAGCGCCGCCACCGCCGCGGTGGCGGCGCCACCGGCCCAGAGCTTCCCGGCGTTGACGGTCGGTTTCACAGGTTCGGCGGTCATGCGACTCTCCTCGCTCAGCGCTCACGTGGCTGCCGCGCCGAGAATCGCCGGGGACGCGCTTCCACGCCTCATCCAGCCGGGATGAGTCTTGCGGGCGTCGGCGAGACTGACGCGATGAGCAGCAACGTCGACAGCTATCCATGCCCGTTCTGCGGGACGATTGCCGCTGTCGAGAGTGGGTGCCCGGGGTGTGGCCGGGGTCCGGACGCCGAGGCGATCGAGGTGATCCGGCTCAACGCGGAGCTCGCCGGGCTGGGCGCGCGGCTCGAGGAGGCACGGGCCGCGGTCCGGGCGGTGGAGGTGAGGATCGGGGAGGTTCGGGGGCGGCGCGATGCGCTCGCTTTCCGGGTCCGGTCGGCGCAATCTCTCCCCTTGCCGGCTCCTCCGCTGCCTCCGCTGCCCTCGATGCCTGCCACGGAACCGCGGCTGACCACTCTGACCGCGCAGAACGTGCTGTTCGCGCTGGGTGGGTTGTTGCTCGTCTCTTATACACACCGCTGTGCTTGCGGTTCCCCCTTTCGCCGTACGTCGTAGCCTGACCGGCGCCGCGGAGACCCTCGCCGCCGTCGGGCTGCTGATGATCCTGCTCGACGGCTACGCGGCCTGGACGGTCGGCCTCCTCGGGGTGACCGCCCTGCGCCCCGCGGCATACGCGGCGGTGGTGAGCGCCGTGACCGCGGCGATCGCCTTCGGATACGGCCGGCTCGTCCGCCTCCCCGGCCCGAAGATCTTCGCGATGGTGCTCGCACAGCCGGTGTTCCCGCTGATGGCCTCCGACGCGGACGCGACGGGGTGGTCGCTCGCGCTGACCGGCACCGTGGTGGTGAACCTTGCCGCGCTGCGCCGCCTGCGGTTCGCGGTCTCCGCGGCCGGGATCGTGGCGTACCTCTGCGGTTTCGTGGCCGCCACCGTGGCCGTGTTCTGCGCGCTCGCCGGCCTCGCGGTCGCCGGCACGGCGGGTGCGGCCGCGGCGGCGGGTGGCGCGCTGGTGCTGGTGGTCGTGGTGACGACCGCGGGTGCGGTGCTCGCCGGGCACCGCGAGGCACAAACCTGGACGGCCGGGATGCTCACGGTCGCCGCCGGCGTCGCGGCGGGCGGGTGGTTGCTCCAACTGGGCGACGGTACGGTCGTGCTCCGTCTGTCCGCGGTCGCCCTGCTCATCGCGGTGGCCGTGCGGTTCCTCCGGCCGTCCTCACCCCTGTCGCGCGTCCTCCGCGTCCAGGTGCCCTCGCCGATCTGGCAGGGGCCGTGGATTGCGGCGCTCCTGGTGGCGGCCGTGCCCGCCCTCGGCGTAGGCGCGAACGTTCTCCCGGTGTTCCAGGCGCCGCTGTCGGCGGCGGTCGCCGGGCCGGGCTGGGATCTACTGATGGCGGTCGTCGTGGCGCTTCTGGCATTCGCGATCCTCCTACCCGCCCAAGTCCGGACCGACCTGGCGGTCGCCGGTCTCCTCGCGGCCGGTCTCCTGATTCCCGCGACGTTCGGGCTGCCGTGGTGGACCGCGACGGTTCTCGGCCTGGTGGTCTCCGTGACCGCGCTGCGTATGGCGGTCGCTCCGGCCCTCGAACTGTCCCGCGTCCTCCGGCTGACGGTGACCGTGGTCGCCGCGGTCCACGCGCTCGCCACCGGCCTGGGCGATCCCGGTGTCGCGTCCGGGGTGTTCGCGGTGATCGCGGTCGTCGGCATCGGCATCGCCCTACTGGTCCGGCTCCCGCTCAGCGCGACGGCGATGACCGTCGGGCTGCTGGCCGTGGTGCCCGCGGTCTGGCTCGGCCTGATCGCGGTGGAGGTTTCCTTCACCGTGCAGATCCGGGCGGTGTTCGTGGTGATCGCGCTGCTGAGCCTGGCCGCCCGCCGGATCCGGGGCTACGAGTCCCAGGCGACCGGAGTCGCGCTGCTGTTCCTGGCCTGTATTCCGATGTGGACCTTTCCCGGCCGGGATCCCGCGCAGCTCTACGTGGGCGTGGCCCTGATCCTGGTGGCCACCCTGCGGAGGGCACTGCTCGCGCCACTCGTCGCGGCGGTGCTGGTGGTGGGTCTCCTCGGCTGGACCGCGGAAGATCTCACGGCGCTGCTGACCTTCGGCGTCCCGCACACGCCGCCGGTCTCCTGGGCGACGGTCGCGGCGGTGCTGATGGCCGCGGTCGCCGCCTGGCTCTTCACCTCGGCGTGGGCCGCCGCCGCGCTGGCT